>JAITFL010000030.1 GCA_031281385.1 Holophagales bacterium
TAGGGCCAAATCCTATCGCTGATGTGGTAAATGCAAGATGCCGAGGCGCTTTCAGCTGCGGTTTCCGTCTTGCAGCTTGTACCTTGTATTTTGTAATTGATATAGGGCTGCGGGGCGCAAAAGCTGGGAGTGAAGCTGTAGCTGCCGGCGACAGGCAAGTATATCCCTTCGCCCTTTGCCTTGGCTTTGGGCTTGCGGCTGCGCGGCTTGGCCTTGGTGCTTGGGGGACCGCCCGCCTTGGCCCGTTTGGGCCCTCCGCTTTTCACTTCCGTCATTCCAAAGTAAGCCATGGCAATTGCCGCGGCGCTGTCTGGCATGTCAAACACGCCATCATCGGGGCGGTATTCGACGCCGTGGATGGAAATCGAGAGTATCTCGGGGTGTGTGAGTAGCATGGCTTATCCCTTGGTGATGTTGGTTATAGTCAACTATCTTGTGGGGCGACATTTGCTCCACTACCCAAATATCGGCCCCCAAGCCGTGCCCCGCCACCACCGCCCGCGCCACATCCGCCTTGGTTCGGCCTTATTCGGTTACATTTGTGTTATATCAGGTACGAGTTACAAGGTACAAGACTAAAAACTGATGCGGCTGGCCCATTCCAACATTGTCAATTCGTTAATCGGAGTCATACTGCCCAAAAAAATCGGAGTTTTGCAAGAAGTTCACACAACAATCAAGCCAGTTGATACTATTCTAGTACACAGGTATGATTGTTGGATCCAAGGAGATTCCCATGGGAAGCGAGACAGTGACACACAGAAGTGCCACTACAGTTTTTGAGTTCGGATTTTCGTCTGCTGAACAAAAGACAGCAGAACTCAAGACAGCCGCTGCCAGAAACCAACAGATCGCAAAACAGTTCGATGCGCTGAAACACCTTCAAGACGGATGGTGCTGCGGCGGGGGAGTCGCGCCAGACAAGACCAGACTGGAAATAATGGCAAGAACATTAGAAAACGCCTACCCAGAACAACTGAGGACGCCGACAGTGGTGCCCACCCTAGATGGTCACCTGATCCTGCAATGGCTTCCAAAAGATGAGCCATGGGTGAACCTTGACATCGGCACCATGGAAGCAGAATATTGCATTCTCGATGCAGACGGGAAAGCCGCTGTTGACCGCTTTGACCTTGGGAAAGACAGTAGCCTCGCGTCTTTTATTGAGTTCCTGCGACAAAACATTCCGCCTGGACCTGACAGCACAACTGATTGGAGCCAAAGCACCTATATTGTTTCCGCTGGACGCCTAGTTGACATCAAGGCGGATCGTTCCAAAACAATACCAATCGAAGAGGTAGCCAAAGAATATGGTCTGGCATATTGATTTCGGGGAAAGAGCCAGAGACGTCCTAAAAACAGAGCCAGAGCAAAGTGAAGTCCTGAGATACCTCAACCGGCAGATAGCCGCAAGCGACGACCCGCGCAGATTTGGCTACAGAAAAAAGGACATTTGGACATACAAAACCAATGGTATAGCCATAGACGTCCAAATAGAGGATGAGACATCAACAATAATTGTGCTTGACGTAAGACTGCCAGATAAGACATAGCAAAATCATACCAATTTGCAACCAAACAAGCCACTTGCAAAACGGACGTTTTGCAAGAAGCTCAATCATACATCATCAAAAAGCAAAGGCTGCTGTGCCGCGTTTCTGGCAGGCGCGTTGAATTGGCCCAGGTAGCCAAACACCTCATCGGTGCCGCAGAGTATGCCGCGCTTTCGGCACGTCTCTTTTAGGATGTCCGTCAGTTTTGCGTTGTTCGGGCTGGCGCAGTGATAGCTGTTGCCGAAAGACTTTATGTATCGCTGCTTCATGCCAGGAAAATGCTTGTCGAGCTGTTTGTAAAAATACTCGCGGTTTCCTTCCCTCATGGTCACGCCAAAACCAAAGCAAAGGATTCCGTACACGCCAGCCGACACGCAATATTCCAATATCCCGCGCAGGTTTTCTTCTGTGTCGTTGATGAAGGGCAGTATAGGCCCAAGCCAGACGACGGTAGGTATTCCGGCGTCCCGCATGGCATTCAGCACCTCAAAGCGGCCAAGGGTGCTTGTCACATTTGGTTCGATTATTTTGCACAGTGCTTCGTCAAACGTGGTCAGCGTCACTTGAACCACGCACTTGGCTTTTGCGTTGATGGCCTTCAAAATGTCCATGTCCCTCATTATGCGGGCGGATTTTGTCAGTATGGCAAGGCCAAAGCCATATTTTTCAATTGCTTTTAGGCATTTTCTGGTGACTTGCAGTTCTTCTTCCAGTGGGATATAAGGGTCGCACATGGCCCCTGTGCCTATCATGCAGGGCTTTCGCTTTCTGGCGAGCTGCGATTCAAGGATTTCCGCCGCGTTGCGCTTGACTTCTATATCCTCAAAGTCGTGGTTCATCTGGTAGCACTTGCTGCGGCTGTCGCAATAGATGCAGCCGTGGGTGCAGCCGCGATAGACGTTCATCCCGTTCTTTGGGGAGAGTATGGTTTTGTAGTCGGCGTAGTGCATGGGCATATTATCAGGTACAAGTTACAAGATGGGAATTGATGCGGCTGCGACTTTCCAAAGCAAAGTGTTGGGCTATACTAATAAACAGCCGCCCCTATTGGCGGCGATTCGATGCAAAGGAGCGCCGCGATGGTTTTGTTCAATAAACTGATGGTTTCGATACTGGCGGTGTCCAGTTTCGCCGCCGCGCAGACCAAAACGGATAAAACGGACGATGTCGCGCAGCGGGCGTTGAAGCTGCACCATTCCATTTTCACATTGGACACGCACTGCGACACGCCCATGTCGCTGGGCAGGTACGACGTTGGAGTGCGGCACGAGAGAGGGCAGGGGAAGCAGGATTTGCCAAGGATGAAGGAAGGTGGCCTTTCGGCCAGTTGTTTCGCTGTCTATTTGGGGCAGGGTCCTAGGACAGCAGATGGCTATGTTAAGGCGAAAGAACGCGCCTTAGCCACCTTTGGGCAATTGGAAGCGATGTTCAAAAAATACCCAGAACTCTGCGAACAGGCATACACTCCCGCTGACTTTAAGAGAATCACCAATACTGGCAAAAGGGCCATCTTGGTGAGCATGGAAAATGGCTATTCCATTGGCATTGATGTCAACAACGTAAATGAGTACTATGCCAAAGGCGCAAGGATGATGGGGCTGGTGCATAGCAGCAACAACGATATTTGTGACAGCGCCACGGACAGGGCCGTCAGCGGCGGGACAGACAAGGGCCTAAGCGAGTTCGGCAAATCCGTCGTGAAGCGCATGAACGAATTGGGCGTGGTGATTGACGTCAGCCACGCATCGGACAAGAGCTTTTTTGACACACTGGCAATCAGCAATTCGCCAATCATGGCCAGCCACAGCAGCGCAAGGGCCATCTGCGGCCATGCAAGAAATCTAAGCGATGAAATGCTACGCGCCCTAAAGAAAAATGGCGGCGTGATTCAGCTTTGCATACTCTCGGACTACATCAAAGCAAGAAAGATTGACCCCGAACAGAAGAAGCTACAAGACGATCTAAACGCCCGCATAGCAGAGTTCGGCGGATATGAGGCACTGCGGGAAAAGCCGGGCGGAGAAGCGCTTATGGCAGAAGCTAGGGC
>JAITFL010000056.1 GCA_031281385.1 Holophagales bacterium
AACCTTTCCGGCATGGAATAGTCAACCTGCAGCGTCCCAAGCTGCCAAGGGCGGCGCAGCGCGTCCAGCACCTGAAACTCGATTTTTGGCCCATAGAATGCGCCCTCGCCGGGATTGATGTGAAATTTGAAACCCGCCTCTGTCAAGGCATCAGCTAGGGCCTTTTCCGAAAGATCCCATATTTCATCGCTGCCAATTCGCTTTTCTGGCCTGGTCGCCAAAGCCACCCTAACTTCCTCAAACGCGAAAACTTCATAGACTTTTTGGACAAAGCGCAGCAAGGAAGCCATTTCCTGCTTCATCTGGTCTGGCGTACAAAAAATGTGAGCGTCATCTTGGCAGAATGTCTTCACACGAGTGAGCCCGTGGCTTACGCCCGAGCGCTCCCAGCGGTGCAGCCTGCCAAAATCCGCCAAGCGTATGGGCAGCTCCCTATAGCTGTGGCGCTCTGTGCCATAGATCAAGCAATGACCTGGGCAGTTCATGGGCTTCAGCGCAAATTCCCTTTCCTCCGCCTCGGTGAAGAGCATGCTATCCCTGAAATTATCGTAGTGCCCGCTAGTCCGCCACATAGAGACGTCCATCACTTGCGGGGTTATCACTTCGGCGTAGCCTTCATGGGCGTACTGCTCCCTCATAAAGTCCACAAGTTCGTTGTAAATGATCGTCCCCTTTGGATGGAAGAAGGGGCTTGCGGGGGCCTCGATGTGAAAACTGAACAAATCTAGCTCTTTGCCCAGCTTTCGGTGATCCCTAGCTTTGGCCTCCTCGATGCGCTTCAAGTGCTCGTCAAGCTCTTTCCGGGTATTGAAGGCTGTGCCGTACACCCTGCACATGGAAGCGTTTTTTTCGTCCCCCTTCCAATAGGCGGCAGCGGCGTGCAGCAGTTTGAAAGCCTTTAGCCGGCCTGTCTCGGGGATGTGCGGCCCCCTGCACAGGTCATAGAAGTCGCCTTGCTGGTACGCCGTGATGGTCTCGCCTTCTGGAATGTCGGACACAAGCTCGACCTTGAGGTATTCGCCCAGTGACTTAAAACGCGAAAGCGCGTCTGGCCTAGACAGCTCTTGTCGCTCCACTGGAACATTTTCTGCGACTATCTTGACCATTTCGGCTTCTATGGCGGCCAGATCCTCTGGCGAAAAAAACTTCTCGGTCAAAAAGTCATAGTAAAAACCATCTTCTATGGTCGGGCCAATGCCGACCTTTATGTTCGGGAACAGCCGCCTGGCCGCCTGAGCCAGCAGGTGGGCCGCCGAATGGCGGATAATGCCGAGCGATTCATCGTCCTTGCTTGTAATGATAGAAACTGAGGCCCCGTCAGGCAGGGGCGTTTTTAGGTCGGCCAGCCTGCCGTCAATTTTTACGGCCAATGCCGCCTCGGCCAACCTAGCGCCAATGCTGCGGGCAAGATCCAAGCCTGTGGCCCCAGCATCCATGCTCCGCTGCGAACCATCTGGCAATTTGATAGTGATGGACATCGAATACCTCTCAAAATATTAGATTAGCATCAACCAGGGGTCTGGGGAGTAGCGAAGCGCGGGCTCGCATGCGGTCGCCTCCCTCTTTTTAAGCCGCCAAAATGCTCATTGCACTAGGGCGTCTTCCCCAGACCCCTAGATACTCGCCTCGCCCATTGCCCTATACAGGGGCGGATGCATGGGCTATCCTAATAGTTATGCCCCCATGGCGGAATGGCAGACGCTGCGGACTTAAAATCCGTTGCCGGCAACGGCGTCCCGGTTCAAGTCCGGGTGGGGGCACCAGCTATATGGAGTAGGTTGTAGGGATTAGGGGCTAGGGCGGGCCGGGCAAATTGACAATTGACAGTGGACAATTGACAATTATGGATGCGGTCTGCGGCCGCACCGACCTATCAATGCCAGAACAGCCAGAAAATGCCCATCACCTTCTCCAGGGCCTCAACGGGCCACAGGTAGAGGCGGTTCAGCATGTAAACGGGCCGCTGCTGATTCTGGCGGGGGCGGGGTCTGGCAAGACTAGGGTCATCACCACGCGCATCGCTTGGCTGATAGAGGAAAAAGGCGTCAGCCCAGGCTCGATACTGGCCATGACTTTCACAAACAAGGCTGCAGAGGAGATGCGGGACAGGGTGCAGACGCTGGTGTCAACCCCAGTGGAGAATATGTGGATGGGCACGTTCCACAGCTTCTGCACGAGGCTACTTAGGCGCGAGGGCGACAAGTGTCCCGTGGGCAGGGATTTTGTCATTTTTGACCCGAATGACCAAAAAAGCCTGATCAAACAAGTGCTAACCGAACTAAAACTGCCAGAAAAACAGTTTCATCCCCGCAGGGTGCTGGAATACATCAGCTACTACAAAAACCGCTGCCAGTTTCCCGAAGAGGCGCAGGACGAGGCCCTGGACGCATGGTCAAATAAGGCCATGGAGGCCTACGAACTTTACCAAAGGGGCCTAGAGGCCAACCGCGCCTGCGACTTTGACGACCTGCTGCTGTACTCCGAGCGGCTGCTTAGGGGCGATGCACTGCGAGAAGCGTATGAAAAAAGGTTCCCCTTTGTGCTGGTGGACGAATACCAAGACACAAACCGCGCTCAGTACCTTTTGATCAAGCACTTGGCCAAGGGCCACCAAAACATCTGCGTCGTCGGCGACGAGGATCAATCTATCTATGGCTGGCGCGGTGCCGACATCAACAACATCCTCGACTTCAAAACGGACTTCCCAGGCGCCCGGCAAATAAAACTGGAGCAAAACTATAGATCAACGCAAAAAATCTTGGACGCGGCGTCTAAGGTGATAGCCAACAACACACAGCGCATAGGCAAAACGCTGTGGACCAACCTGGGCGACGGCGAGCGCATAGTGTTCAAACTGCTGGACGAGGGCCGCATCGAAGCCGAGTGGGCCGCGAGCCAGATAAGGGCTGACCTAACCGCTTTCCCAGAGGCAAGGATAGCTGTTCTTTACAGGGCCAACTGGCAGTCGCGCCAAATAGAAGAGGCGCTGCGCGCACTCAACATCCCATACAAACTAGTGGGCGGCGTCAAGTTCTATGAGCGCGAGGAAGTAAAGGACACCTTGGCTTACCTTAGGCTGATCTCAAACCCATTTGACACGATAAGCTTTAGGCGGGCGATCAACAAGCCAAGGCGGGGCGTGGGCATAGCCACGCTCCAAAAAATCGAAGCCGCCATTCCCCCTGATGGCACACCCATCGAGGGCGCGCTTAGACTGCTGCGAGCTGGGGAGATAAAGGGCAAGGCACAAAACGGAATAGCCAAGTTCATAGAGCTATTCAAAAAAGCCCCGCAGGAATTGGAGTCGCAGTCCCTTGGCGGGCTGATCCGCTGGGTTCTGGCTGAATCGGGCTATATCCAAAGCCTAGAGGAAGAAAAATCGCTCGAATCAGAAGGGCGGATTCGCAACTTGGAAGAGTTCATCGCCGCGGCCCTTGACGCAGAGTCCTTGGGGCTGCGGCTGGCAGAATTTTTGGATAGAATCACCCTTGCGTCCGACGCGGACGAGGCGGACAGCGAGGCTAGGTTGTCGCTGATGACCGTCCACTGCGCCAAGGGGCTGGAGTTCCCAATAGTGTACTTGGCCGGGCTGGAAGAAGACGTTTTCCCCAACCGCAGGGCCATCGAAGAAGACAACTTGGAAGAGGAAAGGCGGCTTTTCTATGTCGCCATCACTAGGGCGCAGCGCAAACTGCGGATCAGCGCGGCCAGGCGGAGAAGGCTTGGGGAATATGTGATGATGGGGATGCCCAGCCGCTTTTTGGCGGAGATACCAGAGCAAGCGCTGGAGAACCCCATCAGGTGGGGTACGCAGATGTTTCAGTCCAGCGGCCAGCCCATGCGCCAGCCTGGAGCACAGCGGGGCGCTGGCGGGGCGGACGTGGCCGCCGAACTGATGAGGATCAGAAGCTCTTTTGAACGCGCAAGGGCCATCATGGGAAACGCCGAAAAGGATTCCGAGCCTGATGGTTTAGACGAGCCTGCCATGCCTATAGCCGAGGGGATAGGGCAAGCAGCCCAGATAGAACAAATGCAGCCCCCCAAGGCCCCTGAACGCGAAAATGCCCTCTCGCCCGCGCTGGAAAAAGGAGCGCGGGTGATCAGCCCAAGATTCGGTAGGGGCGTCATCACCGGCGCTTCCGGCAGCGGCGAAATGCTGACCTACACCATTAGGTTCGAATGCGGCGAAAAGAGGATAGTGGCCAAGTACGGGATGCTGGAAAAGGATGATGGCGGCGCATAAATGGCGTTCTACACTTGTGCTACACTCATAAATGGGTCACTGTCAAAACGGAGCCAAAAAATGTCAGACACAATAATGGAAGCCAAAGATCTCCCGATATTCATTGAACAAAAGTTTGGAACAAAATCTATCAGAATATTGGAACACGCCAATTCCTTAACCCTAAAGCCAATGCTGCCCCCAACAAATCAATACAACTGTCCATTTTTGGGACTACTCAAACACCAAAAAGGAATGTCGGAGGAACAAATTGCACAACGAAGGGCAAGCGAAAGAGGCTGACAATGAAATGCTAAACTCTTGACGCAAATGCAGTATTATACCGACTTGCAATTAAAAAATTGCAAGTCGGTATAAGGCGGCGGGAACCGACGCCCGCTAGTTTTTGAAAAAGCTGGGTTTCCCAGTTTTTCAAAAACTTTGGCGTACAGCGTTCAATGTCAATTGAACGCAATTTGGTATTAGCTGTAATTAGCGAAGAGCCGGGCTACGAAACCGTATGCGAAGCCTACCAAGAAACTTCCGAAGGAAAAGCTAAATTGATAATGCACACCATCAACCTGACGGAAGTGTATGCAACAATCCACAAAAGAGAAGGGCGAGAAAAAGCAAACGAAATACTTGAAACTATAAAAACAGATGCACTAATTGAATTTCACAGTGACCCAGATTTTTCTGACAGCCCCGATTTTGATTGCAAGACCGACACGCGCTTCCTAGAAACCTTTTCAGAACTAAGAGCGCAATACGGAACCCATTTCAGCGACACATTCGTGCTGGCTACCAACAAGATATACGCAAGAAATGGGATAATTCTAACTTCAGACAGAGGCTTTGAAAAATTCAGGCAAACAAACCCAAACAACCTTGTTTACTTCCACTGAAATCATTACCACCGCTTTTGGCTCTGAAACGATTTTCCATTTTTGATGCAATAAATGATCTTGCAGATGCGCGTGTCTGCTACATATCGCTCTGCTGTTTCTTGCAACAGCAAAGGAAAATGGTATCACTCCACTCACGGCGCAGCCCAGGAGCCCCGTGCCTTTCCCTATGGGAAGGGCTATAAAATCAATAGTTACCACCATACGCAAAAAAAGGGGGGCGAACCCCCCCTTTTCCTTTTTTTGCGCCGATGCCGCTGATCAACGCCCTGCGCTGTCAACTGCTGTTTTTATCACTTTGGCCTATTCAAAATCATAGGGGAAGCGCGCCTTGATGAACCTCGCCGCTTCGGTTTCGGGGAATCTTTCCGCCACTTGCCGCCCCAGCTTTTTCCTTTCGGCGGCGTAACTCTTCGCGTCAGCTTCCTCTACGCGCCGCACCATGGCCCAGGCCCTGACCTCGGGGTCTGGGTGCCTCTTCTCCATCCGCGACAGAAACAGCATGGCGCCCTGCTGGCGCAGGCCGCCAGCCGAGTTGATTGCCGTTAGGGGCATCTGCGGGCACAGGCTCCAAAAGGGGCTGACATCGTCCAGATGTCTTAGGGCCTGGTCAACCGACTGGGGTTGCCAAGCCATGGAATCGAAGCCCAGCTCTATGTAGCAAGCGGCCAGAAAGGCCCGTGTCTCTTTGTCCTTTTCGGCGGCCATCTCCTTGGACAGGCCGTTCAGCTCGCCCCCCCAGTTGTTGCTGTAAATGTTGGCGTCCAAAACGCCGATTTTGTTCATTTGGAACACCGGGCTGCTCTCCAGCGCTTTCATAAATGATGCATTGGACTTGCGTCTCCTGGCTACGTACCCCTGCCAGATGGCCGCCCACCTGCAAGTCTTTGCGTCCACGGAAATGGCCGCGTCCATGGGAGCGTCAGCCTTTGGCAAAACAATGTCGGGCAATTTTATGGACTTGCCTTTGGCGACCACAGGGAAAGACGCCACTCTGCGCCCAGGCGCAACGGCGAAAAAAATGTAAAGGCCGATACTGTCATCAACGGAGAGAGAATACATGGACTTGTCATCGCCCGTGGATGGGACGCCGGGAATGGTTTTTTGGCCGACGTACGGCATGGTCAAAAATACCGAGGCACCTTGCAGGGGGCCGCCGTCAGTATCCGTCACGCGGACTTCGATCAGGCAGTTCTTGGCGGCAGTGCCGACCTCTTGGCCCCAGGCCGGACAGGGGAAGGCGCACAGCACCCCCAAGACAGCAACGAGCAGCTTTTGTAACATGGTGCCTCCAAGACAAGACAGTGGAGAAGTTTCCACTGGCAGAAAATGGGTATTTATTCCAATTCTAAATAGAATCAGCCATGATTCTATTTAGAATTGGAATGCGCGACAGGACGTCGCGCCCGAAATGCGTAGCATTTCGCGAGGCCAGGCGAGCCGCGACTCGCCGCAGCCGACTAATTCAAAATTGCATGGACGCAATTTTGAATTAGAATTGGCATTATGGCACAGGGGCGCCGAGGCGCCCCTGTCCAACGTTTCTGACGTCTGGCCTATAAGTCCAGACTGAAGTTGTACTTGATGGTCAGCCCGATCCAAGACGGGTGGACGCGGTTGTAACCCTTGACCTTGTAGTAGGAAATCACGTTGTCATTTGTGTATGGGGATTCGTTGAGCCACTGGGACTGATTGAAGTCCAAGCTGATGCTAACGTCTCTCCAGACATTGTAGGACACGCCTAACCTATAGCCCAGTTTGCCCTGGCCCTCGGGACGGGGGCCAGCCAGCAAAATATCATTTGGCTCGTCCAGCATGTATCCAAGGTACTCGCTGTCAGTCACGCGCTTCCCGTCCCAAAATGTAAGCATGACTCCCGTGTACGGCCTCAAGCCCCGCACTGGAGTCCTGAAGGTAAAGTCGAGTCCTGCCCCATAGGATATCAAGTCCTGGGTCACGTCAAGCCTTTCGATGTAGTCACCAGTCCACCTAGAGTAGCGGGCATAGATGCGCAAAGCTGTAAAACTGTCCGGCTTGGTGCCATCGTAGCCTAGCTCGTAGCACTGGCCAAGAACTTTGCCGCCTTGGTAGTACCTCAAGTCTGTCTGGGAAAACCCAGCGGTAAAGCCCACATAGAGGGGCTTGGCATCGCTGTCTTGGGCTGCCAGCCCAATGGAAGCGGCCCCAAGGGCGATAGTTGCTGCTATGTTTTTAATCATGTATTCCTCCTGATCTCACAAAGTTAAAACCTGAGCCCACATTCAAGGCTGAAGGATCGTATATAGGCGCGCGAGTTGACCAAGCCAAACCTGTCGAACTGGTCTATCGTCATTCCACCGGTGTAGTTATACGCCCAGTTTCCAGAAGCAACGGGGAAACGCATTGAAACTGCGCCATCAACGAGGGCGCGCGACCCATTAGGTATCACGGTGTTGAAGATGTTGCCAACGGTAATTTCAGAGAAGGCCTGCAACCTGCCCTTGATCGGTATGGTAAAGTTCCACTTAAAGTCAACATAGAATGTGTCGCTGTCCGTGAACCTGCCCCTGCCGTTTAGATAGGTGGCGAAGGATGTAGGTATGCCGACTGAAGACCTTGTGCCAAAAATAGTGCGCTCGAAGAAAGCGTCGTAAGCCGGGTCAGCCGTGTTGAGATTCCTTGTAGCGGTGATGTTGAAAGGGCCGCCGTGAGTGTAGTTGCCCAGCAAGGAAAATGTGTTGGTGATGCCGCCCTTGTCACCCAATGACCAGACTAGCCATGCTTTTACGACATTGTGGGGGCTGAACCTATATTCACCGTAAGGGTTGTATTCCTCTTCCGGTATCCCCAGTGCCGACCAAAGAGCGTAAGCGCGATTTAAAACAGTGCCGGCGTTGCCTTCTCTGTGGACGTTGGTGCCCTTTGTCCGGTTGATGGTCCAGCTGCCCTGGAAGCTAAGGTATTGGGTGGCAGATCTGTACAGCGGGTACTGCCATTCCAATTCTATGCCCTTGTGTTCCCTCTTTGCGTCGGGGTCAATTTCCAGCCTAGTGAAATAGCCGCCGTATGTCTGAAGTTCCGTGTTTGTCATCACGGGTATGCCCGTACCAGTGGCGTTCCAGATGTCAGTAAAGGTGCGGTATATCGCCGTGGCCCTAAAGCTGCCGCCATTGGCGAAACTCCTGCGGTAGCTAAATGTGATTTCGTTGGTGCCAGCCGGCTTCAGGTTGGGGTCAACCCCATACAGCAGGTTTTGGTCTTCAACTGAATATAAAAAGCCATAGTTGGCTGGTGTCAGTATATCTTCCTTGGTCACCCATTCCGGGGCCGTAGGCGTGCCTGCGCCCTTGTCCCAGAAATAACGGGTGGCTATTTGGCCTGGCCTCTGCGTGAAGGTGGAACCCATGGAACCAGAGCCCAAGGTCGGTCGGAAGTGGCCGAATGTGCCAGTGAAAAGGTGCTGGTTGTCGCCAAGCATGTCGTACTTGATTTCCAACCTAGGCGAAATGCCCTTGCTGTCAACGTATTTGCCGTACAGGCCGGTGGTCTGCCACATGTCCAGCCTAAGCCCGGCCATGACGCTCCAGTTTTTGTTTATTGTCCAGAGGTCGTTGACATAGACCGAATTAGTGAGAAATTCGGGTACCACGCCGCCTGGCACATAGTTTACAGAGCGCATTTCCGGAACAAATGCAGCGTTGTTTCTAAAAACGGGGTCGCCAGTCTGGGCATCGGATCCCACGTAATTATACACGGCATACATATGATCGTCCCTGTGGCCGGGTACGTAGAACATGCGCGCATTTATGCCATATTGGGGAGTTTCGTTGACCAAGTCCTTCAACTGCTCAAAGCCAACATCTACATTGTGTTTGCCGTTGAACCAGTTGTAATTTACGCTGATGGTTTCAGAGTTTCTTAGCACCGTACCCGTATTGCCGCTGTATCCGTTGGTTAGGATCGTGGCTGTGCCGGTTGTGGTGAGGAAGGACGTGATGGCGGGGTTGTTCTGCCACACCCTGACATATATTGGATCGTCCGGGCCATTCTGAAAGTCAATCTCGTTTCTGCGCCTGCCCCACCTAGCTTCCAAGATGCCATTGCTGCCGATGATGCCCCTGTAGTTCACGGAGGTCAGCTCGCGTATGGACGACTGGGAACCAAAGGTGTCATAAGTGAGGCCGCCCACAAAGTAGGGT
>JAITFL010000035.1 GCA_031281385.1 Holophagales bacterium
GGCAATTATGTCCCAGGAGGCGGCCCCGCTGACCCGCCTGCAGAACAAGCAGGACAAGAACACCCTGAGAAAGAATGCCCTTAGCTCGATCAAGAGTTCGCTGATGGCCATATCCACCGCCTTGAACGCGCTGAACAGCAGCGCCATCAACAAGCGCGCGGTCACATCCTCCAATTCAAACGTCGCCACCGCAACGGCGTCGGGGGCGGCCAAAGGTTCGTACGACCTAGTGGTGGATCAGCTTGCCACCAAGGCCAGGCTGGAAACGACCAACCATCTATCGTCCACAACCGCTTCCGTTGGGGCGGCAGGGGAAACGTACACGATAGTAGGCAAAAATGGCACTGAAACAAGTATTGCGCTTGAGAGCGGTAAAACGTCGCTGGCCGACCTAAACAACGCGATAAACGCCAAATCTTCCGAAACCGGCGTCACTTCAACAATCATCCAGAAGAAGCCAGGCGAGTACCACCTAGTTCTTACATCCACCGAGACAGGCGAGGGCAGCGGCACCGGCAAGATTGGCCTTTACACCAACTCTGCGGACAATGCTTTGGGCTTGGCCACCAAGGACGCAGTAAAGGGCAATCCTGATGATCCCGATGATGATGACCTTGATTTGGCGAGGTCAACTGGCGTCAACTCAACCGCAGGGCAGAATGCAAAATTCAGTCTAAACGGCGTTGCCATGGAGCGCGGCACAAACACGTTCTCGGACGCCATCGAGGGCGTCACCCTGACGCTGAACTCGCTAACCGAAGAGGGCAAATCAGTCACGCTGAACGTGGATATGGACAAAGGTGCCATCACCAAGCTGTTTCAGGACGTGGTTGACAAGTTCAACTCGGCCTACAAGGCGTACAAAGAAGCCACAGCCACGGGCGGCCCGCTAGATCATGATATGTCCCTGCAGGCGATATTCACCCAGCTTCGCTCCAAGATGTCGGTGACAATCACTGGGACGGTTACGGACGACAATGGAGTTCCTAGGTTTGGGGTGCTGGGCAGCTCATCCAGCATCGGGCTCTCCACAAACCGCGATGGCATGTTTTCCTTGGACGCCAAGGCACTTGAGGCAGCGCTGGACAAAGACCCCGAAATGGTCGGCAAGATTTTCGACATGGCGGCCTACAACTACACGAATGTAGGCGGCACCCAAAAGGCCAGTGGAGCTATTGCGTTCCTTGACTCTATGACTATCGGCGGCGGCAGCGTCATCAACACCATCATCAATGGCATAGACAACGTCAATTCGCTGCTTACCAAGCAAATAGACAACCTCAATTCTAGGCTGATGCGCAGGGAAGAAGTGCTAAAGGCCCAATTCGCCAAGATGGAGCAGCTCATAGGCCAGATGCAGAAAGCAGGACAGAGCCTTGGGGGCCTAAATTCCATGTGGAATAACTAGACTATGGCGGAGTGACCCTGCTGTCCGACCCCTGAGCAACACTGGCTTGATTTTTTGGCTTGCTAGAGGCACAGCAGTGGCATGTGTAGTATATAGCAGTTCAACCTATTGTAGGTTGAACTGCTATGCCAGGATTTGCTTGCCAGAATGAACTTGATGACATCGAAATCTGACCTGCGAAAAGATGTGCTGAAAATAGTCAAATGATGGGCGTGACTGTCTCGCGTATCCATTTGCTTTGCAAATGGATACCGAGAGTTCATGGCCGCGTATTGCTCGTAGGCGGGCTTTGCTGCGGATGCAGCATCGCAAGTGCTCCAAGACCGCCGTAAAGCGAGCAATACAAGCGTGAATTGCTAAATTCGCTGGACGATTGCATGCGCTGGATTAGACATTGCGGATGTGGACTAGAATAAATTGAATTGCTATAATGGGTCTCTAGGAGTACGCATGATCCCAAGCCAAGGCGCAGCCCAATCGGATTCATATTTATTGCAGCAGATCAGCAGCGCGACCCCAGAGCAGCTTTGCGTAATGCTGCTAGAGGGCGCGCAGCGCTTTTTGCAGCAGGCAGTCGCGGCCATCAAGGCGCACAACATAGAGGAAAGGGCCAGGATGGTAAACCGGGTGTCGGCCATCATAGAAGAACTGATGCTGCAGGTTGACAACAATAGCGAAAACGAGCTTGCGGTTAACCTGATCAGGATATATGAATGGTGGATGAACCAACTGTTCGATGCGTCCAAGAACAACCGGTATGAAACGCTAGAGAAGATACACTCCCAGATGAACGAGATGAAAATTACTTGGGCGCAGGTGGCCCAGCGCGGCCAAGCGGGTGCTTCGCCGGCGATGAGCCTTGGCGGGGAGCTTATGGGATGAGCGCCGCCATCGTCCAGTTGATCGAAGAAATGGAAAAGCACTTGTCAGAGTCGGAAATGCCGGACGAAAACTACTTGGCAGAATGGAACGACAAATTCCGCATCGCCGTTGAATCCGCCGAGGCAGCGGGCACTGAGGCGCGCCCCGCAGACTGGGAAAGCATCGTAAACCGCGCCAACGGGCTGGCCGAGACCATCCAAAAAATGGTCGCCGGCCTGTGCTTCGAGCGCGACCAGATCAGAGAAGAGCTTGCCCTACAGTCATCAGGGAGAAGGGCCCTTAAGGGCTATGCGCCCGGGGCCAACTGACCCGGTTTCAGGGGCAATGGGTTGGGGATAAGAATTGATACGGCTGCGCCGCGATGATGATTATGGCGGATTGAGCGTGTGGTGCCGGGCGGACGCTCTACCCGCCTGATAAGCCCCCCCTCGAAGCCACCCCCCATCGAAGCTCCTACCGAGCATCCACCCGCCCATCGAAGCCATGCCCATGTATCAGCCGTTTCATAGGGCAGTAGGAGAGGCGAGTATAAGGGGTCTGGGGAGTAGCGATGGGGAGTCGCTCGCATGCGAGCGAGACCCGAGCGAATCCCCAGTTAGCATCTGGAAAGCTTTTCCAAGTTCCGGCACGAGATACCCAAGGCCGAAGTATGCTCGCCCCGAGTCCTAGCGGCGAATGACCTCGCCGCGTCATCATTCGGCATAAACATGGCGCGGCGAAGCCGCATCATTATTGCCGCGAAGCGGCCAACAACCACATTTTAGAGTCGAGTCCAGCATTCGGGCGGGCTCCATGACCCGGTGCGAGATGAAGCAATTTGCCGGACCACGAACCCGAGTACAAAAGATATGCGCCGGGCGAATACCCCAGCCGGACTTCATTCTACCCAATTCGGCACGATACCGGGGGTGGCGATTCAGATGGAAAGAATCTTCGTCCGGCACTTGGAGCCGGGGAACTCTTCTACTCCCTTTCCAAAAAAAAATTTTTGGAAGAAGTCTGGAGAGGCTGTTACACGAAAACGCAGATGGGGTGCTGTTTTCGGTTGATTTCGGCATTCCATGCGTCCGGCAGAGAGGATGAAAAAATGGGTCTGATTGATTTTTTTTGAAAAAAAAGTAGTGCAAAAAAATTAAAAAAGTTTGAAACTATAGTCATTGCAACATTGAATCAATGTTGTGGTCGTGGAGGAATTTTTCATTGCTCAGAAAAATCCAGATTTTCAAAGCACTGGACACCGAAATCAAGAAACAGAAAGGCCCTTCGAACGCGAAGCGCCTGCATAAAGAGCATAAGAGCCTCAAGGAAGCACTAGCGCAGTCGCGCATTACCATCATCGCAGAAATATCGGGCGGCAATCCGCAGCATGGGAAAGTGCGTCAGGCGTTCAGGCCATCCACTCATGCGAAGAGCCTTTTGGACAACGGAGCCAAGGTCTTGTCCATCGCAACCGATCCATTTTTGTACGCAAGCTCAGACAAGCACCTGCCGGAAGTCAGGGCCGTTGTTGACTGTCCGCTGATCCGCAGGGATTTCATATTTGAAGAGTACCAAATCGAAGAGAGCAAAATCTTGGGTGCGGATGCGATCTACTTGTCTGCCGCGATGCTGGAACCTGACCGCCTGGCCACACTTTCGTCCCTCGCCGCTTCAAAAAATCTCGATGTGGTGGTCGAAGTAACCAACGAGGAAGACATCGAAACGGCGATAGAGGTCGAGGCGCAAATCATCTGCGTAGTTGGCCGCGACATTGAGAGTTGGGAAGCCTCTTGGGGAAAGGCGATCCAGCTTCTAAAAGCGATCCCCAAAAAATGCCTCAGAATGGCCGAAGCTGGCATCACGTCCCTCAAGCAAATCAAAGAGCTTGAGTCCATGGGCGTACACGGCGCGATAATTGGAGATGCACTCTTGAACGAGTTTTACCCCGGCAAGAGACTTGGTCAGCTTCTTGCAGGCCAAGAGCCTGCAAAGAAGGCTGTCAAAAAAGAGCCGCCGAGCGATGAACCACCAAAAGGAAAACAGAGCAAGTTAACTAACACTAAACCTTCAACCTCTTCACCTTCCAAACATCCCTCTAAGGGAAAAAAGGAGACCCCAATGAACCAAATCAAGGCTGATACTCCTGCGACAGCAGAGGAGCTGGCTGAAAAGAAATTAGCTGCTCCCAAGAAAGCCTCAACCCCCAAGAAGCCGGCTGCGAAAAAGCCTGCGGCCAAGAAGAAGCCCGCAGCGAAGAAGCCTGCCGCTAAAAAGCCCGCAGCGAAGAAGCCTGCCGCCAAAAAGCCCGCAGCGAAGAAAACAGCGGCCAAGAAGCCAGCCGCTAAAAAGGCTCCAGTAAAGAAGACTGCGGCCAAGAAGCCAGTGGCGAAGAAGGCCCCAGTGAAGAAGACTGCGGCAAAGAAGCCTGTGGCGAAGAAGGCCCCAGTTAAGAAGACCGCGGCCAAGAAGCCTGTGGC
>JAITFL010000131.1 GCA_031281385.1 Holophagales bacterium
GCACGCGCGTTTCATTCACTGGCGAGATGTGGGACGAAGCGGGCAAGATAGGCGAAGGCACGCACACGCGCTACGTAATCAACGTGGAAGAGTTTATGAAGAAGGTTGGGAAGTGATGCCATGAGCCAGGCTGCACTGGGCCAAAAGCAGAACGGCAGTGGCTACAAGACCCGCCTTGTCGCCAGCAGATGGCCAATCGCAACGGCGGCAGCGTCGGCGGCGTCGGCGGGGAGCGGCTCTGTTAGGTTCAGTAGTGTCATCACCATCTTGCCCACTTGGTCTTTGCCGGCCCAGCCGTAGCCGCTGACGGCCTTTTTTACCTGCATGGGATTGTAGTCGCCCACCGGCAGGCCATGCAGTGCGGCGGTCAATAGCACCCCGCCGCGAATCTGTCCCAGTTTTAGCGCGGTGGCTGCATTTTTTTCCACGAATGGGCTTTCCACCGCAACGAATTGCGGCTGGTGCTTTGCAATGGCCTCGCCTAGCCTCTGGTGTATCAGCAGTATCCGCTGAAAAAACTCTTGGCCCTTTGGGTTGCGGATCACGCCCGCATCTAAGAGCTCAAGCCTAGAGCCGTTGCGGGACACGACTGCCCACCCACAGGCGAGAGAACCTGGGTCAACGCCGAGGCATATTTTTAACTGCCCTTGCGCTGAATTTGCAGATGGCCCATCGGCGGTTGACAATGCCATACTCTGTCAATCCAAATAATTGCAACGCATCAAGGGTTCTCTCATCGCAAGCGTCCAGTGCCAGTTAAATGCAAATTGGTATCAGAAGATGAGCCTTGATAGATTTTGCAAGAAATTCTCTCGTGATTTGTACCTTGTATCTTGTAACTAATTCTAGCATCACCGCTTTGGCGGCTCGGTTTGGGAGCCGTTATTTTGAGAACCTTCTTGGGCCTTTTTCTTGGCGTCCTCATCAGCTTTCTTTTTAGCTTCCTCATCGGCTTTCTTTTTTGCTTCTTCGTCAGCCTTTTTCTTGGCTTCTTCGTCGGCTTTTTTCTGGGCGTCTTCTGGGGTCTCTTTCTGCGCCTCTTCTTGGGCCTTTGGCTGTTCCTGTGGCTTTGGCTGCGGCTTGGGAACAGGCTTGGGTGTAGATTTTGGCTTTGGAGTGGGGGCAGGCGCAGGCGCGGGGGCGGGGAGCAGGGTGCTCAAAAATTGTTTGCAGGCTTCATTTGTCGGCTCCAGTTTTAATAGGCGCCTAGTGTAGGAGATGAGCTCGAAGCGAGACCTAGCTGTGTCTTCTTTGATCTGTGCTAATTTTTCTCTGACGTACCTGGGGATCGAGTCCACACCTTGGATGTCCACGCGCTCTTTCATAAGAAAGCCATTCCAATCGTTCAGCGACTTGGCGCATGTATCAACTTCGTCCTTTAGCGTGTGCAATATCACGTCAATGTCAGCGATTGATTGTTCGCTGTTGGCGAGGGCCTTTGCGTACTCGGATATGCTGGATTCGAGGTACATCACATCCTGTATTTGGTCGCTGTTCAGCCCCGGCATTGCCTTGAGCTTTTGGACTTGCTCTTCGCTGACCTTTATCTGCCCTCTCCATTCGGCGATCTTGGTTTCGTGCTGCCGGCGGATGTACCCAAGGGATTCGCTGGCCGAAGCATAGTTCGCAGTAGCGGTGGTCGAGGCCTGGCTCAAAAGGGAAATGGCGGCTGGCCAATCGCCGTCCAGCACTGCGCCACGTGCAGCCATGCCCAATATTGCCACTTTTGCATGGAGGTCGTTATAGTTGGATGGATTGATCTGCACGTCCGGCCTATTGAGCAGGCTTTCGGCGTCTCTCCGCACTTTTTGCCCATTGCCGTCTTCTAGGTTGTCTTCCCACAGCGGCCTGATGGTGTTCCAGTAGTAGGCCAAGCCTTGGGCCGAGCATGGAGCCGCCGCAGACGCCAACACTGCCAACGCCGCAATAGCCTGTGTCAACTTGATCAATTTGTGCATCCTAGACCAACTCCTTGCGCCAAGGACGGCAGATTATCCAAAAACCCATGCCATAGAAAAATTAGTTGCCCATCAAAAGAGCGAGCTGCTGCTGAACAGTTTTGTTGTTGGGGTCTAGGAAGGTAAGCCGGTTGAGGAACTTGATTTTGTCTTCCCTTGTCGGCTGATTTTCCAAGTTTGCTTTGGTGTCAATCACGGAAGCCACGTATTTTGCCTTGTCGCCAGAAAAGGGTGGTGCCGCGATCATATCCTGCTCGCTTTTCAGCACCTCTTCCAAACCGGCGATGACCGGGGCGAACTTGGCAGAATCTTCCTTTTCCTTAACTAGGATCGAGTTCATTTGGGCAATGGCGGCAGGGCCCTTGCTGATGTTGTCTTTGCAGACGTTAGCTTCGTATTCCAAGCTGAGCGCGTTCTCAGTGAGTTCTTTCAACTGTTTTTTCTCTTCGGAAGTCCTCTTCTTTTTAGCTTCGAGTTCTTCCTTTGTCTTCATCAGTGTTTCTATGTCAGCTAGGCGTTTCTTGGCGTGTTCGATGGCCGTTTCCCAGCCCTGTATCTGCGCGTTGATAAAGTCCTCTGTCTCTTTGGATTTTAGTTCCGCAATGTCTTTGGCCTTATTGAAACTTTCAATGGATTGTTCGATTTTCCCTGACATGACCAAGGCGCGCCCCATGCTGGCGTGCATATCTTGGACAAGCCCCAGATCTACAAGGCTGCGCAGCAGAACGTTGGGGTCTTGGGGGTCTCTTTTCACTTCTGGCACTTCGCTTGGGATTATGCCTTCTAGCAGCTTGACGGCCTCATTGTACTGGGCGTTGGCAAAATACTTTCCCAATTCAGCGCTGGCAGCACTAAAGCGCTGCGTGGCTGTTTGTGGCTGATCCTGCGACATCAGCCCCGAACCTGCGACGGCGATGATTGCAGCGGTGGCTAGAAACTTCATATCAACTCCTTTGTCCTATCATCTTAGGATAACCCACATCGCGTTGAATGTGTTAGCACATCAGGAAAAAAGTTTTAGGTTTGGGCTGCGGTCTATTATCAAAAAGATGAGGCGGTCTAGGTGGTCGGCCAGCAGAAACTTAATCATTGCATTATTTAGCTTGTTCTCTGGCTTGTCCTCGCCAAAAATGACAAAGTACATCCTGCGCCTTTCTATTTTCGTGACATTTTTCCATAGGATGCGCCCCGCCCCCAATCTTCTAGCTATAGGCTGCGGCAAGAGCTGACATTCCACGCTGATGCCAAGTTCGTCAGTCAAAATGTGGGTTCCCTCTATCAGCAAAAACATGACTATGACCAACACCAAGACGATGCCTGAAACAAGCACGGCCAAGCATGCAGCCACAAGGCTTGCCCAGATGAAAAAGGTCGGCTCGCCCGCTTGGCTTTGGGCCACTTTTAGCTGGAACCAGATATGCGGGAAATTATGGATCATCAGTGACATTCCGCGCCCAGACACAAGCAGGCAGCCCAGCGCCAAAATCAGGGCCGTGGCCCTGTGGGCAGGGCCTGCGCGGAAAACCAGCGGCGAGGCGGCTGTCATCTTAGGAGCCGACCTTTCCCATTTCCAGCAGTATGGCCTCTGCGGCAGCGGCTGGGTCTGGGGCGTGCGTAATTGGCCTGCCAACGACAATCCATGTCGAGCCTGCCGATATTGCTTCTGATGGAGTCATGACCCTGGCCTGATCCTGTGCGTCCGCCCCCCTTGGGCGTATCCCGGGAGTGAGCAAAAGGAATGTTTCGCCACAGTTTGAGCGGAGCATCGCAGATTCTTGGCCGGAGCAAACGACCCCGTCGCATCCGGCGTCCTTTGCGAGGGTGGCAAGGCGCAGCACCATGCTAGATGGGTCTCCGTCAAGCCCTAGCTTCATCATGGATGCACTGTCCATGCTGGTCAACACGGTGACGGCCAAAAGGCGCGTCCTTCCCCCGTCACGCCTATGCTGCGCCACCGTTTCTGCCGCCTCTCTCATCATTTCGGAGCCGCCCAAGGCGTGAATATTGACCAAAAGCGGGTCGAGTTTTAATACCGAACCAAGTGCCCGCTTGACTGTTGTCGGTATATCGTGTAGCTTCAAATCCAGAAAAACTGGCGCGAAGCGCTGTAGCTCCCTCACAACGCCAGGCCCCTCGGCGCAGAACAATTCTAGGCCCACCTTTAGCAAGCCTACTTTTCCACTTAAACATTCTGCCAATTTAAGTGCGTCTGCCGCCGTCGGCGCGTCCAGCGCCACGGCCAAGCGTTCAACTGTGGACATCTGATGATGAGGCATGCGATTAGCTCCAGCAAAACCAAGAAAAACAGCGCGGCCGTAGGCAGCATCCACCATTGTCAGAACGAAGGCGAGCGAAGGCAAAACGCCCAGACTGCCAAAACCAGCCAACGTGTTGCAACGGCCCACGTTGGGGTCTCGCGTATTCGGAGCGCAAGCGCAGAATACCGAGAGTTGTCCATTGTCCATTGAGGCACTTGCAAAACCTCCGAGCCATTGCCAAAAGTGCTTTGTTCAATTAATGGAAGCCCCCGCAAAATGAGTGTCTCCCAATTAAGAAAATAAGCGCGGCCGTAGGCCGCATCCACCATTGTCAATTGTCCATTGTCAATTGTCAATTCACTAACCGAAGCCTCATTGCCCAAATTTTTCGGAGTTCTGCAAGAGGCTCTTTAGCTAAAATACTAGAATGTTATTCATTATCCCACCAACGCAAGACCCGCCAGCAATCCAAGCACAGAGCCAAGTGCCGCAGACGATGGAATCGCTGGAATACCAACTGCTGGAGGCCTTTGACTATGGCATCGCAGTAGGGCCGCCCCAATTGCCTTCCGACAGGGCATCCGACCAAGCCAAGCTGATGTGGCTCCACAGCGCGGCACACTTGCCAACGCCAATTTCCACCTTTGAAAAAAATAGCCTAGAAAGGGCGGAGGCCGACGAGCTGCTCAAATTCTTTGAAGCAAAAGGGGTTCCAACTGAACAGTCACTAGGGAAGCTCGGCCTGAAATTGACGGGTTCCCAGTTGGCCCTTTGGCGCTTTGGTCAAGCAGCCGTGCGAAGGGGAGACTGGCCCCCCAGCGTCCGCCGCGAGTGGGAGGGCCGACTTCTGGAAGAAAAAATCCATCCGCTGATCATGGGCTTCGCGCTTCGGCATGCGTTGTGCTGGGCTCTGGCAGAAAATGACGAAGCGCGCTTGGCAGAGTTAAAAGGTTCCAAGGCGTCTCAGGACATGCCAGAGATTTTTTTGGTGTTCCAAAAAGCATTCTCCGCCATCGGCGGGCCGACGTCTGCGCTAAAACTGTGGACTTCTGATTTTAAGGAGTTGCACAGCGGAATCCTGGCAGGCGGCGAAGCATGGATTTGCCCCGACGCGGATTTCCCGCCGCACGACAAAGCCGCTACTTGGGTGGTTCCACTGCTGGAGCCGCAAGGCATAGAAAATGCGGAATCTCCTGCTTGGAGGGGCAGGGCCGAAAATTTTTTGGAACTGCCGATACTAGCCAGCTACAAAGTATCCTTTGCCCCATACCAGCGCGACTTGAGCCTGCTCGGCATAGTTTTTTTCCCCGCGCTGATACGCTTGGATGAAAAGGGTAACATCGCAAAAATCCAAATGGGCGACGCCTGCCCAAGGGCAGTCACAGGCGCGGGCGTTATGCTATCACCCAATTCCAATTCCCTGTAACATTCCCCCAACCGCGCCAATTACCAAGTGCGCCCAGTACGCGACACCGCGTTTCAAGGGCTTGGCCGTGTACGTTGAGCGCAGCCTGTTGCCTTGTCCCAAAATGTGTTCGCCTTGCCATATTTCGGCGGTTGCTATTGGGGCGGAGAACGTGAATGTGGCCCTAAGATCGTGTCCGTTCCAAACGCGGCTGAGCTCTTCGCCATTTTCTAGGCGCACCCGGAGAGTGATTGGTTGAACGATTGATGCGCCATCTCCTGTGGCCCCGGCCAGCTCTATGGTAATTTCCCCGCTGCCTTGGGGTGTGCGATTAACGCTTGCGATGCGCCAAGCGAGCTTATCTGGCCGTACGCTGGTGGCATCCCATTTAGCGTTTGGGTTAAAGTAATTGTCCGCGATGCGTAACCTGATTTCGCTTTCCGTCCAGCCGCCATGCCATCCCTCTATGTGGTCTATGTACCAAGTGCCCGCCTTGCCCCGCCCCCCCGGAAGCCCCCTTGACAAAAAGCTGTGGAGCCCATCAAGGACACCCGATGGAATTGGGTGCCTCGCATACCATTCAGGGAAGAATGTCTCCATAAAAAAACGCTTTGAGGTAAACGCGGCGGTATATTCCTCTTTTAGGGTTTTGCTTGCAAACCAAGAGGAAAGGGGCTGATACAGCGGATATTCGTTGGGCAGGTCGAGGCCAGCGGCTCCGCCGAAAAACTGATCCCCAACTTGGTTCAGCGCCGCCAATTCGGGCACAATGCGCTGTTGGAGCGGGTCAAAGGAGATATTTGAAATATAGGCCAATGTGGGCGAAGCCAATGCGCTGCTGGCATTTTTTGGCAAATCCACGATAGACAGTATCGGGTACGGGTACGGGCCAAACTGCTGCTCTAGGCGGCGCAGGGCGTTCCATGTAGCTTCTTTCAGGCGCGGCAATTGATCGCCATTTTTGGGTATGCAGTAGAAATAGACCTGCACATCTCCATAGCTCATCCTGCTCAGGCCCCAGCTTCCACTGGGCGCTGCCGCCCATGAAAAATCCTTTACGTCTTCGGCGTGAATTTTATAAATAAAATACAGTCTTCTGTCTGGATCGTGGGTGGCCTCGACTATCCTTCCAAGTGAATCTGTCAGGTAATTTCCAGCATCATCCATCGGCAGCAGCACTGTTCCGGTGTTGGCCAATTGCAGCAAATTTGGCAAACTGAGTTCCACATCAAAAACGGCGTGGTCGCCGCTAAAGGCGGCATTTTCTGGCAATGGGGCCGAAAGCCAGCGGTCTCCTTTGTACGTTCCAAGTTTTGGGTACCACAGCGACGCTACCAAGTAATGCCCCGCCCAGCCGCTTCCAGCCTTGATCATAGGGAATTGGGCGACCCAAGACATTATGACTTGGACGCTCTCGTTGGGTGCAATGGGCGCCGGGAGCTTTACCCAATAAATCGTGTCGCCTTCCGCCAACCTGCCGTCCAGCGCGGCACCATTGCAGTTTGCGGCGATGATTTTGCAGGCGCCTGGCTTCGCCTTGCCGCCAATGCCACCTTTGGAATGGGCGGCAGAATTCAAATAGAGGCAAAAGGGCAGCTCTTGAGTCGGCACTGTGCCAGTGTTTTGCCAGGTCAGCTTCATTCGGCCTTCAAATTTTTTTGAGGGCCAATCCAGTGCCCCCTTTATCTCATAGTGGGTCGCCCTGCGGCTCTTGGGTGCATCAAACCATTGTTCGGGGGAACCGCCGCAGAGCCTAGAACTAGCCAACAAGAAGCAAAAGGTGAGCAAAAAGGGGCGCATTGGATCTCCGAACACGGTTACAGAATTTTACTTTCCCGCCGCCGAAACATGTTGCAATTTTGCAAAAATCTGGTACCATGATTATTCTGACGCGGGGTGGAGCAGTCCGGTAGCTCGTTGGGCTCATAACCCAAAGGTCGGGGGTTCAAATCCCCCCCCCGCTACCAATCGTGTGTGCCGCAGACAGGCAGCGTGGGCAAACAATGCGGCGGGCTTCATTTTTTTGTGACGATGGCAGTCATGCTGTCGCAAAGATCATATATCTCGACGCCGCATCTGCAGCGGTAGGCGTTGTAGTCAAACTCGGTTGACTTGCACCTGTGGCACGCCTTGGGCAGTGTCGCCCTTCTGTAAACATGTATCGCGCCAACTTGCCCATATAGTTCGGCGAGTTCGTTTTCGCTGAAATATGCGCTTCTTGAATCGTGCATTTTGCAAAGCATCTCCAAATCCGCGCCATTCAATTTTTCTCTGCCCAGCCTCAACAAATGCTCAAAAGCTAGGACGATTGTCAGCGATGTTTGGGTAGGCTTTATTGCCTTTCTTTGGAATTTCCTGAAAATCTTTTCTAGCCTTTGGTGCTTCCAAAGGCTTTTTTTGAACATGCGATGCTGCGGAAGGCTTGTGTTGATGTCCTCTATGATGTACATCCCGCCTGATTTCAAAGCGGCGAAGCCATGTTTGAAGCAACGCATTTGATGGCTTGGCACATGCGACCCATCCTCGATGATCAATTCGGGCGCATCAATGCTTTTTAAAAAAGTGGAAACGTCATGCTCTGAGCCTTGGTCGAGTTTTCGGTAGGCAATCCTTTCCCCTGTTGGCCATTGCTCCATCTGTCCGACAATGTCTGCACCTATGATGTTTGCATTTGGGAACCTCTCCAGCAGCCAGCGGATGGAGTCGCCCATAAAAACACCAAATTCAACAATCAAACCTTCAATTGACTTTGGAAAATAGTTCTCATAGAAATCAACATATCCATGCCAAAACGCCTTGTCGCTCTGCCCTTCAAAGTTCATGTTCGTTTTCCAATGGCATGGGAACTCTTTTCACATTGCGCCCCTGCGATAAAGCGTGATCTTGCAAATGAGACAATTTGAAATCCACTGCCGTCAGACTGACAAAACTCTACCGCGCTGCCGCCGTGGGGGGGCGAAAACCGAGTGGCAGGTTGTCCAAAACTGATGGCCATGCGATCCCTCTTACAAAATATTTTACACGCAAAAACCCATTTCCGGCAAACCTTTCATAGATTTTTTCTGAGAAATGGACGTTGTTGGGACTCGACTTGACCCAGAGAATTCGGTAATGAGAGGTTTTCCAATATGTTTTTTTGGTTGCAAGTTGGTGTTGAGGGGTATTATTTCCCATAAGGAAACCTTAGCCCTTTTCAAAGCATTACATGGAAGCCCTTGCAATTTGGTATTATTTTTGCTAAATCTTTACATGAGCCATCTTTTCACGGAGCTGCCATTGGGCAAGCTATTTAGGTTATTATTGGCGACAATCGCCATTCTGTCCGCCGCCTCGCTGGCAAAGGGGCAGCAGGCCCAGTATTTCTACACGTACATAGACCACAACGGCAAAAAAATGATCAACAACATGCCCCCAAACTACATGAGGGGCAAGGGCTACACGCTCGTTGACGTAACCACTGGGCCATCCATTCGCCTGGCCATTACCCAGCGCCAGATGTCGCTGGTTTTGCGAAGCCCCGAAATGATTGCCCTGATTGACAAAATTTCTGCGGAACATGGCGTGGACACATGGCTTGTGCGGGCGGTCATCCAAGCGGAGAGCGCGTTCTACGAAAAGGCCAGAAGCAAAGCCGGCGCTTTGGGCCTGATGCAGTTGATTCCCGCCACTGCGGCTAGGTTCGGGGTGGTTGACCCATTCGACCCTGTCCAAAACATCACCGGTGGCGTCAAGTACCTGCGCTGGCTGATGGATTACTTCGGCAACGACTTCACCAAGGTCATAGCCGCCTACAACGCGGGCGAAAATGCGGTGAATAGGCACAATGGCATTCCGCCTTTCGCAGAAACTAGGGCGTACGTGCCCAAGGTGATGAACCTATGGAAAAACAAATCAGTGGTGGAAGACCCTGCGGCAAAGGGCGCCATTGATTACCTGAACAAAGGCAAGGGCGGTTTTACCGTGGCCGCCAATTCAAGCGCCGCCAAGCCAGCCGCTGAACCCGCGCCTACCGCTGCCCGCAAACCACTGTACCGCTGGGAAGATGAAAAGGGACGGCCCTCAATCACGGACAGCCCGCCCCCAAAGGGCGCCAAGAACGTGAAGGTATATTAATTAGGAAAGTCCCAGCCTCAAGGCTGCTTCTCCAAGTACTCGCCAAGGGCCAGCCTGGCCTCTTCGTAGGCCCTCGTCAGCAGTTCAAATAGTACCTGTGGCGAAGCAGCAGAGGGATGGCCGGTGCTGTGTGCTTCAAGCAAGCCTGCGGCCGCCCTTAGGCGTGAGGCCCCCATGGTTCCGGCGGAACCCCTGATGGCATGCGAAATGTCCCTGATGGTAGCCAAGTCGCCAGAAATGACGGCTTGGCCTAATTTTTCCAGCCTTTGCGGCTGGTCTTGCTGAAAAATGCCCATCAGTTCTTCAAACAGACCCGTCTCCCCATCTCCGGCCTCAAAAATATGGGCAATCGCGACAAAGTCTAGCACCGGAACTCTTTTCAGCTCGTCTGGCTGCTGGATGCCTAGCTCGGCGTGGGGCATGTTTTCACCACTATTGCAATCTAGCTGGGTTGGATGAACGAGAAGAATCATTCGGGCAGAAAGGGCCGACTCAGCCAAGGGGGTGCTGGCCGGCCCCGCTTTCCGCCTGACAGCGATTTGGGGAAGTCATACCAATCCCCAAACTTACTTTATGCGACTAGCGGCAATGCAAGATGCCAATGCATCTAACTCTAATTATTCGTCCAATAGGTCACAGCCAGACAAATTAATTTGGTAACAATATTGTCATTTTTTGTTTTTGCGAAAGCATAAAAGGGGGGGATAATTGTTAAGCAAAAACCCGCGCAGCCAAGCAGAAGGCATGGCTGACGCGGGTGCGTCTTTTAATGCTGACAGAGGGCCAAACGCTTAGTGCGTCAGAAGCCAGGCCCTGCTATTGATTTTTCTGTCAACTGATTGGAATACTTTTCGGCTACAGGGCGGATTTCGCTGGCCTTTCCCACAAGCACAAAGCACAGGTCGTCCAATGGGTAGTAGGTGGCAATGATGCGCTTTGCGTCCGCCAGTGTTACCGCGTCCACCTTTGCAACAAAGTCGTTGACTTCAGAATCAGTCCAGCCATTGATCTGCAGGCTTGCCAAAAGGCCTGCCAATTGAGAGCCGGTTTCAAATGTGTCCGGTGGGAATGAGCCCTTGATGTAAGCCTTGGCTGAATTAAGGCCCTCTTCCGTGACGCCCTTTTCGTGAAGCTCTTTCAGTGTTTCTAGGGCAAGGTCAATGGCTCTTTCGGTGGTGGCGTTGGCCGTGAAACTGGCGATGACGAAAGTGCCCCCGCCCTTGTTTTGGCTGAAGCCTGCGTTTGCGCCGTAGGTCAGGCCAGAGTTGATCCTCAACGCTGTGTTGATCATCGAAGTGAAGCGACCGCCAAACAGCGTGTTTACCACCTGTATGGCCACCCTGTCCGGGTTGCTGGAGTCAACACCGACATTGCCGATGATGAAGTAGGTCTGCGTCGCGTCTGGCTTGTCCACCAGCAGCACTTTTTTGCCCTCCACCTTTGACGGCTTGGGGATTGCCACCGGGCGCGGCTTTTCCTTGGAGTTCCAAGAGCCAAAGCTGGCCGAGATCATTTTTTCCATCTCCGCCGTTTTGAAATCACCCACGGCCACAAAGATGGCGTTGGAAGGCGCATAGTGCGATTTGTAGCAGTCCAGCACGTCGCTGTGCGTCAGAGAGGACAGGGACGCCTCGTCGCTGCTCCTTCCGTAGGGGTGCGAGCCATAGAAGAACGATGCGAAGTAGCGCCCCATCACGCCGCTGGCGCTGTCTCTGGATGCGCGCATGGAGTCTAGGGACTGGGCCTTTAGCTTTTGGAACTCGTCCTCTGGAAACGTTGGCCGCATCACCAACTCGGCAAATAGATCCATGCCCTTTGAAATGTCCTTTGACATAAACTGGGCATAGCACATCGAAGAATCCGCGCCAGCGCCAGCGCCAAAGGACGCGCCCATAGAATCAAGGGCCTCTGATATTTGAAGCGCGTCATATTTTTTGGTGCCTTTCCGCAAAAGGCCAGCCGTTATTCCCGCAATCCCCTCTTTGCCGGCAGGGTCGGACGTGGTGCCGGTGCGAAAGGCCAGCCGCAGATCAACCAAGGGAACTTTGTGCTGCTCCATGATCAGTACTGTCATCCCATTTTTCAGCACAGTCTTTTTGTAGGGCGGCATCTTTACGCTTTGGGCCGACGCCGGGGCAAACGCAGCGCAGCAGACGACCGCCGCGCAGCATGTCTTTGCAATTAGCTTTGCTAGGATATTCATTTTTTGGTCTCCTCAGGGATCAATGTGGCCACCGTGCGGTTGTTTTCAGCGAAATACTGCTTTGCTACCCGCTGGACGTCTGCCAGCGTCACCTTGTTCATCTCTGCCGTTTCGCTGAACAGTTTTTTGTAGTCGCCATAAAAGACTTCATAAGTGCCCAAGCTGCTGGCGCGGCCGTTGATGGTTTGGATGCTCCTGTAGAACCCTGCCAGCATCTGGTTTTTGGCCTTTGCCAGTTCGCTTTCTGTCACCTCGCCATCGGCGATTTTTGCCAATTCCTCGTACAGCGCCTTCTCGCAGGCCACGGGGTCAACCCCCGCCCTTGGGCGGACGCTGAACGTAAAGAGCCCTGGGTCCAGCCCTGCCATGTTGCCACTGCCGACCCCAAGCGCCAACTGGTCTTTGTCAACCAAACGCTGGTGGAGCCTAGAGCTGTTGCCGGAGCTGAGGATGTTGTCCAGCAACTCCAGCGCGCAATAGTCGGGGTGGCCGATTTCAGGCACATGGTAGGCGACTAGGAGTATCGGCATCTGCGCCGGCTTTCTGACCGTAGTCCTTCTTTCGCCCAGTTGGGGCGGCTCTACGGTGTTGACCTTTGTGGGTAGGTCTCTTGCGGGGATAGGCTCTAGGTACTTCTCGGCCAAGCGAATCACTTCGGCAGCCGACACCGCGCCCACCACCACCAAAGTGGCGTTGTTTGGGGCATAGCCAACTTGCCAGTGGTTTTTCAGGTCTTCCATCTTCCACGTCTGAATGTCGCTCATCCAGCCAATGACGGGCCAAGAGTACGGGTGGGCAATGAACGCGGTGGCCGAAAGTTGCTCGCGCAGCAGGCCGCCATTGTTGTTGTCAACGCTCATACGCCTTTCGTTGGCCACGACGCCGCGCTCGGAAGCGATCATGTCTGGGTCGAATGACAAATCGCGGATTCGGTCGGCCTCCAAGTCAAATATCTTTTCGAGGTTTGCGCTCCCCGCTGGAAACCAATCTTGGTACGCGGTCACGTCTTGGGATGTATAGGCGTTGTTGCTGCCCCCAAGGTCTTCCATCACGCGGTCGAATTCTTTGGGCCCATATTTTTTGGCCCCGTTGAACATCATGTGTTCAAAAAAGTGGGAAATGCCCGTCGTCCCCGGCCTTTCGTTTCTGGAACCCACCTTGAAATAGGTGTAAAAGGCCACGTTGGGGATGGCGTTGTCTTCTTGCACCAGAATCTTCATGCCATTCTTCAGCGTGTGGGTCTTGACGTCGAAGGACTGGGCAGAAAGCGGCTGGAACAGTGCTGGCGCGGCCAGCAGTATTGCGTATGCGGCTAATATAGCATGACGCATGAAACCTCCTCGAAATCTGGCAGGGCACAATTGCCTGCGCGATGTAGGTCATTCTATTGCTAAATGCTTGAATTATCAATATTCGTTTTTGTTTCTTGAAGGTGGTGAAAAAGTACATTTTTGTTAAAAATATTTTTCCCTGTCATTTTTTGCGCTATACTTTAGCCACCGAGAACTTGCCGGGGGGCAGGCGGGCTGCATAACAAAATACAAGGCCAAAATGAGAAGAGTTGCATATACTCGAACTAGGTGGGGTACTGGAGAGCAGCAGCGCAAGCTCGCCTACCGAAGCCTGCCGGCTTGGCGCTACAAAGACTCGTTTCGCCTGAAGAGTAAAAAGAAGAAGACGCTTATTGTTCCGCCGCTTCCGCCTGTACACGAACTTCTGATCTACATCTTAAAGCGCAGGCACGGACTCAAGTACGACATGCTCGTCGAGCGGAAGAACAATAGCAGGATCCGCCTGTATATCCACCGCGTTGATTAATTTAACCTCGATCCACTTGCAAATTATCTGCCCGCCCATCGAAGCCATATCCATGTATCAGCCTCTAAATAGGGCAGTAGGCGAAGCGAGGACAAGGGGTCTGGGGAGTAATGAAGGGTGGACTCGCATGCGAGGCCGCCCTGAATGAATCCCCAGTTAGTATTTAATAAGCTTTTCCAAGCCCCGGCGCGAAACACAACAGGCCGCAAGATGCTCGCCCCGAGCCTAAGCGGCGAATGACCTCGCCGCGTATCCAATCGGCATAAACATGACGCGGGCGAAGCCTGCATCAGTACCGCCGCGCAGCGGCCAACATAGAAACGTCCAGTTCAGCATCCGGGCGACTCCATGCCACGACTATGAGCGAACCAAGTTATCAAGGTGCGCCCTCCGAACACGTGAAGTGTTCAGTAGCGCAACGAAGCTTCGCAGTTCAAAAATGATAGGAGGTTTTGCAAGAAACTCCCCTTGCAAAACCTGAGCGCACGTCTGCTACTAGCGTTTTGCAATGGACTCTTAAAGATTTAGGTTCCTCACCAGAACAGCATTTGCCACTGGACGTTGATTTGGTTGTATGCCTTTAGTGTTTTGCTTTCGCCAACATTTTGGGGGTCAACCTTTGTATAGAACACCTTTAGGTTGTTTTGGTGCCCCTTGAACCACCACGCCAGCCCAGCCCCCACCCTTGTTTCATCGCAGGAACTGGCATCAGCAAGCGGAATATCCATCTTGCGGGATTCGTAGCGCACCATCGGACTCAACTTTAACGCGCCTATGCGATAGCCTAGCTCGGCAAAGTTTGTTGTCTGTTTGCGCAGCGTTGGAAGCCATTTCCCGCCGTCCATGATGACGTAATCAAACTGCCCCATGATTCCGTTGCTGCCTATGGGCATGTCCATATACACGTCAACGGCCGTGGCTGAATAGTCTTCCTGCCTGTCGTGGCCGACGCCGATTGACAATACTTTTTTGGCTCCCAGGTATGACCCGCCAAGGAACAGCCCGCCCTCGGCATCAAAGAAGTTCCACTGGGCCCGGCCCGCTAATCTGAAGCTGTTTCTTGCATTCACTTTGCCCAAGGTCTCCTCTGTTGCTGAAACCTGCGCCGCCCTTTTGCCCTGAAACACGCCAAGGCGAAATTCTAGGTTCCCATGCGTCTTGCCGACAACGCCCCTGACCTGCATTCCGCCATCCCTGTTTGTGCTGCTTCCCATTGGACTGCTCTGTGAAAATGCGTAGGTTCCAAAATCCCAACTGTGCAGGTTCGTTGCAGCTTGCGTTGAGATGTGGGAGAGCGGAACTATGATTAAGCCCGCGTCTAATTTAATTTTTTCCGTAAATTTGTATGTCAGTACAGCGTCCTGGATGACAAAGCCACCATTAGTTTTGGTCCCATCAGCTACTCCCTTGCCCAAAGTGGCATCGTCTGTTATGATGAAATACTCAAAATCGGTTCCGATATTCCCAGACAGCATGAGGCGCATCCTTCTCAAAAAGAGGTTCTGGCTGGTACCTTCCAGTTTTGAGTTCGATGATTCGACAGCCTCGAATGACGGCTGGGCCATAAAGCCTATCTTTAGAGTAGATTCTTTTCCCTCGATTGTCGCGGGCGCTTGGGCCGATAGGAACAGGGAAGAAGTGGCGAGAATGGCCAGTGCCGCCGTTTTCGCTGAGATTTTTGCCGAGATTTTCATTGGCGTCTCCAAGGTGTTTCCAATTTGGGATAGGTTTTTCTTTTGCTGCCAAGAATTGCACAAGGCCAACAACCCTCTCGGCCCTATATAGCATCATACAATAACACTCGCCACCTTATCAATGTAAAAAACTGGCGGTGAGCAGAAAAAAATGCGCGGCATCACCGCCCCTTTGACTCTTCCAGTTCCTGCAAGATGCGCCCCTTTTTTTCCAAAACTGCGGCCAAAAAGTCATCGGGGCTGGCCTTGATGGTTTCTTTTGTTTTTCTGTCTCGCAGCTCGACAATGCCATTAGACAGACCCTTGGCCCCGACAACTGCCCGCAGGGGGAAGCCCAAGAGGTCCGCGTCTTTGAACTTTACCCCAGGGCTAAGGCCCTCGCGGTCGTCCAATAGCACTTCAAGACCATTGGCTTCCAATAATTTTTCCAATTTTTCTGCAACGGCCAGCACTTCGCCGTTGCCAGGGTCTAGGCACAGCAAGTGGACGTGGTAAGGCGCAACGGGCCAGGGCCAGATGATGCCATCTGCGTCGTGGTTCTGTTCGATTATCGCCGAGATGGTGCGGGTCACGCCCAATCCGTAGCAGCCCATGACCATTGGCACTTCGCCGCCGTCAGCGTCCAAAAATGTGCAGGACATAGAGGCGGAATACTTTGTGCCCAGCTTGAATACCTGCCCGACTTCTATGCCCCTGAACGCCTGTAGGCGCCCCTTGCCGCAGCGCGGGCAAACATCCCCCTCAACCGCCGTGCGTAAATCGAAGTAACCCTTGAACTGCTTTAAGTCCCTGTCGGGCTTAAAGCCAAAGTGGTGATAGTCCGTCTTGTTTGCCCCGCAGGTTAGGTTGTATGCTCCATCAAGGCTTTTGTCCACGTACATGGGCAAATCCAGCTCCACTGGGCCTATGAAGCCGGATATAGTCCCGGCCATTTTTTCTGCCTCTTCAACGGGAGCCAACTCTATTGAGTCGGCGCCCAGCGCGTTGCGGAACTTGGCCATGTTGGGTTCAAAGTCGCTGCGTATCACCAGCCCGACGTCCCAAGATGCCTCTCCCTTGGCGGCGCGGCAGAGGTAAAACTTGCTGGCGTGATTAAGCGGCAAGCCATCGTGGTCGTTATCCTTGAAAGCCCGCGCCTGATCTTCCATTGCAATTATCCCAGGCGTACAAAAATGCGCCTTCATCAGGGGCAGTTCTGGCTCTTTTGCGTAAGGCCAAGGAACCTGCGGGGCCTCCGTCTTTTCTATGTTGCTGGTGTACTCGCACGAATCGCATGAGAGTATGGCGTCTTCGCCCGAGCCGGCCAGCACGTGGAACTCGTGCGTGTACGAGCCTCCTATGGCGCCGCTGTCGGCTTCCACTGGCCTGAACTTTACCCCCACGCGGCTGAATATCCTCTTGTAGGCGTCGAACATGGCCCAATATTCCCTGTCGGCGTCCTCGTCGCTCACATGAAAAGAGTAGCCATCTTTCATAATGAACTCGCGGCCCCTCATCAGGCCGAACCTGGGCCTTATCTCATCGCGGAACTTGCCTTGAAACTGGAACAGGTTTATCGGCAGTTGCTTGTAGCTTTTGATTGTGCGGCGCACGATGTCGGTGATGACTTCCTCGTGCGTGGGCCCAAGGCAGAAATCCCCGTCCTTTCTGTCCTTAAAGCGCAAAAGCTCTTTGCCATAGAATTGCCAGCGGCCCGACTCTTGCCACAGTTCGGCAGGCTGTACCGCAGGCATCAGCAGTTCTTGGCAGCCATCCTTTTCTAGCTCTTCCCTGACTATTTGCTGTAATTTTTGGATGCTCCTATAGCACAGGGGCAGGTAATCGTAGATTCCCGCCGCCAGTTTAAGGATCATGCCAGCGCGCATCATCAGTTGTTGGCTGATTACGTCAGCGTCCTTTGGGGTTTCTCTCAGTGTGTGGATTAGCGCCCTGCTCTGCTTCATTTTTCGCCCGTTCTTTCCTTTATGGACCCATTTATGGCAATAGCGCCTGAATCATCTGGCTGGCCGTCTTTCCGTCATAGTTGCCGCCCTGCGCGGCTTGGAGTGCCTTCATTGCCTTGCCCATGTCCTTTTTGCTGGCCGCGCCGGATTCAGCGATGGCCGCTTTGACTGCGCTCTCCAGTGCCTCCCCCTCCAACATGGCGGGAAGGTAGGTCTAGAGCACGTCAATTTCGGCCCTTTCAACATCGGCCTTGTCCTCGCGCCCGCCCTTGGAAAACTGCTCCACGCTGTCCTCCCTAGATTTGACGAGCCTCTTTAAGACCGTGAGAGCATCTGCATCCGTCAAGATGCCCTGTGGGCCCAAGCCCTTTGCCACGGCCTCGTTGCGATAAGCCGCGACGGCCGAGCGCAGGACTAGCGTCCTGGCGGAATCTTTGGCCAACATCGAGTTTTTGAGGTCTGTCTGCAAACGTTCTATCATAATTAAGCTCCAAGGCATTAACTATTGTGCCCTATTTTGCTGTGGGCGGAGAGGCCAAGGGGTAAGGGATGGGTCAAAATGAGCGCAAACCAACATGTAGTATGATAATAGAGGGGACAGCGCATGGAGAAAACGACCTAGCGTTGACGCTGGCATAATCGGCTACGGAGAGGGGCATGGCGGCAAGCGCACAATCGTCGCATGGGCATCAAGAGGCAATCCAAGCATACATAGGCGAGCTGGGCGCCCAGCGCAGGACTCCCAAGCCAACGGAACACTCATACCGCCCCGCCTTGGCACGGCTGCTAAAAGAATTGCTTCCGCATCTGAACCCATCGAATGAGCAGGGGCGGACAGAGTGCGGTGCGCCAGATTTTGTCCTGCTGCGCCAAAAAGACAACGTTCCCGTGGCCTACGTCGAGGCCAAAGACATGGGCGATTCCGACCTAGAAGGGCGCAAGGGCAACAAAGAGCAGTTCGACCGCTACAAAGGGGCGCTGGATAGCATCATTTTTACGGACTACCTCGATTTTATTTTCTGCAAAGACGGCCAAATTATAGACAGGGTACGCATCGCCGAAGAAAAAGACAAAAAGATAATTCCCGCCAAAGGACAGTTCGTGAAATTTCTAGGGCTGATGGCGGCCTTTGGCGACGCCAGCCCCCAAGCAATTGCCTCACCCGCAAAACTGGCCCAGATCATGGCAAACAAGGCGCGGCTGATGGCGAAGGTCTTTGAGGGTTCCGTCGCAACAGAGAGCGGCGATGGTTCGCTCATGGGCCAGATGGAGGCGTTCAGGAGCTATTTGATCCATGACATTACTCCAAAAGAGTTTGCGGATCTCTACGCCCAGACCATCACATACGGAATGTTTGCGGCGCGCATCCACGCCTCATCGACCGATGCCTTCAGCAGGAGAAGCTCGGCAGAACTAATACCCAAGACCAACCCGTTTTTGCGAAACCTCTTCCACACCATCGCGGGGCTAGACCTCAGAGAGGGCATCAGCTGGATAGTGGATGACCTTGCGGAAGCCTTTAAGGCCACAGACATCGAAGCCGTGCTGAGTGGCATAGGGCGATCAATGCACCAAGCTGACCCGCTTATACACTTTTACGAGGACTTTCTGTCTGCATACGACCCCGCCCTGCGAAAAAGTCGTGGAGTGTGGTACACCCCAAAGCCCATCGTGCAGTTCATAGTCAGGGCGGTTGACCATGTCCTTCGGACAGACTTCAACCTGCCGAAGGGCTTGGCGGACAATTCAAAAATAAGAATCAGAACTCAAAACGCCGAATCCGAAGTACACAAAGTCCAGATACTGGACCCAGCAACCGGCACGGGGACTTTTTTGGCAGAAACAGTTGGTCAGATATTTGAAAAATTCCAAGGCCAAGCTGGGGCGTGGCAGAGCTACGTAGAACAGCACCTGATACCGCGCATCAACGGCTTTGAGATACTGATGGCCCCATACGCGATGGCGCATTTAAAGTTGGACTGGATGCTGGCAGAAACGGGTTACGTACACAAAGGCGGCCAGCGTCTGCGGATCTACCTGACAAACTCGCTGGAAGAACACCACCCCGACACGGGGACACTATTCGCCCAGTTTTTGGCCAACGAGGCGAGAGAGGCTAACGCGGTCAAAAAAGATGCGCCCGTGATGGTTATTATGGGGAACCCGCCCTACTCAATAAGTAGCAGTAACAAGGGCAAATGGATTGACGACCTGATTGGCGATTACAAGAGCGGGCTGGGCGAGCGCAACATCCAACCCCTTTCGGACGACTACATCAAGTTCATACGTTATGGACAGCACCTCATAGAAAAGAACGGTGAGGGCGTGCTGGCCTACATATCCAACAACAGTTTTATTGATGGGATTATCCACAGGCAGATGCGAAAAAGGCTGCTAGAGTTTTTTGACAAAATATACATCCTCGACCTCCACGGCAACACAAGGAGAAAAGAAGCCTCTCCAGATGGAGGCAAGGATGAAAACGTGTTCGACATACAGCAGGGCGTATCCGTCAACATCTTTATAAAGACAAGGGCAGTGGCAAAACAGAAAAGAGCCGATGCTAAAGTTTTTCATTGCGACCTTTTCGGCAAGCGTGAGGAAAAATACAGCTTTTTGCGCGATGCTGCATTGGACGGAGTGCAGTGGTCTGAAATCGTATTCAAAGATGAGAGCTATTTGTTTGTTCCTAAGAATTTTGAACTATGGAATGAATACGAAAAAGGATTTAGGATTGATGAACTTTTCCCAATCAATGCAAATGGAATTAAAACTCAAAGAGATGACGCCTCAATTACATTAACTCAAGAAAAATGTGATATAATAAAAAATGATTTTTTGACTCTTTCAAATCATGAGCTATCCCAAAAATATGGTTTCATTGATGTAAGAGATTGGACAATAGATGAATCCAGAAATGACTTGCAACAAAATAATATTATTGCATCTAGATTACATTACCGCCCATTTGATTTTCGTTTTATGAATTATACAGGCAAAACCATGGGGATAATGGGATATCCGCGATATAGCCTGATGAAGCATTTTATTGTTGGACAGAATATCGGATTGATAATATCTAGGCAAGCGATAACAGACAATTGGTCTCACGTTCAATTAACAAAAGAAATTATTGACAACAGGATTCATTACAGCAACAAAGGCATACCAATTGTTTGTCCTTTATATCTATATTCTGACCATGCAGACTCACCACGTGAACCCAACCTAGACCTTGAAATAGTCAAAAAAATTTCAAAAGGCATTGGCCTTGATTTTGAATATGAAAAGAGTGGAGAAACATTCAAATTTGCACCAATAGATTTGCTGGATTACATCTATGCTGTTCTGCATTCCGCAGACTATCGCAAGAAATACAATGAAGCGCTAAAAAATGACTTTCCTCATGTACCATACCCCGATGATACTTTAGAGTTTCGCCGACTAGCAAGCCTTGGGGCGGAGTTGCGCGGCCTGCACCTGCTGGAACACCCAGGGCTAAATAAAGTCCTCCATGAATACTCTTTCCCAGCCATCGGGGACAACGCGGTTGAAAAGCTACGCTGGCAGCCCCACTCCCCGGACAATGGCCTTGGCAGGGTGTGGATCAACGAAAAACAGTACTTTGACAAGGTGCCGCTGGCATCTTGGGTATTTTACATAGGCGGCTATCAGCCGGCCCAAAAATGGCTGAAAGACCGCAAGGGGCGTACACTCACGTTTGAGGACATCGAACACTACCAAAAGATGATAAAAGCACTTGCCATGACCAAAGAAATAATGGGCAAGATAGGCTGATGGCAGTTTCAAGTTCAAGCGACGTGCGACAAAAAGTTGGCATCAGGCTTTCGCGTCCTGGCTCTTTATCCACCAGTTGTAGGCGAACATGCACAGCGCGGCAATAAATCCGCAACTGGCCAGCAGCACCCATCCGGTCGTGGCCTGTTTGGGGTCAAGCTGCAGCAGCTTGTTGGGAAGCTCGGTGGCGTTTTTGCACATTATCCCATTGAATATGTAGGCCCCGCCGAATCCGCCCAAGATGCTGCCAAGGGCCATCGGCAGGTTTGAATACCCTTGGAACAGCCCCTCTTGGCCCTTTGGCGCGAAAGAGGCAATGTACTCGTACATCTTGGCGCTCTTGAATAGCTCGCCAAACGCAATCATTGCCACGGTCAAGATGACAAACAGGCTTCCCAGCGGAATAAGGTCATTGCCGATGATCCTCGTCACGCCGCCATCCATATAGAGGGGGAAGATGTTTATCAGCATTGAGGACGCGATAATAATTATGCCCACCAAGATGCTTTTGACCGGCGGCAGCTTGCCGAATATTTTTGTGATCAACAATTGGCAGGTGACTATTACAAATGGATTGGCGGCTGTGTAGATGTCCATCGCTGGAGTCAGTTCAACAGTCTTGCGCGTGTAGAGAGGCAGCAGGTTATAAACTTGGGTGTAAATAAAATAGAATCCGCTGGTGATGATGATAAATATGGTAAACCTTGGGTTTGCAAGAACCTTTACCATGTCAATGAGAATCTTGCCAACGGGCTTTGGCTGTTTCTTTTCTGTTATTCCCATTTCAACGTCAGGGTCTTTGAACAAGAACACCACCAGCGAAAATGCCACGACTGCGGCTATGGCGCTGACGATAAAAATGGAACTCAGGTCAAACCCTTGCGCGTGCCTCACGTTGTAGGCAACGAAGCGGCCAACCAAGCTGCCGATGTTGATGACCATGTAAAAAATTGCGAACCCAAGGGCGCGCCTCGTGCCTGCCGTCTTCTGCACAGTTCCGGCGATGACGGGTTTTACAAAACTGCCGCCGACGCCAATGAATAGAACGCCGAGGCACACCGGCAAAATCGAGCCGAGCGTAGCCGTAATCTCGTGCCCAGGCGCCTCTAGCAGGCCCTGCCCGCCCAGCCAAACTGGATAGCCCAACCCAAAGTACCCAATGGAAACTAGCACAAAGGCGATGAGCAGCGCCCTCTTGAAGCCTATCTGGTCTGAAATGGTGCCAGAAAGTATGGGCAGGAAATAGACCAGCCCCCACAAAAACGAATTGATCAGGCTTGGCCAATAGTCGCCGAAACCAAGCTGGCCCAAGTAGATCACCACAAAGCTGGCCATCGCGTAGTAGGCCGCCCTCTCGAATAGCTCGATGGTGTTGGCCGACCAGAAACTGGAAGGGAAAGGCGCTGGTTTGGCTTGTTCGTCACTGGTCATGGGAACCCTCGTTTTTTCAATATTATATTCTATTTCTAATTCAAAATGGAATAATGAATACTATGGAGCATGCGGAGTCCCCATTCATTTTCCAGGCGGCCGTTGAGAAGCAGCTTTCTTTGGCCTTCCAAAATGGGGCAGGGCAGTGGGAGGGGCACGACTACTGCGTGACTGCGGTGGCGGAGAGAGAGGGCTTGGATGAGCATGGACTGGTGGTTGACTTCAGGGAGCTGGAGGCCGCGCTGAACACAGTGCTGGACGCGATGCGCGGTTGTGCGCTAGGCGAGCTTGGGCTGGACGGCCCCATGGACGCGGCCAAAAAAATTGCCAACGCCCTTTCTACGACAATAGCGCCCCCTGCTAGGCTGGCGGAGGTCTCGCTGCAAGATGGCGTTGGGCGAAGGATAACCTTGAGGCTGTAAACGCAAAACAGGGGTCAGGGATAAGTGATGAAACTGTCGGCCTACATTTCGGCGGCGCTGCTGGCGTGTTCGCCTCTGGCATTTCTTCGCCCGGTGCAGGTTAAGGGGGAGAGCATGGAGCCTTCCCTGCACAGCGGGCAGCTTGTATTTGCGCTATGGCCATGGTGTTCTGGCAGCCCAGCCTTGGGCGAAATTTGGGTGTTGAAAAGCCCAGACGGGGCAGCAATCAAGCGCGTCCTGGCCCTGCCAGGCTCGGAACTGGAACAGCGCAATGGGCGCCTGGCCTTGGACGGCCAATTTTTGGACGAGCCGTACATAGCTTTTTGGGACACAGGAAACGATGGGCGCTGGCATGCCGGGCCTGGGTATCTCTTATTGGGCGACAACCGCCCCGCCAGCAGGGATTGCAGAGCGTGGGGGCCGATTGACAAAAGTTCTTTGCGGGGCAGGGTGATAATATCTTGTACCTTGTAACTGATTTTGGCTATGCTGAAGCCCCAAAATACTTCTGTTTCATTTCTATTATCTCTGTGTTGTCCGGCATGGCATTGATGCCCCTGTCCAAGACCTCCAGTGCCATCTCTGTGTCGCCGCTGCTCAGTAGCGCGTGGGCGACGATTTGGTGCCAGATGCCTTGGCCGCCCGTTGGAACGGAGAGTATGGCGTGCCAAGCGTCATGGGCTACCCTGTCGTCTTTGTACTTCGCAGATAGCCCCACAAGCGACTCCCACAGCCTTAAGTCCTTGGTGTTTTGGTCCAATCCGGCTTCCAGCACCTTCCTCGCGTTCTCCATGTCGCCGTTGGAGTCGAGAATCTTGGAGAGCGCGATGTATGGGGCCGTGTAGTTTGGGTCGGTGTCAATGGCCAAAACACAGGCATCAACTGCTTCCTGCAGTCTGCCCAGCACTTGCAGGGCATCCGCCTTAGCCGTAAGGATGCATGGGTCGGGCTGGGCCGGGTTGTCTGCGGGGGCCAGAAAATCCAGCGCCTCATCGGGCCTGCCGGTGGCGACTAGGGCCTTGGCGCAGCTAATGTACACCTGAACCGGAGCAACGCCCTTTAGGCGCAGGACGGCCTTGGCTGCGTCAATGACTGCCGGCCAGTCTTCCAACACGGCGGCTTCCTGCAACACGTTGTAGTGGGCGTATGCATCGTTGGGATTGTCTGCAAGGTCTTTCTTTGCCAATTCGTAATAGTATGGCTGTTTGTCGAGTTCGCGCTGTGCATCGTGCTTGCCGAAATGATGGATCACGGCGTTTAGGGACAATAAGCTATATCCGTGCTTTTCTGCCCAAATTTCGACCGTCTCGTGAATCCTTCCCGAAAAGTGTGGGGATTCCACGTTTCGGAAAAGCCTTAGGCGCAGGTCGGACAAATAATGGCTATACTGCATGGCTGGCTCAAATGATTCGTCATTCGGCGTGGCCGAGCCATTGATTCCATAGGACGCGCCGCTGTGCAAATAATTCCGCAACGATAGATTGTAGGCAAAAGCGTCTGGTTTCAAGAGCGCCTGCCTGATCGTCCCGTGTTCCTGCGGGTCCAGCATTTCGTCTGCGTCCAAAGTCAAAATCCAGTCGCCGGTGCAAAGGGACAGGGATTTGTTTCTGGCCGCCGAAAAATCGTCAGCCCAGGTGAAGCGCTCGACTATCGCGCCATTGGCCTTGGCAATTTCGATGGTTTTATCTGTGGAGCCCGTGTCAATGATTACAATTTCGTCCACCAGCCCTTTGACCGACCCCAAGCACTTTTGCAAATTTTTTTCTTCATTTTTTACAATCATTGCTAACGACAATTTCATGAAGCCTCCAAATACTGCCCTATAATAGTGTAGCTGGCTTGGTGACAAATACCAAGACGCAGCGAAACATGGTTGCACCGTGGATTAAAATCGCGGCAGGCCAATAGCAGGGGCTTGGCCGCACAAGTAGGATGCCATTTCCGGTTCTTGGGGGCTGGACAGGCAAAAAATGTTATACTGTTTCGGAGGGAAGAATGGATCGCCTTTCTATCGCTGGTGGAAACCGATTAATGGGGCACGTCCCAATTTCTGGGGCAAAAAACGCCGCGCTGCCCTGCCTGGCGGCTTCGCTGCTTGCTTGCGGCGAAGTTCGGCTGGGCAATCTGCCAGGCGTGGCCGACATACGCACCATGATCAAGGTGCTGATGGCGCTGGGATGCGGGGTGGACGCAGTGGCAAAGGACGGCGGGATAGAGCTGTCTGCCACAGTGCATACAGAGGGGCTAAAGGCAAGCGAGTTGGTAGCCCCATACGACCTTGTCAAAACCATGAGGGCCTCCATTCTCGTCTTGGGCCCATTGCTCGCTAGGTTCGGAAAAGCATCCGTCAGCCTGCCGGGCGGGTGCGCCATAGGCGCCAGGCCGGTGAACATGCACTTGGACGCGCTGGAGCGCATGGGAGCAACCATCCGCATTGATGGCGGCTATGTGCGGGCATCGGTGCATGGCGGGCGGCTCAAAGGGATTGACTACACTTTCGAAAAGACCAGCGTCGGTGCCACAGAAAATATTTTGATGGCCGCATGCCTGGCAGATGGAACAACGATTTTAAGAAACGCAGCCATGGAGCCAGAAATCGGCGACCTAGCCAGGATGCTTTTGGCGATGGGCGCCAACGTCCAGGGCATAGGAAGCCCAACGCTGACCATCTCCGGGGCCGATTCCTTGGCTGGCTGCGAACACCATGTTATTCCCGACAGGATAGAGGCTGGCACTTTCATCTGCGCCTTGGCCGCGGCGGGCGGCGAGATAGTGCTGGATCGCGTTGCGCTGGAGGACATGAGGCCGATAGTTGAACTGATGGATCTGGCTGGCTGCTCGATTGAATCACAGGGTGGAGATTCGGGTTCCGTGTATGGGCACATCCGCGTCTCTAGGGGGCCAGGCCAAGGGCTAAAGGCCAGGGACGTGATGACCGCCCCGCACCCAGGCTTCCCGACGGACTTGCAGGCCCAAGTGATGGCCGTTATGACGCAGGCCGAAGGCATCAGCATGATCAAAGAGACCATTTTTGAAAACCGCTTTCAGCACGCCATGGAATTGGAAAGGCTGGGAGCGATACTCCGCCTGGACGGAAACACCGCCATAGTGGCCGGCCCCACGCCATTGACCGGCTGCACTGTCATGGCAACGGATCTTAGAGCCAGCGCGGCGCTAGTGATAGCGGGGCTTGTGGCCAAGGGAGAGGTTACCGTTGACAGAATATACCACTTGGACAGGGGCTATGCGGGGATAGAGCAAAAACTGCAAGCAATAGGCGCCAAGGTGCAGCGGGTTCCTGGCGGAAGAGTGTAGGCTGTTTTCGAGGGGAATATGCAAGGCGATTTAAAAGTCTTTTCTGGTTCCAGCCACGTGACACTGGCCCAAGGCATCGCGTCCAACATTGGGCTGGAGCTGGGCAGGACAAGAATTACCAGGTTCTCCAACGAAAACATCAAAATCAAAATTGAAGAGAACGTCCGCGGCGCCGATGTTTTTATAGTGCAGACTTCCTGCCCGCCAGTGAGCGACAACCTAATGGAGCTGATGATAATGCTGGACGCGCTGAAATTCGCCAGCGCCGCTAGGGTCACTGCCGTCCTGCCATACATGCCATACGCTAGGTCTGACAAAAAGGACGAATCCCGAATTTCCATCACCGCCCGCTTGGTGGCGGATCTGCTCCAGGCCGCAGGGGCCGACAGGGCGCTGACGATGACGCTGCACGCGCCGCAGATACTAGGCTTCTTTAGAATACCTGCCGACCAGTTGATGGGGCATCCAATACTGATAAGGTATTTCAGGCAAAAAAATCTGGCTAACACCATTGTTGTGGCAACGGACGCTGGTTCGGCCAAGTTTGCGGGGCATTTTGCCAAGCGCATAGGCACACCGCTGGCCCTCATTGACAAGCGCCGCACAGACGACAGCGAAAACGCAAAAAGCGTTGCCCTGATAGGCGACGTGAAGGGCAAGGACGTTATCATTTATGACGATGAGATAGCCACTGGAGGTTCGATAAGAGAGGCCGCCAGGATTTTGCGCGACTTCGGGGCAAAAGAGGTGCGGGTGGGAGTGACCCACGGAGTTTTTTCTGGAAATGCCCCTGAAACGCTGAATGAGGCCGAGCTAGACGAATTGGTTGTCACTGACACAATTCCCCTGAACGAGCCAGCGCTCTCAAAAATCAACAACCTAAAAATATTGACGACGGCCACCATGTTCGGCGAAGCCATCAAGCGCATCCACCATGGGCAGAGCCTAAGCGAATTGATGGACGTTTGAGTCCAAGTTGCGTTCATGCCGATTATGCAATCTTTGATTGCAAGTCGGTATAAACCATACGCCCGCCAGATTCATTCGGTCACATAGAATTCATCGGCGGGCTGCTGGAAAAGGAGTGCAGCGAAATGGTGCAAGTGTTTTTTGAGAGGAAGCGGCAGGGCTGAAATTGCTGCTACCTTCTCGCTTCCAGCATGTGCACTGCAAAGGTGGCAAGCCAGTGTTCGCCTTCGTAGTTTCCGCTGGCCACAAATGGCAGGCTGGCCTTTGCGTGGGCGTCGGCTATTTCAAGCAGGTTTGCGTCTTTGGCGTCTTTCGCTGGCAGGGCTGCCGTTAGGGCGTAGAGGTTCCTTGCGCGGCTCATGTTCAGCCCGTCCAAATGGGCTATTCTGGGGTCGCTGCGGTCGGACACTTGGGCGGGCGCGATGGGTAGCTTTTTGAAGTTAGGCAAAAACGCAATCAGCCACTTTTGGAATTCTGCCTGTGTCAGCACCTTGGCCAACAGCGCGGCCTCTTCTAGGGCGGGGCTGATGAAGTCTTCGCCGCTGGGCTCATAGTTGAGCTGCACGGCCCTGTCCTTTGAATAATAGACCAGAGCCCTGACAGCGATCATGGCTTCAAATTCGGAATCTTTGACGGCCTTGGCGTAATCAAGCGCAAGCGACATGGCGTAGGCTGTATTTGAATGTACGCCAGTGCGTATGGGGTACGTCAGTTTTGGCAGGTAGTCCATGAAGCGGTTTCTTATTTCCTTTGCAAGCGGCCTAACGGCCTCTGCCCATTCCTTTGCTTTTGGGTGGCTGGACGTTTCCAATTCGGCAGATAATTTCAGCAGCCAGGCCCAGCCGTATGGCCGCTCGAATGCCCGATTTTCCTTGTTGCCGAAATAGGCGAGCTCTACCTTTATCGCATCGTGCGTGAGATGGCGGTCTAGGATGACGGTCATCACGTTTGCTTCGGGTATATTGGGGAATTGCCTAAGCAGCCTGGCCATCAGCCAGTGGCCGTGAACAGACGAATGCCAGTCGTAGCAACCATAAAAAGCGGGATGGAGTTCTTTTTGCGCCTTCAAGTCGCTTGGCTCACCCAGCACGTGGTCGGGTTTATTGGGGAACTCTTGCACCGCGCAGCGCAGCGCCAGTTTGGCAAAATAGGATGCGGAAGCCTGGTTCAGCACTAGGGACGGCGCCGGGGCCTGGGCCAGCAGCGCGGCTGTGGCAAATGGGCAAAAGAGTTTTTTTATGTTCATCATGTCCTCCTAGATTTCGATGTGGACTAGGGAAAGTTTATCTTGAATCGGGGAACGGGGGATAATGGTTAGATAATCGGCATAGAATCAGCCATGATTCTATTTAGAATTGGAACAAGTTTATGTGCCAAGAACAGCACTCTCCGTCCCCGCCAACCGTGCTTGTCACGGGCGCAACTGGCCTGCTAGGGCGCAGCTTGGTCAGCACATTCATCGGCGATGGCGGCTATAACACCATCGG
>JAITFL010000007.1 GCA_031281385.1 Holophagales bacterium
AGTTTTGAAGGGGATTGACCTAGAGGTTGGGCCTGGCGAAATACACGCCATCATGGGGCCAAATGGGTCGGGCAAATCCACGCTCGGCAAAGTGCTGGCCGGGCATCCGTCATTTGAGGTGACAGGCGGCGAGGCATCATTCGAGGGCAAAAACCTGCTTGAGATGCCCGCAGACGAGAGGGCGAGGGCCGGAATCTTTCTTGGCTTCCAAAACCCCATCGAAGTGCCAGGCGTGTCAAACAGCCAATTCCTGCGCCTAGCATACAACAAAAAGGCAGAGAGCCTTGGCCTAGACGAACTGGATCCACTGGAATTTGACGATTTCATACAAGAAAGGCTAAGTCTGGTAAAAATGGATCCCGCCTTTCTGGGTCGCAGCGTCAATGAGGGGTTTTCTGGGGGAGAGCGAAAACGCAACGAAATTCTCCAGATGTGCGTCCTAGACCCAAAACTGGCTATCTTAGACGAATTGGACTCTGGCCTAGACATTGACGCGCTAAGGGTGCTGGGCGAGGCGGTCATGGCACTGTGGCGCCCTGACAAATCCATGATCGTGATAACGCACTTTCCAAGGATATTGGAGACTATACAGCCGCACAAAATCCACGTGCTATTTAATGGCAGGTTCGTAAAGCACGGCGGCAAGGAGCTGGCCCTAGAACTGGAGACCAAGGGCTACGACTGGATACAGCAAGAGATTGACGCCGGGGCGCATTGATGGGAAAACCATTCCTGCAATCCATCATGTCGCTGCCGCTCCCTTTGGGTTGGGACGCGCTGCGGAAGCAGGCCGATAAAGTGATCAAGACAGCCCTGCCCCATCCCCCATGCAGCGGGGACTGGCAAAAAGACTGGGAACATTTGCCGGGCGGGGCAGAGCATAAAGCGGAGCCTAAACGCATATCAGGAACTATAGAGCCACCGCATCGCTGGCAATTCAGCCCGCCAGAAACAGCCCACAGCCGCCTATTGTTCACCAATGGAGACCTAAATCACGATTATTCCGACACCAGCGCAGTAGGCGGCGGCTGCCATTTCTTGCCATTGAACGAAGCATCAACGGCCCTGCCAGAAATAGTAGGAAAAATCGGGGAACTTACAAGCCCAAGCAAGTCCGATTGGTTTGCCAACCTAAACAATGCCCACTTTAGCGGCGGCGCGGTCATATACGTCCCAAGCGGGATGCAGCTTGAGAACCCGCTCCACGTCATTTTCGAGTCCCTTGGAAGAGGGTCTCGAGAAGAAGCCCAGCTCCCACGCTTGCTGATAGTTTTGGAGCCAGGCGCGAAAGCGCACGTTGTAGAGGAGTACTGGAGCGTCCACCGATCCTGCACGAGCGCGGTATGCGAAATATTCTTGGGCGAAGGTTCCAGCCTGAGACACGACATTATTCAGCAGGAAGGCGAGTCCGCGTTCCACTTCAGATCCATGAAGGCCGAAATTGCCAAGTCGGCTTCACTGTCGTCAACCATTCTTTCATTTGGCGCAGCAAAATCTAGGTACGACATTGAAGCAACGCTTGCAGAGGAATCGGCGGAGCTGGAACTAAATGGGCTGGCTATGGCAACAACTGACGAATGCACAGAATGGGCGCAAACGTCTGAAACCCACAGCCTGATAGACCACGCGGTCCCAAGTTGCACAAGCCGACAATTGCAAAAAATGGTACTAGATGGATCATCCAAGGGCTTCTTCCATGGAAAAATCCTGGTGCGCTCCAAGGCCCAAGGAACAGACGCCAACCAATCCAGCCGAAACCTGCTCCTGTCTGACAAGGCAACGATAGACGCAAGGCCCCAACTGGAAATACTGGCGGACGACGTGAAGTGCGGCCACGGGGCCACGGTGGGCCAGCTTGACGAAAATGAATTGTTTTACTTGCAAAGCCGCGGCATAGACCCAGCTTTGGCCAAAAACATGCTTCTGGTTGGGTTCGCCGCAGAAATAATCAACCGCGTTGGGCCTCCAAGCCTGCGGAACCGCCTGATCGAGCGCGTTATTCGCAAAGGTCTATTTTGATGTCCCAGTTCTTTATCTTCATGGTGCCATTCTGGGCCAGGTTCAACTGCATCTTGAACACCCTGTCCCACAGTTGAGGCTCGTGCCCGACTTTGCGCTTTAGGCAATCCTCGGTGGCCAGCGCGAGGTACTCGGACAGGATGGGGCGGTAGTCGGGATGGACGCATTTTTCTATAATCAGCCTTGCGCGATCCTTTGGCGCCAGCCCCCTGCAGTCGGCAAGCCCCTGCTCTGTCACCACGCAGTCCAAATCATGTTCGGTGTGGTCTATGTGCGGGCAGTGGGGGACAATGCAAGAGATGCCGTGTGGGTCGGCCTTGCTGGGGCGCGTCGAGGGCGTGTGCATGATCTTCAGGTATGCGTTCCTAAGAAAATCGCCAGCACCGCCGATGCCGTTGATCATCCTAGTGCCCCCTACCAGCGTTGAGTTGGCGTGGCTGTAAATGTCTATTTCCACCGGAGTGTTCATGGCGAGGACACCCAAACGCCTTATCGGTTCTGGGTGGTTAGACACAGACAGCGGGCGCAAAGTTATCTTGTCAAAGTACTTGTCCATGTTTGCAATGAAATGCGGAAAGCCTTTGTTTTCGGACAAAGACAGCGAACATGAGGACGCTGCGTCCAAGCGGCCCGAATCAAACAAGTCCAACATGGTGTCCTGCAGCACTTCCGTGAACACTGTCAGATTGTAGAAGGGCCCCTTTGCCAGCCCTCCCACAACGGCGTTTGCGATGGAACCCACACCAGATTGAATTGGAAGAAGATGCGGGGGCAGACGGCCGGCCTTAACTTCTTGCCCAAAAAATTCCATTATGTGGTCTGCGATGGCGGAGCTGGATTCGTCAATCTCATGGAAGGCCCTGCCTTTGTCGGAATATTTTGACTCTACGATGGCGATGATTTTTGACGGGTCGCAGGGAACGTATGGAGTACCAATCCTAGAGCTGGCCTTGGTAATATTAAGCACTTCGCGGTTGGGCGGGTTCTTAGCAACGACAATGTCGTGTATGCCTTCCAGCGAGGGCATGCCTGTATTCACTTCCAATATCACCCTGTCGGCCACCATCAGTATTTCCGGGACTGCGCCGCATGAAGTGCCAAGTATCAGCCCGCCGTCCTCGGTGATCGCGGTCACTTCGATGATCGCCAAGTCCAGTTTGCCAGTCTCTGTGTCCTTGGTGTAAAACCCGTAGCCTAAGTCCTGAGCGAACATTGACAGATGCTTGTCGCCCATCCTGATGCGCCCCTCGTTTATCCCCGATGCAATATTCTTCCCTGTCTGATACGGCCAGCGGCGGTCAATCATGTCTAAGGATGCCCATCTGTCTTCAGTCTCCGCTCCGACTGAGGCGCCGATGAACAAGTTGAACTTCAGCTTGCCTTGCAAACCGTTCTTTTCAACGTAGTCTGCCAGCGCGATGGGAATGGCTTTGGGGTATCCGGCTGGCGTGAACCCAGACCAGCCAAGATTCATCTCGTGCTTGAAATATTGCAGCGTGTCCTCGACTGGAACTATTTTCCCCAACAGGGACTTGCAGCGGATCCTCTCTTGAATGGTGCCATACTGCGACATGTTTTTCTCCTTATCAGAAGCCTCGGAACTCGGCAAAGCTTTCCACCGGTTCCCTTTCGGTCACAAGCGTGTTTGCTGGCGCTGCCGGGTCTGCGTAGCCAAGGGCCATGCCGCAGACGACGATTTCATTATCCCCAATCCCAAGGCTTGCCCTAATAGTGACTGGATAATCGGCGAAAAATGCTTGGGGGCATGTGTCCAAGCCGCGGGCGCGCGCCGCTGTCATGATGTTTCCCATAAACAAGCCGATGTCCATGAACATGCCGAGCCCAAAACGCCTGTCCATGGTGATGATCAGCCCGACTGGGGCATCAAAAAATAAGATGTTTCTAGCCGTCTGGCGGTGCATTCCCTCTTTGTCTTCCTTGGGGATGCCAAGCGCACTGTAAAGGCCCTTGCCCACCTTCCTCCGTCTGGACAGCCAAGGCTCTTCCCAAACTTTTGGATAGTAGTCGTACTCCCTGCTCTCTTTTTCTCCATTTTCAAATTTTTTCATTATCGCCGCCGAAAGCGCGGCCTTTGCTTCGCCCACTAGGGCATACACCTTCCAAGGCTGGACGTTGGTGCCCGATGGGGCGCGAGCCCCAAGCTCCAGCAGCTTTGCGACCATTTCTTTTGGCACTGGCTTTGGCAGGAACTGCCTCATTGAATGCCTGCTGGCTATCGCGCCATCAACGCATCGGACTAGTGCCTGGTCTTGTATTTCGGACATAGCGTGGTTTTCCAAATCTTGGGGCGGCCCAGCCTCTCAAAGTTGAACCGCACCCAAGCAATAATATTACACTATTTGAAATATTGCCAGACGTTTTTGCCCAAGATGTATTTGGCTGAAACTAGCGAACTGTTATCCTTCCGTGCGTCGTTCGTAAGTCTATCAGTTGTTCGCTGTTTCCAATCTTTGCACTAACCACGTTGTTGGCTCCCCATTGCGGTTTTGCGTTTGGAACCTCGATGTTGATGGCCTTGCCCTCGCTGGCCTTAGCTTGCAACGTGCCTTGGGCGCGACCCAAATCCAAAGTTATGCCGCCATTGCTTGTCGCCAAACGTATGCCCCTGCCCTTGCCATCCAAATTGCTGGCCATTATTGAAGCGTTAGTGGTCTCTGCATCTATGGAACCCAGCACATTGATGATTTCTAGTTGGCCGGTGTTATTTTTGATAAAAAGATCGTTCTCTATGTTTTCAGCTATTATTGACCCATTGCTTGTAAAGACCCCTGTCTTGCCCTTGATATTCCTAGCCTTTACCCTCCCATTGCTAGTCCTCAAATCCGCTTCGCCCGAGATGTCATTTATATCAAGGCTGCTATTGGTTGTCCTAGTAAATAGATCCCCCTTTATTCTGGTGGCCGATATGGACCCATTGCTCGTGGTGAGCCTTGCCACCGCCCCTATTTCTTCCACCGAAATTGAAGCATTGCTGGTGGTGGCTTCCGTTTTGCCACTGACGTTGCGGGCATTTATCCTCCCATTGCTGGTTCTAATATCTGCCTCGCCTGCAATATCGTAAACATCAATGCTGCCATTTGATGTCCTAGAGAATAGCTCTCCTTTGATTTCAGTGGCCGATATAGCCCCGTTGCTAGTCGTCAGCCTGACCTTGGCCCCAAGGTCATTTGCAACTATGGAAGCGTTTGTCGTGTTCGCGTCAATTTCGCCGTTGACCCTTCGGATCTCTATGCGCCCGTTGGAAGAATAAAGTGTGACCATTGCCTTTCTGGGTATCTTCACGGTGAAGCTTGCCCCCCCCTCCAAATCCAAAAAGTTTCCAAACATAGATTTTCGCCTGTTCTCGTATATTTCCCAGTGTTGGCGCTCCCTTTCGGGCTCGGCCTTTCTTTCGCGCTCGGCTTTGATCGTCACTCGGCCGCCTTTTGACTCTGCCGTTAAGCGCACGTCCCCTTCCCTGTACTCCCGTATCTTTGCCACTAGCTGAACCTCATCTCGATCCCAGCCCTCAAGGTCTATGGAGCCATTGAACGTCACTGCATGGAACTGGCCCCCTGGCTTTAGCTCCAGCGTCCGCTCTTCGATCCTTGTCGAAAAATCGTGCCTCTCTGGCAACCTGCAGGCGGTTGCAAGGGCAATAATGGCTATGGGGGCTATCAACAACGAAGCTGCTGGGCGCATATGCACACCTCCAAAAATGTCTATTCAAAAGAATAACGCGCATCCACACCCAAAAAACCGGCAAATAGGCCAAGATGGGTCATCTGTCGGTAGATGGGGCGAAATTGTCGGCAAACCGCTGCCTATTTGACCTCTAGCGAAACCCTAGTCTGGTTGACCAACTGGTAGGCTATCTCCCCAAATGTGATCGGGCCATTCGCTTTTTCTACGATTTTGCCTTCCAGCCCCAAATACAAAAAGTTCAAAACGCAATTGCAGGCGAATACCGGCTGTGCTAAGTCTTTTGGGGCGATCTTTTTGAATGCAGAAACAGGGTCGCTAACAGGTGCAGCAATCTTATATTTGACATCCTTGAAAACGGGGGCATACATCATCACCGCGCCATCCGATGGGCGGATGCCTTGGTAGCTAACATTGACTTTCGCCCCGCAGTAATCTGCGACCAGTGGAAGCTTGGTGTCAATATTTTTGTTCTTTATGTAGTCATGGAAATTCTGTTTTTCTCCATTGACGAAACAGTCGAGTACGGTAAAGCCTTCTTCTTCAAAGGTTATTGTGTCGCCGTCCCCCGGCTCGAAAAGAGATAGAATGTGGACGGTAGCAGTTTTGCCTTCAGCAGTAGTGAAATGGAATACGATTGCGTCCTTGTCAGAGAAAGCCCCCGTTGCCCCATTGAACACCTTGGGGGCAGCCTTGCCAAAGTCGTCGAGGTGTACGCCGGATATCCACCCCACGATCGGCTTCATAAAAATGCCTTCGTAATTGGGGGCGTTTTGGGCGTAGGCAAAGTGGGCTTCGCTAAAGGCGGGAATGACAATAATCGAAAACCCGTGTTCGGGGGCGTCCTTGGCGATGTTAGGCAAATCTGACGCTGGGTACTGCTTGATTGAGCCGCCCGTTGAGGAATCGGTCAAGTCCTGAACAAAAATTTGCTCTCTGGTGACCACCCCGCCGCCATCTGTCATAAAGTAAGAAGTCGTGCCGCCAATCCAATTTCCCTTTGGGAGCTTCGACAATAGGGCCTCATCGCCAGCGATGGCCAAGCGACGACCACCTTCGATCAACTTGCTTGCATCCTGAATTGACATCAGCATAGAAGCCTCCTTAGGAAAAGATAGCTCTTATGTCATCGCTGACAACGTTTTCAAACTTTGTAAAAAAAGCATACATCTCATCGAGATTCTTCTCGAACTCCTGCTGCGATGATTCGCGGGCGACTTGGCGCTGGCAGCGCGACACTATCATGGCAGCCGAGGCCAGCTGGAATTGGTGTTGTATCTGGCCCGTCAGCAGCTCTTTCCATCTTGGGTGATCTTTTGGCTCAAGCATGAATAGTTCCCCCCCCATAGCCTTATTCTAAACAAAAAATGCAGTGGCGCAAACAGTTAGTCCGAAGAAAACTCGCTCCAGCACAAAATGCAGTACTTGCGCCCAGTGCAACATCCTTTTTTGCAAAGAAGGACGCGCTTTTGTAGCCGCAAAAGACAAGTTGGCGGGCGAATTGGCCGCTGTAAATGCAAGTGGCACATTCACCCGCCATGCCTGGCTCGCCTGTTAGGTTTCATGTTACCATATTT
>JAITFL010000016.1 GCA_031281385.1 Holophagales bacterium
GCTTTCTTTGGAAAGGTACTGGCTATATTCCAGCCCCTTGTTTTCCATGCCGATGTCATCTAATAGCCCAAAATCCCCCCAGCCGCGCTCGGCAAAAATGTGCTTCATCTTTAGTACGCCCTGCCCCGCTATCTTTCCAAAGCCCTCCCCCCGTGACAATTGGTGCAGCACTTCAAGGTCAGCCTCCCAATTGCCCCAATTCAGTTCTAGCCCGCCAGTCCTCTCTTTGTTGAGTATCCCGCGCTGGTAGCACTCCATGATGAAGGCCGATATGGTGCCCCAGGTGATGGTGCAGACGCCATACGTGTCGCAGTAAAAGTTCAGCTCCAGCACCGCTTCCGCGTCAAAGATGCCAGCGTTTGAGCCAAGGCCCGCCGCGTTTTCGTATTCGGGCCCATCCACGGTGACTGTCTGCCCTTTGTATGGGCCAGTGCGAAGCGTCATTCCGTCCGCCCCTTTCGCGCAGGCCATCGAGCAGCCGTACCAGCAGCCATCGTTGGTGCGCTGAGTGCAGCGCATGTCCCAGACGTACGAAGCTATTTTGTGCGACTCGGGGTGCGAGCCGTACTGAAAGTTCATCACCGGAAGCAAATCGTACGCGTCCATGATTTCTACAATATGGGCCGTCCCATTTCGCCTCATCACGCACTGGTTAGGGTCGTTTTCCCTAAGCTCCCTGTGCAGCTTGATACCCGTCCTTGCTATCGTGTCGAAGTCGGCGGGGCGGTTAAGGTCGCCCCTCACAACTGGCCCTCGAATGACTATGGCTTTGATTTTTTTGTTGCGAAACACAGTCCCTGTGCCGCCGCGCCCCGCCTGCTTTAGCCTTATGCAGCCGCGCCGCTTGTCGAACCATGAAAAATTGAGCATGCCGATCAGGCTGTTGTCGGCCGCGCTGCCCGCGCTGATGACGCTTATGTTGACTCTGTCCTCATGGCTTGTTGAGTACATCTCTGTTAGCAGCTCTGCCAAAACGTGGCTGTCAAGAGGCTCCAACGGACATTCTTCAATGGTAATAGTCCCCTTTTGCCCATCTATGAATACCAAGGTTTCTACGTTGGCCTTGCCCTGGATTTCCAAATAGTCGAAGCCGCTGAATTTTAACAGTGGGCCAAAATACCCGCCAACGTTGCTGTCTATCGGTATGTCTGTCTGGGGCGAAATGGACACCACGGTTGACTTTCCGCTGCCCGGGTACTGCGTGATGCCGGAGAGCGGGCCAGGGCAGACGATGATTTCATTTTCTGGGTCGCTCCACTTGGTTGACGGCGACACAGCATGCCAAAGCTGCCACAGGCCAAAGCCCCGCCCGCCGATAAAAAGATCCTTCATCTGCTGCGTTACAGGCTGCTCTCTAATTTCCAAGGTATCAACATTGATGTATAGGCCGCGGTTGCAGTAGCCCCTCTCTGGCTGGCTGGGCGCAAAGGATGCCTCTTTTAGCGTACGGTGGCCTTCGCGCAGCTTAGAAACGTCAATGCCAAATTCCGTCCGCTGGCGGTAGTTGGTCTCGACACGATGGAATGTAAGATAGTCAGTCAATCCAGCATAGGGGTTGCCCATGTCTGTCTCCTAGTTCAAATGATCCTTGGCGCCGGAGTGGGAACTTCCGCTATTTCTAGAGCGGAACGTGGACACGCCTTGACGCAGATGCCGCAAGCGATGCACTTGTAAGGCTCCAGCCACGCTGGGTTGCGCTCGAAGGCGTGTTTTTCGCAGAAGCCGATGCACGTGTAGCAATGCACGCAGAGTTTTTTGTTGAGCAGTACAACGCCCTGCTTGTTGCGCGCCAGAGCGTCTGCGGGGCACACTATCACGCAGTCGCCGCACTGGTCGCACAATATTGCGCGGCCTTCACCATTGTCCAGCACAGTAATATGCAGCGCGGCCCTAGCAGGGTCTTCGCACTTGAACACCTTTGAAGCGCACGTGGCCTCGCACTCGTGGCCGCAGCCGCGCCCAAAGTCGCATTTGTCAAGGTCAATTTTGAGAGTTTTCATTGTGGATCGCCCCTTGTAAATCTGGAGACGCGCCGCCGTCTAACGTGCATCAAAGCCATCAGTGTACCCTTATGATGTTATCCTTAATGCGTTGCCAGGGCAAAGCCCGCGCAGAAAACAAAAACGATGGAAGCCTAAAGAATGCTCAAAGACAAGCATGGGCGCACAATTGATTATCTACGAATTTCGGTGACAGACCGATGTGATTTGAGATGCATATCCTGCATGCCCTCAGATGGCGTTCAGCCGCTTGGCCACAGTGACATCTTGCGTTTTGAAGAAATTGAGGCCATAGTTAAGGCGGGCGCTGAATTGGGGATAAGACGCGCTAGGCTGACGGGCGGAGAGCCACTAGCGCGGCTTGGGACAGCGGCCCTAGCCAAAAATTTGTGCCGCGTCCCAGGGTTCGATCTTGCCCTGACGACCAATGGGATTCAATTCGCGCAGCAGGCAGAAGCCCTGCTGGACGCAGGGGTCAGGCGCGTCAACTTTGGCATCCCCAGCCTAGACCCTGCCAAATACTGCGTAGCCACTAGGCACGGGAACCTCTCGGACGCCCTCGATGGCCTAGAGAGCGCGATTCGCCTTGGCTTTTCGCCAATAAAAATAAACGTGGTGGTGATGCGTGGGATCAATGATGGATTGGAAGACCTGCGCCAATTCGCCGCCCTCGCATCAAAAAAGCCTGTCCACGTCAGATTCATTGAATACATGCCAATAGGTGACGCCAAACACAACGAATACTTTGTGCCATCGGCGGATATTGAACAAAACCTAAAGGCGTTGCTAACCGATTTGGCGGCCCTGCCCACCGCGGATAGCATCGGCCAATCCCAGATTGTCAAAGTGCCGGGCGCAGGGCCAGCAAAGAACGCCTGTCAGCCCCCAGGCTGGGCGGGGAGCATAGCGACCATTTCACCCATGACAGGCCATATTTGCGGGCAGTGCAACCGCTTGCGCCTAACTGCCGACGGCCATCTGCGCCCATGCCTTTTTTCTAAGCGTGAAATCAGCCTAAAACCAGCGCTGCGGCCAGCAGTGGATGTCGAGCATTTGAAGTCGTTGCTTCTGGAAACCGTCGCGAACAAGCCGCCCAGCATGTTTGAAACATCGGAATTTGGGCGCAAGATGTCGCAGATTGGCGGGTAGATGTTATTGCGGATTGGTCACTCCCCCCCCGTGATTGACCCCGAACATGCAATGCCGTAACATCAATAATTGGGAGATGGGAACTGGGGCTTAGATTCGCCTTGGAGGCGCATGAAATGGGATTTTTCGATCTATTTAAGCAACCAACGCCAACGCCGGAATATCCAACGGTAATGACCGTGCTGCCTCCGGCAGCGGCTGCTGAAATACAGCGAGGGCGCTTGCCGCAGATAAATACGACTTCCATTTTTATGAAAGGCGGCGAGGTTTGCCACTTTGTTGACAATGCGATCTTGATAAAAGACCGGACGGTTACAAGTTATGTGCGAAAGGGCGGCAGCTACAGCATGCCGGGGCTTTTCTCAGGGACAAGAATAAGATTCAACCAAGGCCGCACCACTCCAGACGAGCAAGTGGTAACAGAGCAATTCAACGGAGTACTTTATATTACAAATAAGCGGATTATCTTTCAGGCCATCAAAAATGGTTTTGAAAAAGCTCATACATCGCTTACATCCATTGCGCCATATACTAATGCCGTGGATTTGCAGTACGGCTCCACTTCGTACAGACTGCTGGTGCCAGATGGAGAACTATTGAATAGGTTAATGGGATTATTGCCGTAATGTAAAGCCCCTTGCAAAACTCTGACATTTTTGGCTGCAAGGCCCCGTTTATCAGATTGATAATTGAACTTCTTGCAAATTGACGTTTTGCCAGTGGCTTCATTGTCAGGTAATCCTCCTGATTATTTTCTTTGTCAAATTAAGTGGGTACAGCAGGGGGCTGTTCAAGTTGCAGAAATCAACTGTTCTTACAGTTACTTCCTTGTGTTCATTTTGTCTGCCGGCTGGCACCAATACTTTATCTCCAACGCATATAGATAAATCATCTGTTTGGTAATGGTAAATTTTGCCTCCATCACTGAACTCGACGCCACAATATTTTACTTCGTCGGGCCTGATTGCCATCATAAACCCGTCCAGTGCAATTATCCCGCCCAAGCCGCGTTTGTTCACAGCGGTGTACAGAGTTCCAATGAACAGCCGAAAGGCCACTTCGGGTACATGGAGCCTGTCGAACACTCCGCGATGATTTACAACTCTTCCGTCTTCATACTTGGCTTCCAATTCAAATAAATGCGTGGGCGCGGAAGACCCGCCGTAGGACTCCTTGTCATGCCACCCTTCATCGTCAAGGCACTCTTTCATGGCGTTTAGGCAATCATCATTCAGTTCAGATATTCCGCCAGAATCATATTGATATGTAATGGTTTCGCCATTATTTGTATAAATATTTAATGCTATATGCGATCTGGTGATCAACAATTCGTTTTTGTCGCCAATTGTCATTGGGCGCAGTCTCATTTTTACTTGGCTCAAAATATCCGATGGAGGCTGTGGTGACTGCGAAGGATGTTGTCCCAGCCTGGCCTCGAAGCCCAAAGCCCTACCGTATGCCCACAAAACATCTTCAACCAGTGTCTTTTTGAAGCCACAATCATCGTACAGCCGTACAGTGTATTGAGACACTGCCGATGCTTGCTTGTCCGGCGCCTTGCCGCAGACATCCGTGAATGCTTTGGTGACGCCTGCGGCAATGGCCGCCTCCAAGACTTTACGCACAGCTTTTTGATCCGGCAGCAAATCAGTCAGGCAGGCGATGACCAGCGAGCCATTTTGCAGGGTGTCTTTCCCCAGCATCCTCTCTATTGTGGCGAGCGCTTCAGCCAATGATTTGCAGCTCATCCATTACCCCTTTGCGCATCACGATTGACGCACTCGATGAACCAATCAATTATACCAGCCGCTTTTTCTTGAGCGCCTTCTTGGGCTACCCCCCCAACTGCTGCTTCTCCTTCTTGAGCCTTTTCCTGAAGAATTGGCCATGGTCGCAAATAGAAGAATTGGTATCAACAAAATAATCCCTATTACCAAAAGTGCCTTTTCACCCCCCGTCCGCTCTGCCCAAGACTTTTCCAACCAAGACTTTGGCTTAGGGTCAAACGCTGAAGGCTGCAATGGCTGCAGTGGCGGGAGCGTTGGCATGGGAGGCTGTTTCGGCAGCAGCACAGGCGGCTGAAATGGCTGTGGCCTTGGCTGGGTTTGAGACGATGGTCTTGGCACTGGCAGCGGAGACGGCTGCGGTCTTGGTTGATAGGACGGCTTTGGGGCGGGTGGCGGCGGTGACGGCGCTGGATGGGGCTGCGCCTGTTTTGGCTCTGGCCTAGCATCAAAGCCCAAAGCTATGCCATAGGCCCAAAGCACGTCTTCCACCAATTCCCTTTCAAAGCCATGATCATCGCAAAGCCGCATGCAGCACTGGGATAATGCCATTTGCTGTCTGTTGACTGCCTTGCCGCAGGCCTCGTCAAATTTTTCGGCGACGCCCATTGCAAAGGCGGCGTCCAGCACATTCCGCGCCGCTTTCTGGTCTGGCAGCAAGTCCTTTAGGCAAGCTATCACAAAGGAACGGTTATGCAGCACGTCCTTCCCCGACCTCTTTGCAATGAAGGCCAGCGCGTCAAGCAGTGTTTTACATTCCATTGGATTAATCATAGCTCAAAGATTCGGCATCACAGAGTTCGCAGTTGATAATATCAATGTCAACCAATTGTATTAAGTCTCCTAACCGACCTTCATGTAATCCTGTTGTACCACGCAAGACGAATCTATCTATGATGCCCATAAATTTTATTGTCTTTCTTTTCATGGGTCTGAAAACCATCTCTCGTTGAGATGCAGCTATAAAAGCTTTGATTTTTGGCTTGTCGTTCAATATTTTTAGTCGTTCATGGTCTGGGTTTTTGGGATCATCATAAATCGAGCATAGTGCAATGTATCTTCGACAATCATTATCAATTTTTATACGCTTTACAATGCCAGTCAACTGCAGCCACTTGCCGAGGTATCGTGTTTTCGTTTCCTGCAAGTTTTCATAGTATTGCATTTCGACATCATTGATGGAGATCGCCTGAGAAGAAGGTGGCTGTGGGTACGGCGCTGGCTGGAGGGGCTGCACCAGTGCTTGCGGCCTCGCTTCCGACCTAGCATCAAAACCCATAGCTGTGCCATAGGCCCAAAGCACGTCTCCCACAAGTTCCTTATCAAAACCATGGTCATCGCAAAGCCGCATGGAACATTGGGACAATGCCATTTGCTGTCTGTGTAATGCTTTGCCGCTGGCCTCGTCAAATTTTTCGGCGATGCCCATTGCAAATGCGGCATTCAGTATATTACGCGCGGCTTTTTGCTCCGGCAGCAAGTCCGCTAGGCACGCTATCACTTGGGAACTGTTATACAGTATGTCTTTCCCCGACCTCTTTGCAATGAAGGCCAACGCATCTAGTATGGTTTTACATTCCATTGGCTTGGCTTCTCTTTATTCTATGTGTCGTCCGCCACGACATCTAAACGATCGCCAAGCGTTTTCTCAACTGGCGTATGGAAAACAAATATCGGCACATTATTGTTCGAGACTGGAATCTCGTTAGTATCGTTGTTCTGCGCCTCGTCAATCTCGCGGATAATGGGCTTGTCGTCCTCTTGATCTTGGTCAATATCTTCTGGTTCGCTGAAATCAATATTTTTTATCAATTCCCTGTTGGCTATCATGGCAATGGAAACGTCGTCGCCGCTGCCTTTTTGGGACAGACGGGGCAGATAGTCAGCCAGTTTTTCGGATTCTTCGTTATCGTTGTCGTTTTGAGAAAAAGAAGTCAAAACTAGGCGATAGAAGTTATAAAGCCCCTTGTCGCCCGCAAAGCTGTCAGTTATTCCATCGGTTCCGATGATTGCGGCGCAGGGGTGGTTTTGGCTGAAATAGTGGCGGAAAGAATTGATGGCGTCCGTGTCACAAATAGACGTAGTTATGTTCAAAAAGCACCTTTCATCTTCTGGGAGAGGCTGTAAGAATGCGCCGCCGTCGTCAACAATCACACAGTTGCCATCGCCCATTTGCAGTGCCAGCAAAAAAGCGTCTGTCCACAAAACAGAAATCAGCGTGGTGCCATAGGCGTGTTCTATGCCCTCATTCTTGCTGTATTTTTCGGCGTACTTTGACGGTATGCCGCTCAATTCGTCTTCTGAAAAAGGGTTGCTCTCAAAATGCTCTTTGACCAACTCATTCCAGCGACCTATTATCCTTCCTTTGATCTGCTGAATCGTCCGCCCCCGCTCTTTCTCTTTTTCCCTTTGAACGGGCGTGGCATCTTCATTCTGATGGCACAGGTCTGTCAGAGCTTTGTGCAACTCCCCCTTGGTCAGGCACTCCATGGCGGCATCAACGGCAAACTTGCTGCCCAAATCCGAGCGAAAATAGGCATCGCCGCCATGCCCGTCGGCCACGATGATGCACGTATATTTTGCACCGCCGTTGCCAAGCTCGTAGCAACAGTCTGAAGAGTCCTGGCAGGGCTTCCCGCTTTTTTTATGGCTGTGCCCTATCTTAGAAAGGGCAAAGACAATGTAAGCGCTTGGGCCGCAGGAAGCGACTTTCGCTACTTCCATTCTGAATCCTCTATGCTACCCAAATCTTCTTCTTTGACCTGTTCGATGGCCTTGATCATTGCATCTTGCTTGGTATTCGTCCCGCTGCTGCCCGCCGAGCTGCTCCTAGAGGCAATCTGTGAGGCAGTGACGGACACGAACCTGATCATCTTTTTCAGTGCTTCGGGTGTATGAACCGTTAGCACCGCCTCTTGGTTGCCGGTGAATGCCCTTAGGGCGACCATGCCTTCCTCGCCCACGTCGCCGATGGCAACAGCCACCTTTAGGGCGGCTTTGAACCACTTGTTTTTCCAAAGATCATCTAAGGGCTTTTGGTAGTTGTCGGTGGGCTGGCCGTCCGAGAGCAAAAAGATAGCCGGCGCGTAAGAGCCTGACGCGTCGCCCATAAAACCGCTCTTTGACAATTTGTCGTTTAGCTCTTTGCACGCCGCGCCAAAATCTGTGAGGCCGCCCGCCGAGAGTTTGTTCCAGTGAAAGCCCGACACTTCCATGGGGGTGTGGGTGATCCACTTGGCTCCATTGGAAAATTCCAGCGCGGCGATTTTTATTTTTGCATCAGCGTTGTCGTCTGAAATTTCTTTGATGGCAGGTATCACGTCCTGAACGGCCGCATTCACCGCCCCGATGTTTTCTCCCGCCATACTGCCAGAAGTGTCAACCACAAAAAATAGCACCATCGTGCGTCGGGCCACTTCTACTGCGCTATCATACATATTTTGTGACATCAGCAACTCCTCTCGCTCTAGCTTTGATGATTAATTGTAGCAGTGCCAGTGCCGAAATTGATGGCCTTCGTTGTTACGATAATAGCTACTTGGCCTTTGGTAATTTCTGCTTCGGCGTCATCGGTTTTTGTCACGACCCACGTGCTGTCGCTCGTGTTTTTAAGCCCCCACACTTGTTCGTTTTTTGGGCTTCTAACAACCTCGCCGCAAACAGTTTCATAATCGTCGCTATGTGGATCAACGTGGCAGAGGTATAGCTTTTTGCCAGGGAACAGTGTCACGTTGTATTTCCCGCGCTTCAATACCGAAGGGCGCGGTATTTTTATTCCGCAATTGATGCAGTTGCTATATTCTTCATCTGGGGGGACAAAGGTTTCAGCTCCGCAGGGGCAAGTGATGAGCATGTCGCGCAGTTGGATGAACGTAGTTCGCCATTCAGCATCCGTCAAGCGGCGTGGGGTTTCGCCGCCCTTTGCCCTTATCATTGCCTCTTTGGAAAAAGCTTTAGTGAATTGCTCTCGTATGAGTTTTGGGTACATCGGCCAGTAGCGGATAACATTGCTGTGGACGGCGCGGACGGGAGTGTTTCTGTTGTCGTCCCTGTCGTAGATAAATAAGGGTTCGCGCCCGAATAGCCGTTTTTCCTCTTCATCGTCCAAAAGATCAACGTCGTTCACGCGCTGGCCCTCTAATGGGTGGTTGAGGAACAAGATCATGAACAGGATTACCGCTAGGGAAAATTGGTCTGTGTCCACGTCGGGCCTAAAATCGCCGCGAACCACCTCTGGCGCCATATATCGGGCCTTGCCTGCAATGCCAAGGTTCTCGCCGTCAGGGGCGACATTGTCGTTGTCGCAGATAAGCGAGTCGCCGGTATTTGGGTCAAAGAAAAAGTTGCTGTCGTTGAGGTCTTGGTATGAATAGCCCCTGCGGCGCAATTCGCGGAAGGCGCTGGTGATGTTAAGGCAAGCGTTGATGATGGCAGTAATAGAAGCAAAGCGGGCCTTCACCACAAGGAACCTGCTAAGTTCTATCAGGTTTTTCTTCCGCAGTTCCATGACATAGCCAAAGCTGCCGCCGTCTTTGCGCTCTGTCAGGAACAAAGGCCACAAAAAAGAATTGTTTGGCTTGCCTTTGCTGATGTTGTTCGCCAAATTTTTGTGGAACCTGTCAGGTTCGCGTATCACGCCCGTGTGGTACCACTTCAGCGCGTATTCTTCGCTGCCAACGGAAACACGATAAACCACGCCTTGGCCGCCTTCTCCAAGTTTCTCCTTCACGACCGCTGTGCCGCCACCCACTAGCGAAATTTTTGTGTTTGGCTCAAAATATCCAATGGCCATGTTTCCCCCTTTTTGACAATAATTCTGGCTGTTTCAGGCTTCCTTAGCGTAATTTCAGAATGCTCCGGCGTTGACGTTAAATGATTCGGAATATGAAAGGTTGTCCGCTTTGGTGTTGCACCAATAGCAAAAGACAGACTTACTTTTGCCATCGTAGCAGCTCGCTTTGCCGCAGGCGCAGAGAAGTAGGCCGGGGGAGCCGCAATAGGGGCAGCCTGGAAAGTCCGAAGAGGCTTTTAGCGAGCCAGTTATCGGTGTCCTGTCAAAGCCCTCGCGCTTTGCCTGGGATTCATCTATCCGAAACGCCCAAGTCCTCACCCAGTCGTTGCCCCTCTTTTCGAGGCGGATGCCAAACGTCTTGTTGTGATTGCAGCATTTGGACAATATTATTTGCGCTTCTGTCGCAGTTTCGTCAAAATTGTTGTAGCCCATGTCAAACTGCCCCCTGAGTTATATTTTATCCTGACCCAATTGCAAAACTCTGACATTTTTGGGCTGCGTGGCCCCGATTGGCGAATTGACAATGAACAATTGACGATTGACAATTGTGGATGCGGGCTTTGCCCGCGCTGGTTTTTTAATCGGGCGGCGCCTATTGTGTGGCAGCTTTCAGCAATTGGATAAGTTATATGCGATGGTTGCGGGTTTTGCAAACGCCTCAACTATTATCGTTACCATAAGGAAACGCGATGTTCGGCAAGGTTCAAAACATTCATTTCGTTGGCATCGGCGGCATAGGGATGTCGGGGATTGCAGAGGTGCTCATCAATTTGGGATTTAGCGTGAGCGGGTCAGACGTCAAGTCGGGCCCAGTGACAGAAAGGCTTTCCCATCTGGGCGCGAAAATCCGCATAGGACACGATGCAAGCTGCGTAGCCGAGGCCCATGTGGTTGTAGTCTCCAGCGCAGTGAAACCAGACAACCCAGAAGTGCTGGCGGCACATGAAGCCAAAGTGCCAGTTATCCCTCGCGGCGAAATGCTGGCCGAGCTGATGAGGATGAAAGAAGGCATTGCCGTTGCCGGCTCCCACGGCAAGACGACCACCACGAGCATGATAGCCCACATCCTCAGCGACGGGGGGCTAGACCCAACCATCGTCGTCGGCGGCAAGCTGGGCATATTGGGCTCCAACGCAAAACTGGGCAAGGGGCCAACACTGGTAGCCGAGGCCGATGAATCCGACGGCAGTTTTTTGCTTCTCAGCCCCACATTCGCCGTAGTCACCAACATTGACCGCGAACACCTGGATCACTACAAAGACTTGGGCGAAATAAAAGAAGCATTTGTCGCCTTTGCCAACAAGGTGCCCTTTTACGGCTGCGCCTTGGTCTGCATGGACTGTCCCAGCGTCGCTTCCATACGCCCCCAGTTGCGCCGCCAAGTGAGAACCTATGGCACCACTCCCCAAGTAGATATACAGGCCCGCAACATAAAACAGGATGGCACCCGCACATACTTTGACGTCAGGGCATTCGGGCAGGATTTGGGCGCGTTTGCCCTAAACGTGCCTGGCCGCCACATGGTTCTTAACGCCCTAGCCGCAATAGGCATGGGGCTAGAGATGGGCGTCGAAGCGCAAGCCATACGCACCTCACTAAAAGAATTTTCGGGCGCCGAGCGCAGGTTCACATTCAAAGGCGAAAGACAAGGTGTCATGGTGGTTGACGACTACGGCCACCACCCAACAGAGATAGCCGCCACGCTGGCCGGAGCGAGAGCTGGCTTTCCCGACCGCCGCATAGTAGTAGCCTTCCAGCCGCACCGCTACACAAGGACAAAGGCCCTGATGGATGAATTTGCCAGCGCGTTTTTCGAGGCCGACGTCGTGGTGATAAGCGACATATATCCAGCCAGCGAAGCCCCAATCCCCGGACTGACGGGCCAGACACTGGTTGACGCACTGCGCTCCGTTGGACAAAGGGGAGTCCACTACGTTCCCGAAATCCACGACATGCCAAAGGCCCTGGCAAAGCTGACGCAGCCAAAGGACATGCTTATCACATTCGGCGCCGGCAGCATAACGCAGGTGGGCCCAGCCTTCCTTGCACTATGAAAGGACACATAACTTCTAACCAATTGGACAATTGAGCCTCTGGCACCTGATGGAGTGTTGTTCCCGCTTGAGGGGCCAAATTGACAATTGACAATTGATAGTTGACAATTATTGGGGTACTCATCAGTTGGTTTGCGTTCTTGGGCAAAATTACCATGTGCATAACGTCATTCAAAAACAAAAGGAAGGGCTGAAATGGACTACACCGACCCAGAATACGAATATTCGGACATAAAATCAGAATTGGCTGCGGACGGCAGCGATTCCGGGGTAGAGGCCGAAGTACATGCGCCATACCCCTTTGACGTGAAAAGAATTTCCATCGTCCGCCGACAAATTTCGCTTTCCAACATTGTGAGAAGGATCAAAAGGGGTACCATTGTTGCAGCCAACATCCAGCGCGATGAAAACCTTTGGAACGAAGGGCAAAAGAGTAGGCTGATAGAATCACTGATGCTAAAGATACCCCTGCCCCTCTTTTACGTTGCAACAGACAACGATGATGTATTGACCATAGTAGATGGTCTGCAGAGGATAAATTCCATCCGCCAGTTCATCATAGAAAATAAATACAGGCTCAAAGAGCTAGAATACCTTGACCAACTTATAGGCAAAGACTATGCTTCCCTTCCGGAGGAGATGAAAATTAGGATAGAAGAAACAGAACTGGATTTTGTGATAATCAACCCCGATTCGCCGCCCGAAATACAGCGAAACATTTTCAGAAGGCTAAACACCGGGGGAGAACCCCTGACAGACCAAGAAATCAGGCACGCTCTGTACCAGGGCCATTCCACCAATTTGCTGAAAAACCTTGCAAACACAAAAGAGTTTTTTGATGCTACGGATAACAAAGTCAATGACAGTCGAATGGCTGGGCAAGAATTGGTGCTGCGTTGTTTGGCTTTTTCAATGCTAGGAGTGTCGGAATATCGCAAAAATGAGGATATGGACTCCTTCCTTTCTGACGCGATGATGGCAATAAACCAGCTTTCGAGCGGCATCGAATGTAATGATATAAAACTAAGCAATAATCGCACAATAAGCAACAGCAATATCAGTGAATTAAAGAACAATTTTATTTTGGCCATGAAAAGGGCATACCAGTTGTTTGGCGATTATGCATTTAGGATTTCTACACCATTAAAACGAGCCAAGACGCCAATCAATAAGTCTCTGTTTGAGGTATGGTCTGTCATATTAGGCAAGATGCCAGAATCGCAATTTAAAATATTATCTAAAAAACGCAATGCGCTTTACAAAAAACTGGATTTAGAGTTTGCAGACAGTACCTTGCCACCAAGGAGAAGCATCAGCTCAGACAGTACAAAGATTGGAGGGGTAAAGGCGCGCCATGAGATAATTGGTAATATCGTCAAAGAGATACTTGGAGAGAAATAGTTTGTGAATTATATAGCCCCCGCCCTTCAAAACCAGAACAAGATGAATCCGTGGACAGGTATTCAACGAACTAATCAGCTTACCCCGCGGAAGGCGCGAATGCGCTAGGCTGCGCCGAAAATGGAGCGAGCGGCCATTAGGCGGGGAGCGGAACGGAAAGCGCAGTCGGAATCTATGAAAGCCGGTGCCAATCAATAGGGGAAACGCTATAATCTATGGGGACAGGGTGCCTCTGTGAAAACCCTATTTAAACAAAATTCGTTACATGGCCTCTTCTTTCCATGCCGTTTCTGCGTCTTTGAACCATCGTGTAGCAGATAATCTTTCTTCCTCTTGTGCCGTTGATTTGCTTGGCAGGTCGTCATTCATCCTGCTCATGTTTTCTTCCTCTTCTGTGCATGAATCGCCAGTAGTATTCCTCAAAGAACCCCTCGCTTACGCATACTCTTCTTGTAGCGGTTTTCCCTCCATCGACTGTTGTAGCGGTTATTGTTGTTGATCCTATCTTTATCGAGGTCACCGTTCCGTCTTGGTCTATTGTTGCTATGGTTGGGTCTTCGCTTTTCCATATGACTTGTTTATTTGTGGCATCGGGTGGTTCGATGTGCGCCGTAAGTTTCCAGCTTGCTCTTGGGTTCTCGACGTCTACCCGTTTGTTCTTGTCATATTCTATGTCTTGTTCAGTTCGCTCATAGCCATCTGGGTACTGATTGGATATATAGATCCCCGTCACGGGTATCTTTGCGCTTTTGCCGTCTTGGGTGGCTTCTTCCTGAACAGGCTCTGGTCCACAGTTGGCCGACATTATGCAGAAGATCGTCGGGAATGTAATCGCGATTACGTTTTGCATGGTTCTCTTAGTGTTTGTTCCCTTGATCCACAGGATCGCTATAGGCTCAGATCAAAGGGGATCTTCAGCTTTTCCCAGCGCAGGTAGCAGGTGGCTCCGGTGGCCGACAGGTTTTCAAAGCCGAATTCCAGCCATTCGGTAAAAGCCGCCTCAGCCACAGGCTTGACAGTCACCCTTAGCGCGTCTTCCTCTTCCTTGTATCCAAAGCTGCCCCACCCAGAGCTATTTTTGCTGAAAATTATAGTCCATTCCTTGTCTTGCTCTGGAATCATGTGCAGGCCGTACTTTCCAGCTTGCAGTTCCTTGCCCAGGATTTTCACGGGCTTGCTGAATTCAATGGTGGTTGTGGCATTGGCTCCAGCTCGCCAAGGAAAGGGCTTTGGGGCGTACTGGTTTGCTGGGGCTAGGCCGTAGGGGACAAGTTCGCCCCAGATTTTGCGCCCCTTGACGCCCGGCCGGCTGTAGGTGATGGTGACGTCCGTATCTGGGCCGATGCGCTGCATGACCGAAGCCATTGGGCTGGCCGCAGCCCTTGGGGCCCTTGGTGTCTGCTGCTCCTGCGCCCAAAGGGGCGGCAATCCTCCGATAGCCAGCATCAGCAGCGCGGTCAAAAGTTTTGTGCTCTTCATGGCGTTTGCCTCCAAAATTAGGGATGATCCCCCACCTGCCATTATAGTATCAGCCTTCAAAACCGGAACAGGGTGAATCCGTGGACAGGTATTCAACGAACTGATCAGCTTGCCCCAAAAGGAAAGCCCGAATACGTCAGGATGATGGCGAACAGGGCGGAAACAAACGTAACACCATCGCTGGCCAGTGTGCCGTGAATGTTGACAGCGGATCTGCATCTTGCATTTACCGCATCAGCAATAGGATTTGGTTTGAGAAAACATGGGCGGCAAATCTGCACTATTTCTTTCAACAACTGTGTCTCAAAATCATTGGCACGTTCCTCGGCGCATCGAGAATCATCACAGCGTACAACTGCCCAATAAGGCATTGACGCATTTTAAATTATTCTAACACATTATCTATGAGGCCGAGTAGCTTTGCGTCCTTTGGATCAATGTGAATATCTTTCTCAAACAATTCTTTTAACACGGTTTCGTACTGCTTGCGACTGGGATTTTTTGCCTCATCGTCATTCATACCATCCAATTTTGATAAATAATGATTCATTCTTTCTCCATTCAATTCACGCTCGCGAAGGGCAAACATATCTATCAAATCTTTAAATTTAGGAGCGTTATCATCATCGCCATAAATATGTTTAATTAATTTGGTTTGCAAGTGACTGTCTATACGTTGAAGCTCACTGGCAAATTGTGCAAAATCCTCTTTAGTGCAAAATGATGACGGTTTAAACCCACCATTATGATAAAGCAGTTTCGCAACGGGATAGGCAGAGCGGTAACCCACGTCTCCAAGGCTTAGGATTATGGCGGCGGCACTGGCTACACTCATTATGGCAACAGTTTCGACAATTACGCCAAGGCTTCTCCATTCCGCCAATCTGGAGAGATAATGCTGTAGTGCCAAAAGTTCCCCGCCTGGGGAACAAATTTCAATTTTGATGTGCCGATAACTGTAATAATAAACTGCCGAATCTATTTCACTGCAAAGCTTTACAATGGATTTAGGCGTAACATTATTCATCAGCTTGAGGGTTTTACAATAAGCGGATGCAAATGTGTTCGTCTGTGATTTATCTTGTCCTCTTTGCCCTATTGATATTTGCGCCCGTCCCCATGTACTATTGCTGAGGAGAAAATAGCACTCCCCCACCCCCAAAGTGGATATTGGACGAGCTTCTATTATGTGGCTATTTCCAGAAGGATCGGACATCGTATTCTTTGGGATTAAAGCTTTTAAGCGATTCTGGGTTTCTATATCGGTATTTCTAAAGAAGAGTTTCGTCCCTGTGTTGTTCAAAATGATTGAAATGCAAGCTTCCGCAGAGTTATTCGGCTCTCCAGTGTTATAGAGCGCTTTTTGGATGGACGCGATAGATTGAGTCGCCAGTACACATATCCCACGGTACGCACGGCATCTATCCAAAAAAGCTTGCTCGCCGCTTTCTGTATCTCCGGTAATGAACCGCTGGAACTCATCGCAAACGTAAGCGACTGGCCGATTTTTGTTTTTTCGTGTGAAAGTTGCTTTAAAGAATCTAGCCTTTAAGAGCTTGCCAATGGCATCTGAAACAAATGAATTGTCTCCGGGAGAATATATAAGAACTTTCCCATCGTTAACAGCGTCTTCAATCCGCAGTGAATTTTCTGGTGCCTCAATTGGATTTAGCCACAGGTGGCGAACCAATTTGTGAGAGGTCAAACCAGTAAGGTATCGCGGAGCTATTGTCATTAAAGTACCAATAAGTTGAGCGGACATCATTTGCTTAATATTAGTTGTGAATACGCTTAAATGTACTGGAACTTTAAGTTTCTCGCACGTGTTTTCGAAGGTTTCCATGCAATTACCACTCCACCCCCCCATGAGATCGAAAAACCGCTTCATGGGCAAAAAAAAGTTGCTGGGGTTGTACTTGAAATTTAGCTGTTTAACAAGGTCATAAAACCTACACCGAAGTAAATCTTTACTTTTTACTCCCTTGCTTTTCTCTTCTTTTTTTTCTTTCTCGCCAGCAATCTTACTTTGCTTGGTGAATTCAGCCCAAAAATCTATACCCTCTTTATAACAATGAAGTATCACTTCAAGTACATCCATGATCATGGCGAGCGGTTTGTTAACCCAATATCTATCGTGTGACGCTTTGGCTTCTGAAAGTATGTCTTCGGAAAATGGCTTGACCAGTTCTATGACATCAAAGGCAGAAAGGTTGCATCTGCCATCGGTTCTCTCTCTCTCAAAAACGTCTATTCGGTATTGGTCTTTGTCGAGATCAAGAGTGATGGTTTCTTGGTCAAATCGGCCGCCCATGACTTTTTCAACAAATTCGCAAAGTTCGGCCTTGGGATCAATGACGAGAACCGAGGCTCTTTCGGCTTTAAGGCTTTCGTAATTCAGGATTGACCTTAGCAATGGCTTAACTCCCGATGCTGTTTTGCCGGAACCTGTTTCGCCCAAAATAAGAAAATGACGGGCCATACTCTCGGCATCAATCTCTTTCCCATTTTTGATGCCCAGCGCTTCCCAACCCTCGATGATAAAAGCGGGGTCGTCGTCTGTAAACTGCTTTGGAGACCAATCCTTGGGTTTGGTCCCAGCTTGCACATCCCGTTCAATGGCGACATTTTCACTCTGTGCGACTAGGCCTTTGATCTCTTTGCATTCTTCTGGAATTTCGATGCCGTACTGTTTCGCCAACCTTATCGCGTCAATCAAGATTGTGTCGTCAATCTCAGATGGCTCAAAAATATCCCAGTCAACATCCCCGTCTAGGATAGACTCTAAGTATAGAACTTCGTCTATAGCAGCCATAAGGCGGTCATAATCACGTTGCTGAATGAAAAAGTCACCCCGACGCCCCGCCTCAAAGATTACTTTGCCCAAGAACTTCACAACCTGATTATCTGCTATTGTTGCCATCTCGGAAGCTCCAGCACTGAACATCAACTAAAAAAGAGAACAACCCATTGTAGCCCAAACCCCGCAGAAATTGCAGTATGCGTTCACACAAATACTGTTACTAGCTCGGCTACAATGTGAAGTGCGGCATTGTGATGAACGCTGCGGGGCTGGCGCGCCGGAAGGAGATGCAAACATGTTCAACGTAAAGTCAACAACTCAAGCTGTTGCGTACTTGCTCGGCAAGGCTGGCGGCTCCCTGCATTGCCACGACCTGATGAGGATGCTGTACGCGGCCGACCGGAGCATGTATGCAGAATTCGAAGAGCCGATGACAGGTGACTTGGCGGTTTCGATGGAATATGGGCCTGCACTTTCGGCAACTCTCAGCTTAATGGAAGGCCGCATGGAACCGGGCTACTGGTGCGAGCTAATATCGCCCCTCAAAAATGACGTTCTCTCATTGGCCAGCGGCATAGACCCCGCAAATTTTGGCGAAATCAGCGAAGCCGATCAGGAAAGGCTTGATGCGGTCTTTGCCAAATATAGCAGCAAGAGCGCATGGAATGAGGCCGACATCGCATCAGAGTTCCCCGAATGGGGCTGCCCAGACGGCGGCGGCAGGCCCATAGACGTGGCAAAGATTCTGCTGGCGGTGGGGAAAGACCCCAATGTCATCCCGTCAATAATGGAGAGCCTAGAAGAGATGGACGCACTGGAGAGGGCCTGGGACAGGCTAGAGCGGGAAGAGTCTATGCCTATGTTGAGCAACGACGGAATCGAAATGGCCCCTAAACAAGTCCTCTCGATGAGGACCGAGCTGCCGTCGGGCGAGAAAAGAGAAAATTACTACATTGTCCTTACCGAGGCCGTCCCTTGGCCTGAGCCCGCGGCACAGCCAGACCCACAAGACCCAAAAGAAGAGCTCTGCGTTCTCTTGGTGCCTTGGAGGATCAAGAAAGCAGGGCAATACTTCGATGAGTGCTGCATATTGCGCAAAGGCGATCATCCCCAGATAACACAAGAATCTTGGATTGACTACAGGCGCGCCAAAGTCATGCCTGTCCGCACGATCAAGAAGGGCATCGTACTGGGCATGCTGCGGCTATAAACCACAGGCTATCCATAGAGCCAATTGAGCTTCTTGCAAAACTTGAAGTTGCGTTTGCTCCCTACCTTCCGTTGTCTTTGGCTGGATTTCGCAACTTATTTGTTCACAATAGAGCTTTTTGCAAAACTCGGCGGTACGTCTGCTCCCGACCTTCCGCTGTCTCTGGCTGGATTTGGTAACTTACCTGTTTACAGTGTTTCGCGCCAGAGCCTGCTCCGGTCGGGCGCAGCCTACACCTCCGGTGACTTGCAAAACTGCCGTTTTGCAAGTGGCTCAATAGTTTCAAGCCAGAACCCGCCGACATTGTATAATTGTATAATTGCAATTTGTCTTTTTCAGGAGGCAGCATGGACGGCCACGGCCAACCGCAGAAAAATGCCAACGGGCAACAAAACAACCCTGCCGAGCAATTTCAATTGGGCCTTAAATATTATGCTGGGGACGAAGTAGAGCAAAATTCTCAAGAAGCCGCAAAGTGGTTTCGCCTAGCGGCACAGCAGGGCAACCCCGAGGCGCAATTGCGGCTGGGAGAAATGTATCTCGAAGGGGAGGGGGTTGAACAAAATGACAATGAGGCCGTCAAATGGTACCGCATGGCAGCCGAACAGGGCATCGCAGAAGCGCAGTGCTCAATGGGCAACATGTACTATAACGGCCATGGCGTTGCTCAAAATATCAGTGAGGCCGCAAAGTGGTACCGCATGGCGGGCGAACAGGGCGACATCGGCGCCCAAGCCATTCTTGGTGTCATGTATTCCAACGGCGAGGGCGTAGCACAAGATTATCGAGAGGCCGTGAAGTGGCACCGCAGGGCGGCTGAGCAAGGCTTTGCCGGTGCCCAGCACAATCTGGGTGTCATGTACCTCGAAGGCCGCGGCGTAGCGCAAGATTTCCAAGAGGCCGCGAAATGGTTTCGCATAGCGGCACAGCAGGGCGATGCATACGGGCAGACCAATCTTGGATTTATGTACGTCAGAGGCCGCGGCGTAGCTCAAGATTTCCAAGAGGCCGCGAAGTGGTTTCGCATAGCTGCCGAGCAGGGCCACGGTGTTGCACAAAACAATTTGGGAAGAATATACATTAACGGGCATGGCGTTGCGCAAGATGATGACGAAGCCATGAAGTGGTTCCGCCTAGCGGCCGAGCAGGGCTACCCGGATGCCCAGACCAACCTTGGCCTCATGTATTACGATGGCCGCGGCACAGCCAAAGATTATCGGGAGGCCGCAAAATGGTTTCGCCTAGCGGCGGAACAGGGCGACCCCACAGCTCAAAATAATCTGGCGGTGATGCAGCGCAATGGCCTTGGCGGCACAACGGAAAATGATTGATGAGTTCAAAAGGCTGCTCCCAATGGCCATGTAACGAAATTTTATGTAAACGGGGTTTCCCCCCACAGACCATCGCAAACTGGTTGCGCAGCGAGTTCCAATTTCTAGGGTGGTTCAGATGACCTATGCAATTGCCCCGTGTAACCCCTACCCGCCCCTTTCCCTTGTTTTTCAATAGTATTTGCAATATTCTTGGCTAACACGATGGGAACAGATTTGGCCATCGGCTGCCCCCTTTGCTTTCAAATGTCATGTTTCCCAGTCTTTTCTCGCACCCCCCGAAAAAAGTTTGGGAAAAGCGAAATTTCCACTGGCGGTACCCCCAAATCGGCCATATATTTGTAAAGTGACTGTGCAAAAGGCGACCCTCAATCACCCCCAAAGCAAGCTAGGCTGGACAGGAACAGTCCCTGCAGCAGAATTCCAGCGCAAAGTCAATGAAGCGGTGCCGGCCACTGGCTGCCACATAATGAAAGGGCAGGCATCCCTGCACATCAAAACGTAACGGTTTTGGTTCTCTTTGTGCGCTCCTCGATTGCAGTGCGAGGGGGGCGCAGTTTTTCGCTTGACGCCGCCGCCAAGTCAACCCCATCTTCTTCTGTATCTTAATAAACTGTATATCCCCCCATTTTAGGAGGCAGCATGAACAACGACAACAGCACACACGAAAATGGCGGCAACAAACAAAATAGCCCCGCCGAGCAATACGCTCTGGGCATGAGATATCTGGAAGGGGATGGCGTTGAGCAGGATTATCAGAAGGCCATGAAGCACCTGCGTATTGCGGCAGAGCAAGGCAACGCCGAAGCGCAGTACCGGCTGGGTGTCATGTACTCTAGCGGTCGAGGCATCGCAGATGATTTTGACGAGGCGCAGAAGTGGTTTCACCTTGCCGCAAAACAAGGCCATGCAGACGCGCAGGACATGTTGGGCACCATATACTACGTGAGCCTCGACTTTGACGAAGCACTGAAATGGTCTCGCTTGGCGGCGGAGCAGGGCAACGCAGATGCACAATACCGCCTTGGAGCGATGTATCGGGATGGGGACGGCGTTGAGCAAAATGATGACGAGGCCGTAAAGTGGTTCCGCAAGGCGGCAGAGCAAGGCAACGCAGATGCAATAAACAGTCTTTATACGATTTCACACAAAGCGGTTGCCATCAACGATTATAGTGATGCAGCCCTGCAGAACATTTTTGAGGAATTCAACCAAGATGAGTGGAACGTAGAGCAAAGTAATGATGAAGCCCCGAAATTGTTCCACAAATCGGCAGAACAGGGGGATGCTGATGCACAGTACATGTTAGGCACTTTATTGTACTACCAAAGACGCAGCACCGACTTGGGCAAAGCCATCGAATGGTTCCGCAAGGCGGCGGAGCAGGGCCAGGCTGACGCACAGTTCAGCTTGGGGATTTTGTATCTTGATGGAGATGGCGTAGAGCAAGATTATGGCGAAGCCACTAACTGGTTCCGCAAGGCGGCCGAGCAAGGCCACGCAGATGCACAGAGCAGGCTTGAAGCAATGAATCGCAAAAGAAGCGGGGGCGACCAAAAATCCATCGAACCCGCGAAGTGCCCCCCCGAAACGGCCACACAGGAGGACGATGAAGCCTTAAAAATTTTCCGCACGTTGGCGGAACAGGGCCAAGCTGAAATGCAGCTCAAATTGGGCATCATGTATTCTCACGGTATTGGCACAGAGAAGAATGACGATGAGGCCGTAAAATGGTTCCGCCTTGCTGCGGAGCAGGGCAACCCTTACGGGCAGGCTTGGCTGGGCGTTATGTATTACAGTGGTCGTGGCGTCAGCCTCGACTTCGGCGAGGCCGCGAAATGGTACCGCAAGGCCGCCGAGCAGGGCGACGCCGGCGCCCAGACCAATCTGGGCAACATGTACTCACACGGCCTTGGCGTCGAGCAAAATGATGAGGAGGCCGCAAAGTGGTTTCACAAGGCTGCCGAACAGGGACACGCAGGGGCACAGAGCAAATTGGGCAACATGTACTACTATGGCTATGGCGTAAACCTCGATTTTGGGAAAGCCCTAGAATGGTTCCGCAAGGCGGCCGATCAGGGCAACGTAACCGCACAGAACGCTGTGGGATTTATATACTATTTAGGAAACGGCACCGCACAAAACCATGAAGAAGCCGCAGAGTGGTTCCGCAAGACAGCCAAGCAAGGCGACGCCGATGGGCAGAACATCCTTGGAGTGATGTACCAAGATGGGAAGGGTGTAGCGCAAAATTATCAGGAGGCCGCGACTTTGTTCCACAAGGCGGCCGACCAAGGACACATCGCTGCGCAGTACAATCTGGGGAACATGTATGAAAACGGCCACGGCGTGTCGAAAGATTATCAAGAGGCCGCAAAGTGCTTCCACATGGCAGCCGATCAGGGCTTTGCCGCTGCACAGAACAGTTTGGGAGGAATGTATCGTGTCGGACGCGGCGTTGAAAAAAATTACGAGGAGGCTTTGAAGTGGTACCGCAAAGCAGCCGATCAGGGCTTTGCCGCAGCACAGAACAACTTGGGGTGCATGTACCGGGATGGGGAAGGTATAGCTCGAAATGACCAGGAGGCCGTGGCTTGGTTCCGCAAGTCGGCAGATCAGGGAAACGCCAGTGCGCAGAACAGTCTGGGATGGATGTATTACAGCGGCAGAGGCGTAGCGAAAAATTATGAGGAGGCTCTGAAGTGGTACCGCAAAGCAGCCAATCAAGGCAACACCGCCGCACAGAACAACTTGGGGGGCATGTACCGGGATGGGGAAGGCATAGAGCAAAATAGCGAAGAGGCTCTGGCTTGGTTGTGCAGGGCGGCGGAACAGGGCAACGCAGCCGCACAGAACAATCTTGGATGGATGTATTACAACGGTAAAGGCGTAGCGAAAAATTATCAAGAGGCCATAAGGTGGTTCCGCAAGGCTTCGGAACAAGGCAGCACTGCTGGGCACGTCAATCTGGCAGTAATGTATTTTTATGGCCAAGGCGTTCCAAAAGACATAGGTGAGGCCAAAAGGCTGCTACGTCTAGCGGACGATGAGGGTGATGAGGACGCAAAGCGCAATTTGGAGAAAATGAAAAACGACCTCTACATAGCAGACATTATGCGGCAATTACCTTGGACGCTGGATGATAAGTATGATCTGTCCAAGTTCCGCCCCCGCAGCGATCATTGACCTAACAAGCAACATTTATTGACTTTTTGGGAGGCAGCATGAACAACGACAACAGCACACACGAAAATGGCGGCAACAAACAAAATAGCCCCGCCGATCAATTTGCTTTGGGCATGAAGTATCTGCAAGGGGACGGCGTTACGCAAAATGACGATGAAGCCGCAACATGCTTCCGTCTTGCTGCGGAGCAAGGCAATGCAAGCGGGCAGTTCATGCTGAGCTATATGTACTCTGCTGGCCGAGGTATCAGCCGCGACTTGGGCCTGGCCTTTGAATGGTGCCGCAAGTCAGCCGAACAGGGCCACCCTATCGCGCAAAACAATTTGGGAACTATATATTTATGCGGAGATGGCGTTGAACAAAGTTATGGCGAGGCCGCGAATTGGTACCGCAAGGCCGCCGAACAGGGCAACGCCCCCGCGCAAACCGCCTTGGGAGAATTGTACCAAGCCGGGAATGGCGTCGAGCAGGATCATAATGCGGCCGTTGCGTGGTACCGAAAGGCGGCCGAGCAGGGCCACCCAGTCGGACAGACCAATTTGGGGTTCATGTACGAAATGGGCTTTGGCGTCGAACAAAATCATGGCGAGGCAGCGAAGTGGTACCGCTTGGCTGCCGACCAGGGCCACGCCACAGGGCAGTACCTTTTGGGTATGCTGTATTACACAGCCGCGACCTTGTCGAGGCCGCGAAGCTCTTCGGCGACGCGGCCGAACAGGGCGATGCAAAAGGACAGCTTTTTTTGGGGTTCATGTGCGCCAATGGCCTCGGCGTTACAAAAAATGATGGTGAGGCGGCGAAGTGGTTTCGCTTGGCAGCCGAACAAGGCATCGCCGAGGCGCAGCACACGCTTGGCATCCTTTACTTGCACGGCGTTGGCGTTCCTCGAAATTTTGGCGAGGCCGCGAAGTGGCTTCGCCCTGCAGCCGAGCAGGGCATCGCTGACGCGCAGTGTGCACTGGGCATCTTGCACTTTCAAGGCATTGCCGTCGCGCAAGATGACAACGAAGCGGTTAAGTGGTACCGCGAAGCGGCTGAACAGGGGTATGCCACTGGGCAGAACCTGTTGGGCGTTGCGTACTACCAAGGTCGTGGCGTCAGCCGCGATTTGGACAAAGCCTTAGAATGGTTCCGCAAGGCAGCCGAACAAGGCAACGAAGGCGCGCAGCACAATTTGGGAGAGCTGTATTACAACGGAGATGGCGTTGAACAAAGTTATGAGGAAGCAGCGAAGTGGTACAGGCTGTCGGCCGAGCAGGGCAAGCCCGAAGCGCAAAACAGACTGGGAACGATGTATCGAGACGGAAGGGGAGTAGCACAAAACGACGATGAGGCCGCGAAGTGGTTCCGCAGGGCCGCCGAACAGGACAATGCTTACGCACAGTTGTTTTTGGGTTTGCATTGCCCGCGCAGAAGGGCACCGCGAGAAAATAGCGTGCCTGCTAGAAGAATTTTCGGGCATGCTGAGCTGCCCAGAAGAATCGCCGGCCTTTCAAAACATGCTGGCGGATGGCATGGACAGAAGGCAAGCGATCATGGAAATGAGCGTTGGCGCCGAACACGTCGAAGACTTGGCCGAACTCGAAATGCGGGCGGCGACGAGATACGGTAAGCGGGCTTTCAGTCAGGTGAACTGGGCAATGAAGGGGCTGTGGGCAGCGCAAGAGGAATTATTCGATGGGCGCGACGGCTTCGGCGACCTGCAGAAGCAGGGGGAAGCCCTGCGAGACCGCATCGCCAACTTCATGCTTGGGCTAAGCGAAAAGAGCCTTTGGCGGGACCACAACGGGCACAAGAAAATGATGCTTTGGCTGATTGGCGAGATCGCAATGGAGCAGTGCCCCAGCCGCCCAGACTTTAGACCAGAAGGCTGCCATTGCAGCCACCGCAGCCGCTCGGAATGTGAATCCTGCTGGCTAAAGGCGGCGAAAGCCCACCTGTACCTCGATACGGACGAGCTTGCTGGCTAACTCCTCGATAGGAGGTGGAACGGCCAGAGAACCTTTCTGAAAACCCCCATTTATTACACCAAAATTCGTTACATGGCTTGGAAGCACACTTACTCAACGGAGGCATTTGTTGGCAACCCAAAGAGGCCCACCCGCAACAGACAGATCAAAGCACAGTTAATATTCTCAACAGCTCCCATCAATGTCAACAAACACATCAACCACGCAAAAGGATAACCTACATGCAAATAGACTGGATGCAAACCAGCAAGCACGCGCCCGCCGAAAACACAGAAGTAGCCATCCTCGTACCTATCACGGACAATAACGGCGACTACAGGCAAATTCCAACAATAGCGACATATTCGAAAGAAGGACGTTACGAAAGCACGACAAATTACTATAAAAACGTGAGTTACTACATACCTTTTAGCAGAGACGTTGACATCAGCCCGCCAGACGGCTTCGCCAAGTTCACCAAACTTGCAGGCCCATCGGCGAAGCCAGAAACCGGGGACGACCCAGACATCGTATATGTTGTGCGGATGGAGCACGAAAACAGAGTGACATTTGCAACAGCAGATTATAAAAACGACAAATGGTACAACTTTGCGGGGGGGCTCTACCATGTCACCCACGCTGCGCCCTTGCCAGAAACACCTCCGATGCCGGAAGAGTACCTCTGATCAAACAAATAAAATAATTGGCTCCCGCAGGGAAACAATATATTTAACTCCGCGAACCTATAGGCGCGATAAGTTTGATATAAAAAGGAGTTTTTGGATTATGAGCAAGCCATGCCCAGCCTGCAATTCCCCCCCAGCAGATAAGAAGCGTGTCAAAAAAACAAACCAGCCACCTACAATCATTCTACAAAAAGGAGAAAACATGGGAAGAATGAGCAGCTACACGCACTCGCAAGAAGAATTGGATCATTACGCGAATCAAAACAACCCCAACAGCGATGCTTATCAGCATGAAATGGACAACCATGCCGACCAGCTAAACCCAAATAACGATGAATACAGCGGCAACGATTAATTTTGGCCATGTAACAAATTAGCTTTCTCACAAAGGTGCCATGTCCCAACAAATTATTGCAAATGCTTGAGTCCGAGCCCCAATCCCCAAGTGTCTGCCGCGTCATTTGCGGCGGCGCTTGGGGATTGGCGGGCTCGACCCCTTGCATTGGCGATCCCGAGGCATGGTACCCCTTTGCCTTACCGTACCGCACGAACAAGAAGCACCACATGGAAGCAGGAAGAGCCACAGGAAATGTAAAAAGGAGAAAACAATGACAGAACAAAATAGCCTAATAGCAGAAACAGACAACAGAATCAAAAACCTGACTTTCGAAGAGCAGTCACAAATCATACAGGAGCTTTGGGGATTCATAAAGGACGCACCAGACAGAACCACGCAAACGATAGGGGTGAAACTGAAAAAAGAAAAAACAGGCAGGATTAATCTATATTATTTGAGAAACCAAGGGAAAAACCTCTTTGCTTGGGAACTCATCAAGGAACTCTATTCAGTGCACAAGGACAAGGAATACATCTTCCACGAAGCCCAGAGCGAGATATGGCGAAGATACTTAGAAGAGACAGGCGAAGAGATGTCAGGGGCTTTGCACGACATAGATGAAATAGCCAAGTTTGCAGAGAAATACATGCTGCCAGACTGTCCGAACTTGCTGAAATTCTGGAAAAATGAACTCTATTTCGAAACGAATAGTTGACGAGCAGAGCGAGCCTGACAAAGCGAAACTGCAAAAGGCAACGTTTTTCACTTGCGAGCATGAAAACCCCACAAACAAAGCAGAGGAAGCAGAACATGGAAGAATTGACACACGAGGTAATAGAAACCACAAGGATATTGCAGTACAAAGGCTACGATGCCATAGTCAAGCGCAGGTACGGTCAATGCCACCTTTACGTCGAAGTGCAAAACACATTGGGGCCAATTACATTTCAAAGCGAAAGCATCGAGAAGGTAGTCGCGGCACTGAAAGCAATATTAGATGTCTATATAGAACAGAGCGAGCTAGACCCAACACTTTCAGCAGCAATAGAGACACACCGCAACAAAATGGCAAAAGAAACCGACATACCACATTTACTGGAAACCGGCCAGGAGCAAAGGATCAAGACCAGCGAACTTCTTTTGTACGTGCTGTCAATCAAAGACATGAACAACGAAATGAGCGACACGCTGAACGAAATAGACGGACTGAGCGGCCTGTTCAGAACTCAGCCGCAGATGCTGAAGACACTCCGGCCCCTGCAAGAAGAACATGCACCAAAAATTCTTGCCATCAGGGAACTTATAAAAAGATCAATGGAAAGGGTGACTCCGATCAGGCTACAAAATCCAAGGACGATAGCGGAATACCTGAAACCCAAATTGTTCGGAGCGCGCGTAGAATCACTCGGAATAATCGGAGTGAACGACAACCTAGAGACAATTGGAGACAGGATCGTTGCAACAGGGGGCCAAACAGAAATAAGCGTCAGCGTCCAAGAAATCTTGAAACACGCAATGGACATGGGCGCAAGGGGAATAGTCGCATTCCATAACCACACAGGGGCATCAACATGCCCATCGGAAGAAGACATACACCTGACCGAGAAACTCTTTAGGAAAGGCGAAGCAA
>JAITFL010000059.1 GCA_031281385.1 Holophagales bacterium
GGTTTTGAATGTGCCGTGGCCCCCGCTTTGTCCGAGCCAAAAAAGATGGAGCTGGAACTGTTCCTAGAAAAAAGCGTAGAGAGGCTGAAAACAAAGCCATGGCTGGGGAAGACCGCTGAAATTGACAATTAGCGGACTTTATAATTTGATCGCCTGCCGCTAAAATTGTCTTTTTATCGGAGACCAACATGGCAACCATTGGCGCCTACCCTGGCAGGGAAATGTTTTCACAGATCATGTCCCAGATGAGGACAACGGTGGAAACCTCATTCTACGGAAACAATGTGAAACCAGTGGAGAACGTGACAGAGGCGTACCAACTTGCGATGGCAGCGCCTGGCACGGTCGTCCTTGACGGGATGCCTGTATATCGCCCCGAGGCGCTCGGACTGCCATCCGACGCAAAAGTGCTGCTGATGAACGACGGTGCCGTTTCTGGCAGGGCGGCCGCCGCCAGGCGAATCCTTGGGTGGCCTGGCGTCAATAAGGACGACCTGATGGCCAAGGTCGTCGAGGCGATATACAAAACTAGGAACCGCGAAATGATAACCAGCCAAGCGCTGGTTGGGCTCGACGAAGACTTCATGCTCAGGGCGCGTCTTGTAATCCCCGCAGACCACGCAAACATTTTGTATAGCTGGCTACTCAATTTTCAGTGGTGGGACGACGCCCACGCAGACCGCTACGCCAAATCCAAGCCGTACCCAGAGGGCGACATCTTGGTTTTTTCCGACCCCGACTGGACCCACCCCGAACACCCCATGGGCCTCAGCTTCTTCGACCCCGAACACAACACCTTGGCCCTGCTGGGAATGAGGTACTTCGGCGAACATAAAAAAGGCACTCTTACCTTGGCATGGAGCACGGCGGTGCGCCACGGGTACGCAAGTTGCCACGGCGGACTGAAAAAGTATTCGCTGCCAGACGGCAAAGACTATGTGGCGGCGGTCTTCGGCCTGTCCGGTTCAGGCAAGAGCACGATCACACACGCCAGGCACGGCGGAAAGTACCCAATAACAATAGTCCACGACGATGCATTCATCATCAACCTGCAAGATAAATACAGCATAGCCTTAGAGCCTGGATACTTCGACAAGACGCAGGACTATCCTATGTTTTGCGAGGACAACAAGTACATCTTAACGCTGCAGAACAATGGTGCAACGATATACCCAGACGGCAAGCTGCACGTTGTGACAGAGGATCTGCGAAACGGCAATGGGCGCGCCGTCAAGAGTAGGCTTTGGAGCCCCGATAGGATAGACAAGATAAACGAACCCATCAATGGCGTTTTCTGGCTGATGAAAGACGAGACGCTGCCGCCCGTGTTAAAACTGGACGGCCCAAGCCTGGGGTCCGTATTCGGAGCCACACTGGCAACCAAGAGGACTTCCGCCGAGAGGCTTGCCTTGGGCGTTGATCCCAATGCCTTAGTCGTGGAGCCATTCGCCAACCCATTCCGAACGTACCCACTCTCCACGGACTACCAGAGGTTTAAGTCTTTGTTCGAAGATGGGGTGGAATGCTATGCACTAAACACCGGATTCTTCATGGGAACAAAGGTAAAGCCCGCTGACACATTGGGCATCCTTGAACAAATAATAGAGAGGAAGGCCAACTTTAAGCCGTGGGGGCCCTTCAACGACGTCTTGGAGCTTGATTGGCCTGGATTCAAAGCCGACCTGGGTGACAAAGCGTACCGCAACGAATTTTCAAAGCGCCTCTCCGACAGAATCTCCTTTGTCAAGTCCAGAGAAACAGAGTTGGGCGGCAATGACAGATTGCCAAAAGACGCTCTCGATGCCCTGACCCTGCTTTTGGGAAAACTGGGGAACTGATCTTTCGTTATCGCCAAAACCGCCTTTTTATTCCAATTCTAAATAGAATTAGCCATGATTCTATTTTGAATTAGAATTGGAATTAAGCTATCATTGATGAATAGCGGAATCTTTCATGGGGGGAGCCCAAATGACCAACTTGAACAAACACCTGTTTACTTCCGAGAGTGTCACCGAGGGACACCCCGACAAAATGGCCGATCAAATATCCGACGCCATCCTGGATTGCGCCCTAGCGGATGACCCCAATAGCCGCGTGGCTTGCGAAACCCTGTTAACCACGGGGCTGGTCTTGGTGGCTGGCGAGATGACCACCAAGACTTATATTCCTGTGGCCGAAGTGGTGCGTAGCGTAGTGCGCGACATCGGCTACAACAGTCAGACTATGGGATTCGACTGGGCGACCTGCGCCGTCCTAACGGCGATTGACAAGCAATCGCCCGACATAGCGATGGGCGTTGATTCAGGCGGCGCCGGAGACCAGGGCCTTATGTTTGGGTTTGCCTGCGATGAAACGCCCGATCTGATGCCGGCCCCAATCTACTTTGCCCACTTGCTGTCAAAAAGGCTCTCAACGGCCCGCAGACAAAACATCCTGCCCTGGCTAAGGCCCGACGGCAAAAGCCAAGTGACGGTCGAATATGACGGCGGCAAAGTTGTACGCATAGACACCGTGGTAATCTCCACCCAGCACGATGACAAGATTACACAAAAAGAAATATATGACGGAGTGCTGGCCAACGTGATAAAGCCCGCCCTGCCGGCCAGCTTGCTGGACAAAGACACCAAATTTTATGTCAACCCCACGGGGCGCTTTGTGATAGGCGGCCCCATGGGCGACGCAGGACTGACTGGCCGCAAGATCATCGTGGACACGTATGGCGGCAGCGGCAGGCACGGCGGCGGCGCCTTTTCGGGGAAAGACCCTAGCAAGGTTGACCGCTCTGCGGCCTACATGGGGCGCTACATCGCCAAAAACATAGTGGCGGCAGGGTTGGCAAAGCGATGCGAAATTCAATTGGCCTACGCTATCGGCGTGGCAGAGCCGGTTTCAATTCATGTGGACACATTTGGCACCAGCCAAGTCAGCCCCGAACAAATTGAAAACGCCGTGCGCGAAGTCTTTAGCTGCACACCCGAAGCCATGATCAACGCGCTGGGCCTGCGGCGGCCAATCTTTAGGCAAACCGCCACATATGGGCATTTTGGCCGCAGCTCCTTCCCGTGGGAACAGATGGACAAAGTGGACGCCATTAAAGCCGCGATTAAATAATACACGCGCTACGGTCAGCCCCTAGACTCCTCCCAATCTCTTGAGGTCGGCTTTTATCTGGCTGTTTAGCCTAGAGGCAGAGTCTTTGTCTTTTGGCAGCCGCTTGGCCGCCTCTTTCAATTCTCTTATCGCTCCCGCCTTGTCCCCCTGCCCTTCCAGCAGTTGCGCCAATGCGCGGTGAGCGTGCCCCAAGCTGGGGGCCCCTCCCTCCGGCTCCTGTCTCAGGTATTTCCTCAGCAGGGCTTCGGCCCTCTTTGGCTCTTTGGAAGATGAAATTAGCCATTGGGCGGCCATATAGTGCGGATGCAGGTTTTCGGGCATTGCCTTTTCTGCGTTTGCCAGCGTCGCGTCAAACTCGGCCCATTTTTCCTCTGCGGCCAAAGACTGCGCCAGATATGCGTATGCCCTCGCGCTGTACTTGTCGTTCTCTATTGCCGCCTTTGCGAATGTTTGCGCGTCCTTTGGCCTCACGTTTTCCTTGTCCATAGCGCGTTGGGCCGCTTCAACGAAAGGCCACGCCACTTTGGGGTGTCTCTGCATGGCCTGCTTGAGGGCCGATTCGAAGCGGCTCTTGTCGCCGCTTCTGTACGCCTCCCTCAGCGCCCTCCTAGTTTTTTGCTCTGGGTCAAGAGAGTCGAGCATGGCTCTCGCGCTGTCCGCCTTTGCCGTGTCCCCGCCGATTATGCCAGGGGCCTGCCGGTAAAAATTTGCCATGACTTCAAGAGCCACCAAATTTTTGGGATCCAGTTCCAGCGCCTTTTTCCCTGCGTCCCTGCACTCGGTGGCAAATGACATTTTTTTTAGCGCGCCCGCCCTTGCGGCCATGAAGCCCGTCGAAGCCGACAACTGGGCCCAAGCGTCCGCCGACTGGGGCAGCAGCTTGGTGGATTCCTTAGCCACCTTGTAGGCATCTTCGTAATCGCCAAAAGCCATCAGCACCTTGGAACGCCAAAAGTGCGCCTCCCCGTCATTCGGGTCTGCCTTTAGCCTATTCTCGACTTGAGACCGCAGTGCTTTCCACCTGCCGTTTTTTTGCAGCCCCTCCCACTCAGGATTGACGCCTGCGGCAATCGCTCCGGCCATGCACAAAAACAAAAATGCCATCCCTACTTTTGTTGCTAATCTGGCGATCATAGTATTGTCTCCGCCCAGCGCAGTCCGATTATTTTACCCGCATTTTCCATTCTTTTGCTTTCCCTATTAGTCCCTTGTTTTTTGGTACAGCGGAATGGTGATCGAAATCAAAATTGCAGATGCCGTCAAGCTTGGCAAGGCCGCGCCTGACGGTATAATTTACAAACAGGAGAAAACAATGAGAACATCAGCCCTCGCCCTGCCCTTCGCTTTGGCCTTCGGAGTGTTTGTCGTGCAAACGGCTCCGCTCAATGCACAAGAACCTCAAAAACTCAATTCTGGATTGCAGACCGCCGTATTAGTCCCTGTTGGCAAATACAGTGACAGCTATGTTCTGGGTGGCAATCTGACTTACTTCGTGGAAAAATTTTGGGGGCAGAACGCAGTCCGTGGCCGAATAGGCGTCTCTTACCACAGGCCGTCTGCGCCGGAGTTTGGCATGAGCGCAGGGAGCAATTCTTTCTTGACGGGCATAAATATTGACTGGCTGCACAGTTTTGGTTCAAGCGGCATGGGCTTTTATACTTCCGCCGGCCTTGGCTTTGTGCGCTACAAGAGCACCATCCAGCTGTATGTGGACAACAATTATTTCGCCAGCGACGAGGTCTCCGGCAACGAATTGACTTTTGATCTAGCCCTTGGATATAGAATCAGCAGGCATTTCAGCATAGAAGCCGGACACGCTTTTTCGCTTAAGAATGACGCGGATTGGCCGCGCGTAATAGGATTGGCTTTAGGCTATCGCTTTTGACATTTAAACCGCTTGCAAAACGTTAGCAGAGCTCCTGAACGACTCACACGCAAAAACTGGCAGGCCCCCAAATATATGCCGCTTGAATCAACGCCGCTCTCTGAAGTCCCCATGGGCGCATAAAGAATTATCTGTTATCACGGATTGCTCACGCCGCAGGAAAATATAGGCCTGGCGCGGTATTCGCGCCGCATCGCTGCAATTAGAGAATCCGGATCAAGGCTTCGCTTATGCCGTGTCTCTCCTTTCGGCAGCACTCTCGCCGCGAGCCACTTTTTGCCCAATTCGGCCTTGCCTCTTTTGTTGGCTATCTGGGCAAGCTGCGTCTGTACTTCGCCGGAGGGTATCTTTTCCATGAATTCGGCGAATAGCTTTTCCGCCTCTGCGTCTTGGTCTGTCGCTAACAGGGCTTCAACGAGGGGGCTCAGTATGGCCAGTACGTCGTCGTCTGTATTTGGGTACTTGTTTTCCCACCAGTACAGCCAATAGTTCCAGTAAGGAGTCGCGGTGCCTATGATGAAGTCCCATTCCTTATATTTCAGTGCTTCCTTGTTTATCTGCCCGATGATCCGTGCGTTGGCCCGTGGGTTGAATAATAATTCATCACTCGGCACCGGGGTCAAATTTGACAGTGTGTCCATCAGGGATTTTTTGCCGCCAGCCAACTCGTTCAGACTGAACCAGAGCGGGTAGTTCACGATGTACGCTGGGTCGCGCTTGATCATCTCTTCGACTGGATAGATGAGCCTGTTCGCCGTCCTTTTCATCATAGGGGACTGGGAGGCCAGATCAAGGTATCGAATGTGCTGCAGCAACAGCACGTATCTGTAGCGGCCGTTTTCGAGAAACTCTTCCAGTATCCTTGCTATTGATCCCCATATTATCCTGTCGTCCTCTTCAGGCAGCATGGGCTTTTCGGGCTGGGCCAAATTGAACCTCGCCATCCGCTTATTTGCCAGCTGCAAGTATTCCGTCAGCAGGTCGGCTTCAATGTGGGCGTTCCTTGGGTACATCTTTCTGAATTTTTCGTATTCCTCAATCTTGGAAACGACGCCGTTGCGCTTCGCCATCGCTCTGATCGAGTCATCGGACGGCGGCTCCTCGGTGTAGTCGAACATTCTGTTCTTGCCGTCGTACAGGCCCCAGCCGGGCTTGAAGTGGGCGAACTGCGGGACGTTTTTTTGCTTCTCTACTTTTACCTGCGCTGGAAACGAATCAAGGGAATACGAGGTTATTTCTTTGATGAATGCATCAGATATATCGTGGCTGTCGTCTTCTTCTATCACTATCCAAGAAATGTCTGCGCTGTCTGAGGACACGTTGTTCTTAGCGTTTTTATATCTTTCGATATCTATGTCGCGCCAGCGGGCGGCAACGGATGCTGCACCTGGCTGGTTTGCGTTGGCTAGGTTTGTGGCCAGTCCGATGGCCCAGTCTAATTGGGGCTTGCAGTCGTCGCCAGACCACTCAACGAACTTCATGAGTATCTGCTCGGCTTTGTAATCGTCACCGCGCCTTAAATAGATGTAAATCAACTGGCTGGCTGGGTAAAATGCGTCGGCCTTTCGAGTTGGCTCCCAAAATTTGCCCGCTGCATCCGTGCGGCTTTTGATCTTAGCTTCAAATAGTTTTGAGTGGTGTTTTTCGACTTCAGAAAAATGGTCAGCATTTTCGATCAGCCTATCCAGCACCCTTCCGGGGGGCTGCTCGCCAGGCGCGAATGGCCGGGGCTCGATGGAAGAGATTAGGGGCAGTATGGCGGAGCCAGAGCCCCCTGACGCTCTTTCTAGTATTAGCCACAGTGTCCAAACTAGCAGGCTTTCGGGGAATTCTTTGATCACATCTGTCATGGAAGGCAGCAGCTGGGCCGACAAATCCCGCATCAATGGGGATAGGGACATCAGCGTGCCTGATTGCAAAAATATGTTGGCATCGGAATACATCGTTACTGTGGGCCCGCTATTTGTGTGTGTCCATGCATCCGACTTCACAACCAACTTTAGCGTGTCCGCAAAGTCAGCCCAGATTTCTTCGTCTTCCCTAGCCGTCATTGGTCTTTTCAATTCTGGAGTCTGCCGTTGGCCGGGACGGTTGGGGCGGTCGACTGCTGGGGCCAAATATTTTTGCATCTTTCTTATGGCGATGTCGCACTGGCGGTTGAGCAGCCTGACAAGGGCATCCTCCCTGCCGGGGTTTTTTCGCACGAATTGCTTCAGGATTTGGCTTAACTCCTGAATGTCCGCATCCCTAAGTTGTTTCAGCAATACTTCTTCTGTGGGCGGCTCAGTGCTGGTGAATGCGATCTGGCCGCGCCTGTCCACCACCCACCACCTTGGTTCAAGGGGCCAGCCCCATTTCTGCATTGACGCAGGCATGTGGCTGCTGTCCAGCCAGTCTGTCCTAGAGCCAAACGTGTTGGTGAGTCTATCAAATATCTCGGGGTTCTCAGCTATCGCTCTTGCAAGTGCTGGAGCCATTTTCCCATCCACTACGTCATAAATGAAAACTGCGCCGTTTAACTTGGCGTCCGCAAGGGCGCGGTCTAGCACCCTCTGGGATGCGACCAAGCCCTGGTCTTGGCAAAAAAGCAATGATGATGCCGTCCAAACCAAGGCGGGGAGAAACAATTGGTAGTGCATTCGTTACCTCCGATGGGAATAATTGTGGGTTTTGCAAGCACCTCAATAGAATAATAGAATGGTGCAGGCGCAGAGGGCAAGGTTTAGCTCATTTTTTGTCATTTTCTTCTGGCGGTGGAAGTGAGCATCCCCATCTTCGCGGAGCCGTCAGGCATGGGACACGTCAATCGGAGTGCCTGCTTCCACCGTCATTGTTTGGACTTTCCTAGGCGCCTAGGGTACTTTGGACTCAGTAGCCCACGTGTAGCCCAAAAAAAGACCCCTCAAAGAGGGGTCAAAGGAAAAGCCTATGATTTCAAAGATTTTCTGGAGGCGCCGATCGGAATCGAACCGATGAATGGCAGATTTGCAGTCTGCGGCCTTACCACTTGGCTACGGCGCCCGACTTTCAAGGTGACTGTCAGGCGAAGAGCCTGGCTCATGGCAAGCCAGGGCAGCCTGCGATGGACTGGAGCGGGTGAAGGGATTTGAACCCTCGACTTCAACCTTGGCAAGGTTGCACTCTACCACTGAGTTACACCCGCATTGCCGAGCAAAGTTAATCTTACAGCACAAACTTGTAAACGGTCAAGCATGATTTTTCGGCTTCCAACCGAGTCAAGCCGCCAGTCCTTCCTTTTCATCGGCGCATAGTCCACGCTATATCGCCAGCCATAGTATCCTTATCAGGATGAACCGCTTTTTACAGCCGCTGAGAAACGACCCAAAACCTGCGCCCCCATTTTTGCCGCTGGCATTCAGGTTCGTGGCGTCCTTTGCGCTGCTGGTGCTGCATCTCGGGTTGGACATGGATTTGCCAAGCCATACCGCTGACGAGTGGATATATGTGGCTTCCTTGGCGGCCTTATTCGCTGAATCCCTTGTTGAATCTGCCCGTTCATATTTGGCGACAGGATCGCCATTCTCAGTCCCAGCAAAACCTATGGTGCTGGTCAACCTATTGCTGCTGTGCGCTTTGGTCACCCTGGTCGTGTCGTTCCACGGAGTTGCCAAGGCCAACCTAGCTGCGCTATATGTGTTCCCAGTGCTGGCTTCCGCGTTCTACGTCGGCATACCAACTATAATACTCTTCTGCATCCTCTCTATTGCAACGCACGCAACCTGCGTTTTGCTGCTCTCGGGCCAAACTGGGTTCCCTCTGGGTTTTTTGGGCGTAGAAGCCAACGTCCCCCCCTCTGAAGAGCTGTGGCTCATTGTTTTTACGTCCCTATTGATAATCGCGGCCACGCTGGTGGTTGTCATAATACGCAGGCGCATAGAAACTCTCGGATCCAACCTCAGAGAGTCGGAAGCCACCGTGGGCGATCTGAGCGCGCTGTACCGCAACGTCGTCGAATCAATGGAATCTGGCCTTGTCACGACTGACCTAAAGGGAATGTTAACCAGTGCGAACCCTTCCGCCGAGCGCATCTTGCAGTCAAAGCTCCCATTGGGGCAGCCCATGAAAGCGCTCGGCATAGTTGGCCAGGCGATCAAAAATGGCATTCATGGCATTTTCAAGTTCGAGGTCGCAGCGGCCATGCCTGGTGGCACGGAGAAGATCATCGGTGGGGCCATTTCACCGCTGATGGACAGAAGGCACAAGCAAGCTGGCTTCCTTGTCCTATTCCAAGACCTCACCGAGATAAAAGCTATGGAAGCCCGCATGAGGCTGAACGAGCGACTGGCCACCCTTGGCGAACTGTCGAGCGAACTCGCGCACGAAATGAGGACGCCGCTGGCATCCATCAAAGGCTGCGTGGAAATACTGCGAGGCCCTGCCCACGACGGCGCGATAGTCGAAAAAGTGATGACCATTTTGATCAGGGAATCAGAGAGGGTGGGCGCCGTTGTGTCAGATTTTCTGGAACACGCAAACCCAAGAGACCTAAAGTTGGAGCCAATATGGATTCCAGACCTGCTGGAAGAAGTGCGCGCCGCCTGCGCCACAGACCCCCGCTTCGAAGGCGTGCGGCTACAATTTGAGGATTCCAAAAAAGTTTTGGTGCAAGGAGACAGGCGGGCGGGCCATAGAATTTTGACCAACCTGCTCAGCAACTCCCTAAAGGCGTTAAAAGGGCGGCCAGAACCCAAGATAGATGTCTCCCAAGCAATCGTGGGCAACGTGATTACACTGGCAGTGACAGACAACGGGGTCGGAATGGACACAGCACAGGTTAGAGATATATTCACGCCCTTCCGCAGCGGCTTCGCAGAAGGGACTGGGATCGGCATGAGCCTGGTGTTTCAGTTCGCGCAGCGCATGGGCTGGGAGATACAAGTGAAAAGCGAAATCAACGTGGGGACTACCATAACGATAGCAATGCGAATAGAGCAAATTCGCTGAAAGTCCAGCCCTTGACCTGCCAAATAGATGGGGATATAATCGGTTGTATTGTCTATCCCCTTGTATTAAACTCATTAACTTCCATTTCACTTGCAAAGGCAATTTCGGGATGATTTGATGAACAGAAAACTGATACGCCCCAACTTGGAGGCAATCAAAGAAAGGCTGGGCCGGAGCGCGCGGCAGCGCCAAGTCGAGCCAAAGCAATCATGCGCTCCTGCCGCCGACGGTCACTCACACCACAGCAACGGTACCGCCTCGAACTCTTCGACACATGGGGGCCTTGGGGCCAAGCGCAAAACGCCCCCGCCAGAACAGACCAACGCCGAAAGTTTTTATTACCTAAAACAGATGCAGGCAAAAACGCCAATGGTCATAGTTTTGCTTGACGGAGAAAAAATTCGGGGGCTCATAGAATGGTACGACAAGCACTGCATTAAAATCACCTGCCAAAAGGAACCCAACATCCTGCTCCCAAAGCACAGCATCAAATACATGTACAAGCAGGAAGAAGAGCCAAAAGTCCGCAAGCTGCGCTGCCCGAAAAAAGAGGACGACCCAGAAGTGGACGCGGTGCTATATGATTGACCCTCAGCCGCCCACCCCAGCAGCCGCCAAGAGAAGCTCTCCGGCATGAAACAGGCAAAGCATTTAGCAATCACGCTTGGCGACCCTGCGGGGATTGGCCCTGAGGTATTGCTAAAGCTGTTGCCAAATATTCTTTCTGGCGGCAACAGAGTGACCATTTACGGAAGTTCCGCTGGACTGGCGATTTTGCCGTCTCACAGCGTGGACTACAAATTCAGTGGCGGCAAATTTATTTTTGGCTCTCACGAAATTGACTGGGCCGACCCTGCCCCCGAAATAGGCCCTAGCGATCTGCGCCTCGGAGCGCCGAGCGCCCTCTCTGGCAGATGCGCCGTTGAAGCCGTGAAGATGGCGGCGGCAGACGTTTTGTCTGGCAGGGCTGATGCCCTGCTCACCCTGCCGATTTCAAAGGTGGCCGCACAAATGGCTGGCTATGACATCAACGGCCATACCGAGTTGCTGCAGCAAATCACTGGCTCGCCCAAAGTGCGAATGGCGTTTGTCGGGCCCAAACTAAAAGTGGCCCTGCACACCGCTCACCAAAGCCTGCGCTCCGCCATAGACAAACTCAGCGCAGAATCTGTCGCGGACACACTGTTATTTGTATCAACGCGCTTTGCCCCCATGCTTGGACTGAAAAACGCCAGAGTGGCCCTATGCGCCCTGAACCCCCACGCGGGCGAAGGGGGGCTGTTTGGCAATGAAGAGTTGGCTCTGGCCCAAGCAATCGAAATCGCAAAAAAATCATTCAACGGATCAATCATCGAAAGAGATTCTACCGCCTGTGTCCCCGAGTTCAGCGGCCCTTGGCCCGCCGATACAATATTCCAGAGGGCAAGCAGGGGCGAGTTTGACATAGTGGTGGCCCTTTACCACGACCAAGGAATGATACCCGTCAAATTGCTGGAGCCAAGCGACACCGTCAATTTGACCGTTGGCCTGCCATTCATACGCACTTCGCCCGGCCATGGCACAGCATTTGACATAGCCGGAAAATGGTCCGCCGACCCAAGCAACGCGCTGGCGGCGGCAAACCTAGCCTTTTCATTCATGGGGTGACGCATGTCCCTTTCTGCAATCATTATCGCAAACCGCGCCCTGGGCTGCCACCCAGTTTCCGATGGCCCCCGTGGGCGGCCCCTGTGCCTAAAAAAAATCTTGGGTGACACGCTGCTGCAATGGCAGCTGCGGGCCCTGCCAAAAGAAACAGAGCGAGTGTGCATCCTTGCGTGCAACGGGTATGAAGAAATCGCAAACCTAGCCGCAAAATTGGTTGATGGCGGCGATACCCACTTCAGCATAGATTGCATACGCTATGAACACATCTTCCCCTGCGGCGACAATAAGCAAGTGCTGCAACTACTTCCGCACAACGACCACATATTGCTCATCGGGCAAGAGCAGCCATTAGTCAACCAGCCCGACTTGCTTCAAAGGCTGGCCACCGAAACCTGCGCCCTGACGCTCTGCGAAGATGAAGATGAGGCCGACCCCATCGCCGGGGCTCCAATATCCCTGCCCATGTCCGCGCTCAAGTTCGCCATAGACAGCTTCCCCAAAGATATGTCGCCAAGCGAAAGCGAATTGGACAACATCGCCGATTTGGCCGAACTCGGCTGTGTAAGCCACTCCGAGACCGGCAAGATAGCAATCCAAACCATGGCTGACTTTTCAGAGATACAAGCCATAATGCGGAAGCGCATCGTTTCTCACTTGCAAGAGATGGGCATCTGCTTTATTGACCCCGCCACGGCTTTTGTCGGCCCCCGAGTGGAACTGTCAGGCAGTGGCGTAACCATAGAACCAATGGCCCGGCTGGAAGGAAAGACCATCGTGGGGGACGGCGCCACCATCGGCCAAGGCTCAATCATTATTGATTCTGTCATCGGCCCTAATGTTGAAATACGCCCATATTCAGTAATAAGCAATTCAATCATCAGCCAAGGAGCAAAGATAGGCCCATTCGCCCACCTCCGCGAGGGGTCGGAGATTGGCCCCCAAGCCCATGTTGGCAATTTCGTTGAAACAAAAAAGACACGCATTGGCAGCGGCTCCAAGGCCAACCACCTCTCCTACCTTGGCGACTGCCAAGTGGGCGAAGATACCAATGTCGGCGCAGGCTGCATAACGTGCAACTATGACGGATTCGCCAAGCATAAGACACTCATTGGCAGTCGCGTATTCATCGGGTCTGGCAGCCAACTGGTGGCGCCCGTCGAAGTGGGCGATGGCGCGATCCTTGGGGCTGGCACCACACTAACGGCAAACGCCCCTAGCGACGCGCTGATCCTCACAAGGCCCGAAACGATAGTAAAGGCTGGTGGGGCCCAGAGACTTAGGGAAAAGAAAAAAACGAACATGGCGAAATGACGCGGCTGCTTGGCGTCAATCACCGCCTCGGCCCCAACTGCCTCGCCTTTTCAAAGTCGGCGGCAGCATTTGTTTCATCGCCCTTTGCGCGGTACGCCCTGCCGCGCCCGTTATAGAAAGAAGCGTTCCCCGGCTCTAGCTCTATGGCTCTGGTGTAGTCCGCTATGGCGGCGGCATAGTCTTTTTTCACCGTGTACGCGCTGCCCCTGCCCGCCAATGCCTGACCCTTGAAGTCTTTTGGCGCAAGGGCAACTGCCTCGTTGAAATCGGCTAGGGCTCGGCCAAAGTCTTGTTTTTTCAGGTATGCGCTGCCCCTGTTGAAAATGGTGCGGCAATCCCTTGGGCCGCGTTTCAGCGCTTTGGTGAAATCCGCAATGGCACCATCGTAGTCGCCTTTTCTTGCGAGCGCGACGCCCCTCTTGGAATAAACCTCCGAATCTTTGGAGCCAAGCCTTATCGCCTCGTTGAAATCCGAGATGGCGCTGTCTAAGTCGCCCTTGATCAGATACCCCTGCCCGCGCAGACCGTATGCTGCCATATATTTGGGGGTTATGGCAATGGCGGCATTGAATTCTTGGATCGCCCTATTAAAATCGTTGCCCTCCAGCAGTTTGCGCCCCCATTCAAAATGCGCCTTGGCTGTTGCGCTGGGCCTGCTTTTTGGCGGAGTGCATGCCGGCCCCGGCAAAAATATCGCCAGCGCTAGAAACATTGCCGCTGCCATTGTCACTCGCCAAAGAGGCACATTCAGGCTAATTTTGGCGCTCGGCTCGGTTAGATTCATGTCGGCCTCCGTAATGCTGCTACTCGCTAACGATACTTTGGAGCCAATAGCAATGTCAATTCTTAGCGGTAAAATACCATTGAGCCTCTTGCAAAACTATCTTCGCGTTCATCGAAGTCGCGCCCATGTATCAGCCCCTACATAGGGCAGTTGGCGAGGCGAGTATAAGGGGTCTGGGGAAATACTCTCCAAAAGTCCGAATGGGCTAGGAGGCGCGGCGGAATGAAGCGAACCGCGAAGCGGTGAGCGGATTTGGAGCACGCGCCGGAAAGCCACGCTCGCATGCGAGGCCGCCCTAAATGAATCCCCAGTTAGCATTCGATAAGTTTTTCCAAGCCCCGGCGCGAAACACTCAAGGCCGAAGTATGCTCGCCCCGTGTCCAAGCGGCGAATGACCTCGCCGCGTACCCATTCGGCGTGATGGAATTGCCATTCGCCAGCAAGAAAAGATTTGGGAGAGTTTTGCAAGAAGCTCTATTGGCAACGCCAACTGGAATCTAGTATTGGCGAAAACGTTAAACAACTGTATAATATCCATGTGAACGTATGTTGACTAATATTCTTGACGCCATCGGCACCCGCTTGTTGGTTGCCTTGGACAAAGTGGGGGATTTTGCCCTCCTTTCCTATAGGGCAATCAGGGCCGTCTTCCGCCGCCCCTTCGACGGCGCGGGCCTATTGCACCAACTGTCCGTCGTGGGCATCAATTCGCTCCCAGTAATCCTTCTGACCTCTCTGGCCGTCAGCATGGTGTTTGCCGTCCAACTGTCCTTTGGCTTCAAACAATTCCAAGCCGAGGGCATGGCCGCCCAAGTGGAGGGCCTGGCGATTGTCAGGGAGCTAAGCCCGATAATCACCGGCCTGATGATGTCTGGCCGCGTGGGCAGCGCGATGGCGGCAGAGCTTGGCACAATGCGGGTGACCGAGCAAATTGACGCGCTGGAGTGCCTAGCCACCGACCCCATCCAGTACCTCTTCGTCCCAAGGCTATTGGCCGCAGCCATCATGGTCCCGCTGCTTACGGGCATTTCCATCTTGGTCGGCTACTGGGGCGGCTACATGCTGCTGGTCAGCACAGAGGGCCAAAGCTCCGCCGTATATGCCGATGAGTTTTTCAAACTGCTCTCAATGGGCGATGCAGGCATAGCCCTGGCAAAGGGGATAATGTTCGGCCTGATCATAGCCCTAATCGGATGCTGGCGCGGCTACAGAACTATGGGCGGCGCCGAGGGCGTAGGCAACGCGCCCACAAGCAGCGTCGTGCTTTCCAGCCTCTGGATTCTCATATCAGATTTCTTCCTTACCAAGCTGTTGCTGGTGTGACGATGCATACCTTAAATTCAGAAAACATCGTCATCAACGTGGTGGGCCTCTCAAAGGCCTTTGGCCCCAAAGTGGTGCTTTCCAACGTAAACCTGGCGGTCAAAGAAGGCGAAAGCCTAGCGGTTATGGGCGGCTCGGGCACAGGCAAGACTGTGCTGCTGCGAAACATAATGGGACTGCTGGAACCAGACAAGGGCTATATAGCCATAGATGGGAAAAAGGTTCAGGGGCTTGATAGAAAAGAGCTATTTGAAGTGCGGAAAAAAATTGGCATGTGCTTTCAGATGGCCGCCCTATTCGATTCCATGACAGTGGAAGACAACGTGGCCTTCGCGCTCAGGCGCCACACCAACATGACCAGCGCCCAAATAACCAACCGCGTCAATGAATGTTTGGACATGGTGGGCATGAGGGACACCCAAAAACTAAAGCCCGTAGAGCTGTCTGGCGGCATGAAGAGGCGCGTCGGCTTCGCAAGGGCCATAGCCCTCAAGCCAAAAATATTGCTCTTCGACGAACCCACAACGGGCCTAGACCCTGTAATGACAGACGTCATAGGGCGAATAATCCTTGGGCTCAAGCAGGAACTGGGCATAACCAGCATAACCATAACTCACGACCTAAAAAGCGCCTTCGCCATCGCCGACCGCATCGCCCTGCTGTTCAGGGGCGAGTGCATCGCATGCGAGCCGCCCTACAAGTTTCAAGAAAACCCAAACCCCATCGTCCAGCAATTCCTGAAAGGCGACGCCGATGGGCCATTTCTCCAAGACCCGCCCCCTCCAAAGAGGAATATCCGAAATGTGGACACTGATGACATACGCTAAAGCCAAATGCAAAACCTTCTTTTTGCAATTCACCGAAGGCGTTGGCTGCGCCCGACAGGTGCAGGCTCTAGCGCAAAACACTGTCAGCAAACAAGTTGCGGAATCCAACAAAGAACAGCGGAAGCTAGGGGGCAGACGTACGCCCAAGTTTTGCAATAAACTCGATAGAGGGTACAGCGCGGGCGCACCAAATGACGCAGCAACCTGGCATCGTTTTGCCACATGCAGCTTACATCGGAAAACAAGATGAAACTAGAGACAAAAGTTGGGGCATTCTTCATCGCGTCCGTCTGCATCTTCGGGTGGCTGATACTCAAGACAGAAAAAACACAGATATTCAACAAAACGCCCAAAAGGGCCTACTACGCCGTATTCGCCCAAGCAGCGGGGCTTCCCAAGCAGAGCAAGGTCCGCATGGCGGGCGTGGAAGTGGGCCGAGTGCTGGACATCCGCCTCGACAATGGCTTAGCCTTGGTGACGTTCACGGTGGACGATGTGATAAAGGTGTACTCCGATGCCACGGCCAGCCTAGCGAACATCGGCATTCTTGGCGAAAAGTACATTGACCTGAACCCAGGGAACCCAACGCAAACAGAGGCTCCGGCTGGCGCACGGCTCACCAGCATCGTGGGCGTGGGAATGGACGCGATAATGGAGAGCATCGGGAAAATAACAAGGGACATAGAGGGGATAACCTATTCGCTTAATGCAAGCATGGGTGGCGAACACGGCAAGACGGCGATGGACGAAGTGATTGAAAACCTCCGCAGCCTAGTGGCCGAATTGAGGGCGACGGCAGAAGAAAACCACGCCTCATTCAATCGCTCGATGGCAAACATAGAAGCCATCACCAAAGATTTTCGCGAACACCTGCCCATACTCGCGAAACAGCTTGGCGACATAGGCACCAACCTCAACGCCATGATTGACGAAAACAGGCCCGAAATCTCTGGCTTCGTCGCCGACGCCCGCAAGCTGGCCCAAGGCTTCCAAGCATCCAGCAATGACCTCAAGGGCATCATGGACAAACTGAACAACGGCGAAGGCACTCTGGGCAAGCTGCTGACGGACGACGCCACTATCGAAAAATTGAACACGGGCATAGACAGCCTCACCGAAATGCTCGCCGGGTTCAAAGGCATGGACATGGCACTGGACATGAGCGCCGCATCATGGTCGGGCAGGGGCGGCAGCGGCCGCGTCGGCTTGGGCCTCATACTTGCGCCCACCAAAGACTACTGGTACTCACTCGAATTCGCTTCCACGCCCGATGGCAAGATAAGCGACGAAACCCAGATGATCACCATGATAGACCCATTGACGGGACTCAAGACGGAATACCCCTTCTCATACCGCACGGTAAAAGCAGAACAAACCTTCGCAGTCAGCGCCGAATTTAATAAACGACTCGGCAAATATCTTGTCGTCCACGCCGGAGTGATTGACGGAGTGGGCGGTGGCGGTGCCGAGTTCCGCGCCCTTGGCGACAGATTCCGCGTCGGCGCACTGGCCTACGACTTCACCAAGCGCGACGACAAAGAGAACCCCCGCGTCAAAGCCATAGCCAGCTACGAATTTTGGAAAGGAGTGTACGCCCAGGCCGGCGTGCAGGACATAGCCAACAAAGAACTCCGCAGCTACTTCTTCGGCGGCGGCGTCCGCTGGAAGGACGACGACCTCAAAAAACTCGTCGGCTTGGCAGGGGCGGCGAAGTAGGGATTGGGGTATAATGGGAAGACAAACTTTTGGAGGGTTCAGAGATGAGTACAGAAAACGGCGATAAAAGTAATCTCGAAGAAAAAAAATACACGCCGGGGATAAACAAACAGAAGTGGCGTGAACTGTTAGATGAATGTAATAACCATACCTATATAGAAATGTTAAGAGTCATTAAAAAAAATGAACCAACGACTTTCAAGGAACTCGGAAAAAATTACAAAAACATATTCTTCAAGGGAAAACTCAAAGAATTTGGAGAATGGGTAAAGGAAAAAACAAATTGCAATACTGATGAAAAAGAAAAGAACCAAGAAA
>JAITFL010000072.1 GCA_031281385.1 Holophagales bacterium
ACGCTTTACGCCAAAGTTTTTGAAAAAGCTGGGAAACCCAGCATTTTCAAAAACTTGCGGGCATCGGTTCCCGCTGCCTTTATACCAAGTTGCGTTCGACTGAACGCAACTTGGTATAACTCAAGAAGTGAAAGCGAAGCGGCTCATGGCCGCTTTTCTTTTGTTTGTTTCTTTTGCCGCTTTTTCCTAAGCGGAGCTTCTATCTAGGCGCGTTTCACTAATCTGCGCTGCCCAGTCTGTAGCCCACTCCCACGACTGTTTCGATCAGGTCGGAAAAGCGGCCCAGCTTGAATCGGAGGCGCCTGATGTGGGCGTCTATTGTGCGGCTTTCTCCCAAATAGTCCAGCCCCCACACTTGGTTCAATATCTTGTCCCTCGTCAGCACCCTCTTTGGGTTTTTCATTAGGTAGGCCAGCAGTTCGAATTCTTTTCTTGTAAGATCAATAACTTGGCCCTCGACTCGCGCGGAGTATCCCTCAAAATCAATGCTGACGGGGCCAAAAAACAGCATCACGGGCGCGTCGGGCGCGGCGGCTTCCATAAAGGCGGCGCGGCGCAACAGGGCCCTGGCCCTCGCAATGAGTTCCCTGCTGGAAAATGGTTTTGGCACATAGTCGTCCGCTCCCAGCTCCAAACCAAGCACCCTGTCAATTTCCTCGCCTCTGGCGGTGACTATCATTACCGGAGTGGATTTTAGGGTTGGTGATTTGCGTATTTCCCTTAAAACCTCAAGTCCGTCGAAGTCGGGCAGGGTCAGGTCTAGGACTACAAGATCAACGCTGGCCCTGCCTTCAGTTGATTTTGCAAGGTAGTCCAACGCGTCCTTTGCCAGTTCAAATGAACAAACGCCAAACCCTTCGCGTTTGAAGTTTTGCTCCATGCCGCTGCGGATGTCGGCGTCATCTTCCAGTAACAAAATGTTCGGCACTATCCCACCTCAAATGCTTGCGCACTGCATGTTGTAATGTTCAAGGATTTTACCGCATTTTGTCGCTGTTGAATTGGCTTGCTCTCTCTGCCCACTGCTAGGTCGAATTTTCTTTTTGCGAGTGTTGGTGCTTGGCATTCACTCCCTCAATAATGAATAGTACTTCCTCTGCGATATTTGTCGCCATGTCGGCGATCCTCTCCCAATTTTTTATCACGATTATCAAGTGCGATGCCCTCTCTATGCAGAGGGGGTCGCTGACCATCTGGCGCAGCAGCTCGCGGTAGCATTGGTGGTAAAGCTCGTCAACCTTGTCGTCCCCTTTTATCACTTCCCTGGCTATGATAGGGTCGTACGCGACGAATGCCTCCACCGATCGGCGCATCATGGAGCTGGTCTCCGCGCCAAGGTCGTCCAGTAGGCCTCCGGGGAGTATCCGCTCTACGTGGTTTAGAAGTGGGGCGCGCTTGGCTATGTTTGTGCAATGGTCGCCAATGCGCTCTATGTCAGGCAGGATTTTGATGGCAGAAGTGACAAAGCGCAGGTCGGAGGCCATCGGCGACTGCAGGGCCAGCAAGTCTATGCAGGTTTGGTCTAGCCGTATTTCCATGTCGTCCAGCTCTTCATCCATTCCCACCACTTGCTCTGCCAACTGGTCGGACTTTTCAGAGTACGCCTTCATTGTCAGCTTGATCATTTCCTCGGCGACGCCCGCCATAGCCAACAAGCCGTCCTTCAGCAATCTCAGTTCGGTGTCTAGGTGGCTGCGGTTCATCCGAATCTCCCAGTGATATAGTCTTCGGTAAGTTTTTGGGCCGGGTTGGTAAATACTCTCTCGGTCAAGTTTAGCTCAATCAATTTTCCTAGCCAAAAAAATGCAGTAAAATCGCTGACCCGTGCAGCCTGCTGCATGTTGTGGGTGACGATGATTATTGTGAATTTTTTCTTTAGTTCGAATATCAGTTCCTCAATTTTTGCCGTGGCTATAGGGTCTAGGGCCGAGCATGGCTCATCCATTAGCACCACTTCTGGTTGAATCGCCAGTGCCCTAGCAATGCAGAGGCGCTGCTGTTGGCCACCCGAAAGGCCCAGCCCCGATTCATTAAGGCGGTCCTTCACCTCGTCCCACAGCCCGGCGGCCGATAGGCTGCGCACCACTGCGTCAGAGATGGCCGAGCGATCTTTGATTCCCTGTATCCGTAGCCCGTATGCCACATTTTCAAAAATGGACTTGGGAAAAGGATTCGATTTTTGAAAAACCATGCCCATGCGCTTTCGCAGGCTGATGACATCTACCCCATGCTCGTACAGGTTGTCGTCGCCAAGCATCACCTTGCCTTCTATTCGCACATTATCTATCAGGTCATTCATTCTGTTCAGGCAGCGCAGAAGAGTGCTCTTGCCGCACCCAGAGGGGCCGATGAGTGCCGTCACCGCATTTTTGGGAAAGCCCATCGTAATGTCGAATAGGGCCTGCTTTTGCCCATAAAACAAATTCAGGGCCTCGGTGCGGATCAAAACTGGCGCATTGAGGACGGTCGGGTCGGTGAGGGGCAGCCCATTCGTCCCTAACGGCCTTCCCGCCACTGTATATAGTGTCTGGTTGTTGGATTGGTCAAAAGTCATCGTCATTTGAGTCACGCCATCAGAAAGAGCTTCCCGTTGCGCGCTTGCGGAGCTTTTGGCGCAGCCGCAGGGCAAATACGTTTAACGCCAAGACGATCAAGAGCAGCAGTAGCGCGGTCATGAACACCATTGGCTTTGCGGCCTCGCTGTTTGGGCTCTGGAACCCCACGTCGTAGATGTGGAACCCCAAGTGCATAAATTTTCGGTCTAGGTGGACAAAGGGGAAAGTTGAATCAAGCGGCAGGGAAGGGGCCAATTTGACCACGCCCGTCAGCATCAGGGGAGCCACTTCGCCAGCCCCGCGCGCCATTGCCAGTATCAGTCCAGTCAGTACCCCTTGACTGGCGCCCGGCAGCACGACGTTCCATAGCGTCTGCCACTTGGTGGCTCCCAGCGCTATGCTGCCCTCTCTTTGGCTTCTTGGTACCGCCGCCAGAGCCTCTTCTGTCGCAACGATGACGACGGGGAGCGTCAAAAGCGCAAGCGTCATGGAGGCCCACAGTATGCCACCGGTTTTGAACGTGGGCGTAGGAAACCTTTCGGGGAAAAAGAAACTGTCAATGCCACCACCGACTGTGACTACAAAAAAGCCAAGGCCAAAGACACCAAAAACGATTGATGGCACGCCGGCCAAGTTGTTGACCGAAATGCGCACAGTCCTGACCAGCCATCCATCGCGGGCGTACTCGCGCAAAAATAGCGCGGCCAGTACGCCGAGCGGCACAACAACGATGCTCATGATCAGCACCATCATAACAGTGCCAAATATCGCGGGGAAGATGCCGCCTTCTGTGTTGGCCTCTCTGGGGCCTTCAGATACGAATTCCCATAGCCTCGACAAATATACCCGTGTCTTGCCAAACACGCCAATGGAGTTGGGGGACACTATTCTCACTACGCTGGTCAAGGGGATAGTTTTTGTCTGACCATCGGATGTTTGCAGAGTCACGGTCAGCGTCCTCGATTCAGAGCGCATTCCGTCCAGCCTAGCTTGGAATTGTTCAAATTGAGTTTGAAGTTCATTTTTTTTGGACTCAATTTGTTGCAGTGCTTGTGGTGTCTCCTTGCCATTCATGGCCAATTTTCGCCCCTCTAAGCGCAACTTCTCAAGCTGTGCGCTCAAAGTCCCTGCTTCCTTTTGCTCCATTTTCTGCATTTTGGCTAGATTTGCCTTAGCACTAGGAAGCCAGCGGCGGGCGATTGATAGCGCATCGGCCCCTTGGGCTATCGTGGCCCCATTTTTTTCTATCCGCGCTAAGTGTCCAATAAAGGCCCCATATTCCAGCCTGTCTATGTAAACCACATCTTTTGGATATGCGCGGTTCTGAATGTCGTTTTCAACGATCCATCTGTAATCTTGGCCATAAAAATCCCTGTTGGCCACCTTGACTTGGATGCGGTCGGGATGCGAGTGGGCCGCCTTTTCGTGTGCTTCCTGCTGTCCCAAGACGATGGTGCCGTCTTTGAGTTGCAGCTCGCAAATATCGCTGGGCCAAAAGAATCCTAATCCCTTGACGGCCAGCAGCAAGACCAGCCCTGCCACCATCAACAGGCTGAGAGCCAGCGTGGAGCCAGAGAGCCACACAAATGCGCTGCCCCGCCTCCACCAATCAAAAAGCCTTTTCCTATTCATCACATGGACTCATATCGCTTGCGAAGCGACTGCCGTATTAGCTCTGCGGCTGTGTTTAGAAAAAACGTCAGCACGAATAACAGCAGTGCCGTGAAAAACAGTATCCTGTACAGCGTCCCTTGGTGAGGGGCCTCTGGTATCTCTACGGCGATATTTGCCGAAAGAGTCCTCATGCCGTTGAAGGGCCCCCAGTCCATTAGGGGCGTGTTGCCAGTGGCCATGAGTACTATCATGGTTTCGCCTATGGCGCGTCCAAAGCCAACCATCACCGCCGAAAAAACGCCTGGGCTGGCTGTCGGCAGCACAACGCGCCACGCTGTCTGCCAAGGGGAGGCCCCGCAAGCGAGGCTTGCGGACGACAGCGATTTGGGTACTGCGGTAAAAGCATCTTCGGATATGCTAAAAATAATGGGGATTACAGCAAAACCCATCGCAAAGCCTACGACGATGCTGTTGCGTTGGTCGTACAAAATTCCGTGGCCCTGATATAGCCAATTTCTGTAGTCGCCGCCAAAAAACAAGTTTTCAACCGTAGGCGCTATCCAACTGCTGACGGCCAAAGAAAGGATTATCACGGGAATCAGCCACAATGCCTCTTTGCCATTGCCAAATTTGTCCCTAAATGGCTTGGGCAGCTTTAGCCAAGCCAGCATTAGCAAAAAAGCCAAGATGAAGGCCACCGGTATCACCATCAGCACTGCCATCATCCAATTTTCCAGCAGTGGGGCCAGCACTAGGCCGGCGATGAATCCAAGGACCACGGAAGGCAGCCCTGCCATGATTTCTACAGTCGGCTTGATGGCCCCCCTCAATTTTGGCGAGGCGAATTGGCTTGCGTACAGCGCAGATAGGACAGCTATCGGGAAAGCGAATAGCATGGCATAAAATGTTCCCTTGATGGTGCCGAACAGCAGCGGGACAAGGCTGAACTTAGGCTCTATGTCATCGCTCGCTCCCCCCGATTGCCACACGTGCTGTGGCTCTGCGTACCCCTCATAATGAATTTTTCGCCAAAATAGCGACCAGCTAACTTCGGGGTGGAATGCGTCCAATTGCCATTTTCTAGCGGAGCCATCGCCAGGTGCCAAAATAAAGTCGCCCCTTGGGCTCAAGGCCGCTGCGCCTCTTATGTCGGCTTTGCAATGCGCCAAACGCTTCTCAGTGGTCAGGTGATTCACTGAAAAACCTTTGTCCGACCACACCAGAAAGCGCTTGTCCCTCAAAGAAGCCATAAAGCCTGCGGCCACGCCATCAATGGGCTTGAATGTGTGGAAGCATTGAAGCTTTGCCGCCCCATCTTGGCGAATTACTTGATAAGCTGCCAATTTCCCATTGGCCCCGCCTACCAATAAGCTATTGTGTCCAAGCGCAAAACCGAGGGCGGTTATGGGTTCCCCAAAGTCGGAAGGTGGCAATTCATTGTCAGATCCAAATACTACTAGCTGGCCCTCTTTGGTGCCGACGTAAAGCATCGAGCCATCAGCAGACCACTCGGCCACCAATGGAGTTGCATTTGATGGCAGCGACCACTTTTCCCACTCAATCTTGCTCTCTGGCTGGGCGTTGGCAAAGCGAATCGAATCAGGGTCCAGCGCGGCAATTTGGAGGGACTTCCTGCCCATCGGCCCTCTGCCTTTAATGGGCCTCGCGGCTATCAGATAGTCGCTTGTGGAGGCAAAGTATGGCTCGCTCCATTCAGCATGTGCGCTGATGTGGTCCTCTGTTTTTTCCCAATGAACCTCCGACACATAAGCCCAGCCATTTGCACCTTGCACCACCGCTAGGCCGCTTGCGTTTGCCATGTACACACTCTTCCATGGAAGCGAGGGCGCGCCAGTGCTGTGCGTTATGTCAGACTGAGCCAATTGTGCATTTTGCATAAGCGGCAATACGCTAAATCCTTCCGCAAGGCCAAATATGGCCGCGTACTTGCCCGATTCGTGCAAAAAAATTACATCGCTGCTTGTTGCGCCAAGAGTGCCATAGCTGTCCAACTCCCGAATCTTGGCACCCCTGAACAGCGGCAGAGCCTCCAATGCAATAAACACCATCATCCCCAGCACGGCGGCGATTATTAGTGCGCCGCCGGCCGAGACGAGCCAAGACATAAAGCGGTCTATTCGCTTAGCAGACTTGGAATTTTTTTGGGAGTTGGAATCCATTTGGTATTTAGTAATGCACTACTCTAGTTCCAACGGCTGGCGACGCTTCCGTCTTTCGGATTTCGGCGGCGGCCATCTGCGCTGTCAGGGGCATGTAACCATCCTTGACAACAATCTCTTGGCCGCTCTTGGAGAGGACGAACTTCAAAAATTCTTTGACAACCGGTGATAGCCCATCTTTGGGGCTCTTGTTGACATAGATGTACAGGTTGCGGGCAAGGGGGTACTTGCCGCTCATCGCGTTCTCGTAATTGGCTGCATTGGGCTGGCTACCGGTTTTGTCGGCAATCGCCAGAGCCTTGACACCCGAGGTCAAATAGCCGATGCCGCTATAGCCGATTCCGAACCTATCCGAAGATACGCTTTGCACCACAGAGGAAGAACCCGGCTGTTCTTTGACGGTGTCTTTGTAGTCGCCCTTGAAAAGAGCGATTTCTTTGAAGTAGCCGTACGTGCCAGACGCACTGTTGCGACCGTAGATGGAAATCGGCCTGCCGGCCAAATCGCCAGTGGCACCGACTTCGCCCCAAGTCTTAATGTCGGCATTGCCGCTCTTGAAGGTCTTAGAAAAAATGCCGTCCAGCTGCGGAAGGCTCAGCGCGTTGACTGGGTTGTCTTTGTGGACAAACACAGCCAGGGCGTCGATGGCCACTGCCACCATGGTGGGCTTGTAGCCATATTTCTTCTCGAACTGGTCAATTTCTTCGCTCTTCATCTCGCGGCTCATCGGGCCTAACTGGGCTGTGCCTTCGATGAGAGCGGGCGGGGCGGTGCCAGAGCCCTTGCCCTCTACCTGGATGTTGACATTTGGATACTCCTTGCGGAATGCCTCTACCCAAAGCGACATAAGGTTGTTGAGAGTGTCGCTGCCTATGGAGTTGAGGTTCCCAGTCACTCCAGCGACTTTTTTGTATTCGGGCAGCCCCCTGTCTGTTTGCAGGGCCTGTGCCGAAAGGCCAGCGGTGGCCACGATTGCTGTTAAAGATGCAATGATCAATTTCATGATTGATCCTCCTTCGCCTTTCAGGATGGTGGGGCGATGCTTCAATCTTGATTCGCGCATGTAAAATCTGTGTAACCATCTAGGCAAAGGCGAGTGAAATGTTGATCTGACGCAAATATTGGGTTTATTGACAGAAGTTGCCTTGTAAAAAATAAATTATCTATTACAGTAGCGAAGTAGAGAATTGCCGCCTGCGGCATCAAGCGCAGTAGCGCAACCTTGAAAGGGAATCAATCATCGTTCATCATTAAGTATGCTGCTTAGTGGATAGACAATGATTGCCCGCATATGCCTGCTAGCCTTTTTTCTCGCAACTTTTCTTTGCCCCCAGGGGGTAATGGATCGTTCTCGGGCCGCCCTGCCCGAAGACGAAAAAAAAGCCATCGCCCAAGCTAGGGCAGGGGCAAAGCCTAGGCCATTCGTGACCAGAAAAAAACCTTTGGCCGGGTTGGAGAGTGCCAGAGTCCAAGCGTTTAATGCTGCAAAAAATAGCGTTGTCCAAATTATTTCGCCGGCTACCCTTCAAGGCACTCCAGCGGCACAGTCGCAGAGACTGGGATCGGGGGTCGTATGGGATCAATTGGGACACATAGTCACCAACTATCACCTCGTAGCCAGCGACAAGGGGCAGCTAGACGCAGGGCCAATTGAATCGGTCGTGTTGACTGTGCTGTCCGCAGACGGCGCAGAGTACAGTGCGCGGCTGGTCGGCGCGGCCCCAGGATGCGATTTGGCGTTGTTGAAGATAGATGCCCCAATCAAAGGGGCAAAGCCCATACTACTTGGGCGTTCATCGAATTTGGCCGTGGGCCGCTCGGTCTTGGCCTTGGGCAATCCATTTGGCTACGACCACAGCCTGACCAGCGGCATTGTCTCGGCGCTCGACAGAGTGATACCTTCACCGGCGGACATCCCCATCAATGGTGTAATCCAGACAGACGCCGCAGTAAATCCAGGCAATTCAGGGGGGCCACTACTGGATTCCATGGGTCAAATGGTGGGACTCAACACCGCTTTGGCGTCCCCTTCAGGGTGGAGCGTGGGCGTCAACTTTGCAATTCCATCGCAGACTGTCATCAAGGAAATTGGGGCTCTACTCGGCAGCTATAGAGAAGCGGCACCACTTCCGCCCATGTCCTCAAAAGAAGCCGCCAGCGCAAGTGCATTTGACCAAGCAGTTCATTCCGTCGTTGGTGTCCACGCAAGTGAAAGGCTCCGGGATTTTCGGACAGGAAGTATATTGGTTGACCCAATAGGCAGCGGCTCTGGCATCGTATGGGATTCCCTTGGACACGTTGTCACAAATTTTCATGTTGTGGCCGTGCGCGGTCCAATGCGGGGTTCACTAGTGCCAGCGGACATCATCACCGTTACGACAAGCGATGGGGCAGAAATCAGGACGAGTTTGGTGGGTGTGCGCCCAGACATAGACATCGCTGTGCTAAAAATGGAAGATTTGCCAAGTGGCATAAAACCCATGTCGCTTGGTACTGCGTCCAGCGCGGCGGTAGGGCAATCGGTGTTGGCGCTTGGAAGCCCATTTGGTGAAAACCAAAGCCTGACAGCCGGCATCATTTCCGCTTTGAATAGGACTATTACTTCTTCTAGAGGAGAGCCAATAGACGGGGTACTGCAAACGGATGCAGCGATCAACCCAGGCAACTCCGGCGGTCCATTGATGGATATGAACGGACGGATGCTTGGGATCAACACAATGATAATAAGCGGCTCAGGCGCAAACGCCAACGTTGGATTTGCCATCCCGGTTGACTTGATATGCCGGGAGATAGAACAGATCGTGGGCAAAAGCCAGACATCGAAAATTGTTCCAGCGATGCCATTGCAAGAAGACCGGGGCAGGGCAGAAGTGTTTGCAAGGGCGCACAATTCTGTAGTGTACGTCCATGCCGAAACCGAAAAGTTTGACTTCCGCGACAATTGGTCTGGCCGCGTCTATACTCTGCGCCCCGAGTCTGGGACGGGGATAGTTTGGGACACAAAGGGCCACATCATAACTTCATATTCGGCGGTGCTGATCGAAGACCCCCTGTCAGACCAAGTTACGGAGGCCGACAAACTAAGAGTCACGCTGGCGGATGGGAATACATATCGTGCACGCATAATCGGGCGCAGCATGGAGTACGGGCTCGCGGTGCTGCGCGTGTTTGCGCCATTCAAGGATCTGCGCCCATTGCCGCTTGCGCGGCCTAGGGACATAAAAGTGGGCCAAGACTTGTATGCCATAGGAAACCCGTTTGGGATGGGCTACAGCCTTAGTTCGGGCATTTTGTCCGCGCTCAGGGATTCGGGCTCGGGTCCAAGGGGTACCATACAGACGGACGCGGCCATCAACTATGGCAATATTGGCGGGCCGATGCTGGACAGCGAGGGGCGCTTGGCGGGGATGGGCATTTTTATCGAGGGCCCCCAATTATCCCATGCGGGCATCAATCTTGGGCTCTCATCTGGAACGCTCAACCGCATAATCCCATTGCTGCTGGAAAAAGGGCAAGTGGAGCGCCCAGTTTTGGGCTTCGTCAGCCTGCCAGCCATCGTAGCTGGCAACTATTTCAGTGTCCAAAAGGGCGTGGTTATACAATATGTCGAAACCGATTCTCCAGCGTTCTATGCTGGGCTGAAAGGACTTAGGCCATCCAAGGACGGACAGGTGCCAGTGCTTGGCGACATCATTGTTGGCCTGCGCGGCAAGGCAGTGGACAACCAGGAAGAGCTGTGGGACTTAATCGAGCAGGAGCCAGCAGACGGGCCGCTGTCCTTTGACGTAGTGCGGGACGGCAAGCGGATAAAAGTCATCGTTTCGCCCACAGTTAAAAAAATTAAAGACATTTTCTAAGCATTGTGAGACACTATTCGTTTGGGTTTGCGCGGCCATGCCTTTTTGAAAATGCTATTCAATAATTCTTGGTGGGCTGGCCAGACAAATATTGCGAATGCCGATTTTTCGCAAATGAAACAAATGGTCGGCAAGGCGCAGATAGTGCGCGGGGAGTTAGCTTGGAAAATTTGACTTTTGAATCGCTGGGGTGCGACGCGTCATACTTGGTTGCCCTAGAGAGTAGAGGCTTCACATCGCCGATGCCAGTCCAGAGCGAATGTTTTGCACCTGGGCTAGAAGGAAGGGATTTGTTGGTGCAAAGCCGCACTGGTAGTGGAAAGACGCTCGCCTTCGGACTGCCCCTGATGCACAGGCTAAAAGAGGACAAGCACCCACAAGCGATCATCTTGACGCCCACTAGGGAACTGGCGCAGCAAGTCGCGCTCGAACTGCGAAGTGTCAACCGTTCCATTGACATGGCCCAACTTGTTGGGGGGATGAGCTACACCCCGCAGCTACGATCTCTTTCGGAAGGCGCCAAAGTGATAGTGGGTACACCAGGGCGCGTGATGGACCACATGGAGCGCGGCACACTAGACTTGTCGCACATCCACATGGTCGTGCTGGACGAGTGCGACGAAATGCTGAACATGGGCTTTATAGAAGACGTTGAAAGGATACTGTCAGAAGTGCCTTCTGGGTACCAGACATACTTGTTTTCCGCCACTCTTCCCGCACCGATAGCAAGCCTTGCAAAGCGGTTCCTTAAAAACCCGCACCGCGTTGAAATGACAGAATCGGGCGGCACCGCCCAGCATGCAGACATAAATCATACAGCATGTTTGATCGCTGACCATCTGCACATCAAGGCTCTGGCGAACCTGTTGTTGCACGACGAGCCAAGTGCCGCGCTGATATTCACCAAGATGAAATTGCAGACGGAAGAAGTTGCAGAGGCCCTTCGCAACGCGGGCCTAGCGGCCGACTACCTGCATGGCGACCTCAACCAAGGCGCTAGGAATCGCATAATGGGCAGCTTCAAGTCTGGCCGCCTTCGCTACCTAGTCGCCACCGATGTCGCCGCGCGCGGCATAGACGTGGAGGGACTGCCGCTAGTGGTCAATATAGGCATCCCCACGCAGTTTGAGAATTACATACATCGCACCGGCCGCACTGGCCGCGCTGGCGCCAAAGGGACGTCGCTCTCGCTGGTTGGACACAAAGAGAGCAGGATTTTGCTGGCATGGGCAAGGCGGGGCGGCTTGCAGCTTGAATGGCGCGCCGTACCCAGCCCCGAAGAGATACGCAAAGAGCGGGTCCACCGCCTATCAGACAAAGTCGGCAGACAGGAGGCACCCGCCTTTGAACCCTTGGCGGCGGAGATGCTGCAGAACCGGCCAGCCGAACAATTAGTGGCCGCGCTATTGTCAATGATAGAAGACGACGCCCACCTTGGCTTCGACCTGCCAGAAGCCCCCGAACTCAACAAGAGAAAGCCAAAAGACTTCGAGCCAAAACAGCGCCGCAGCCCCTCGCGTCCGCAGGAAAAACGAGAAAAGCAACGAGAGGCCCCAGCAGGCAGGTCAGCGCGTGCCGGATACCAACGGCGCGACGAAAAAAGCAAGACAAAAGGTTTCTTCGAGGACTGGAAGGACAAAAGAGACAATAAAGCAAAAGAGGGCAAAAAGGAACAAAAGGACAATATAGGGAAAAGGGAAAAAGAGGATAAATACGACGCCCCCAAAAAGTCCAAAAAGGTCAACACCATGCCTGAATGGGCTGCTCTCAGGCAAAAGAAATCATTTTCACCAAAAGGCTCGTCCAGCGATGGCTATTCGGCCAAGTCAAAAAATGGGTCAAAAATGAAAGACAAGGACAAATCTTTCAAATTGTCTTCCAGCTACGGTGCCAAGGCAAAAAAGAGAAAAGGCTA
>JAITFL010000110.1 GCA_031281385.1 Holophagales bacterium
TGCTAGGGAGTGGTGGCCCCCAGCTGACACGGTTGCCCAGTCGCTGTCAATGCCGATGCGCACAGAGGCACTCTGGTCTGTTCTGGTGCCATCGCCAAGCTGGCCGTTATTATTCTTTCCCCACGCCCAGAGACTGCCGTCTTTTTTGATGGCCAACGAGAATTTTTCGCCAGCCGACACAGATACCCAGTCGCTGTCCGTCGCCACGAGGAAGGGGCTCCAATGAGTACTCCACATCGCCGTTGACGTGGCACTGTCCGTCCCCACTGGGGTGGGGCGGTAACGTTCTATTGTGGTGCAGTCACCAAGCTGACTATTGGAGTTGAGTCCCCACGCCCAGAGAGTGCCATCAGACTTGATGGCGAGCGAGTGGTACCCGCCAGCCGACACGGTTGTCCAGTCGCTTGCCTTGTCAAGTTGGACTGGGGCAGGCGTGTCGCCAGGTTCGATGCCAATACCGAGCTGGTTCCAAAAGTTGTAGCCACACACCCAGAGACTGCCGTCGGACTTGAGTGCAAGCGTGAATTCATCACCGACCGACACCGCCGCCCAATTGTTGACCGCACCCACGCGCACAGGCGTACTCCGTGATTGTGTTGAGCCGTCGCCAATCTGACCGTGATCGTTGCACCCCCACGCCCAGAGACTGCCATCTGTTTTTATGGCATGCGAGTTGAAATAGCTGGCCGAAACAACAGCACGCTGAACACTTGCGGAAGGGCGGTTTGAGGGTGTGTCAGGCCGTGATGTAGTCCGCTGATCGGCCTTGATTTCGCTCTGGAAAATTTCTTTTACTTCTTCGATGATGTCCGCCTTGAGACCAAGAACTTCAATGAGTGCCATGGCGATGCCTGTGTCATCGGTCGCCGCAATTTGCTTGACCTTGGCAAGAATTTGAGAATACCCGTTTTTCTTAAGTCAGCGGTGGAGAGTCTTGTCTTGGTAAAGCTCCACCAATTCCTTGACCATTTCAGCGGAAGAGTTCGAACGCAAGTTCTCTAGTCTGAAGTAGGGAGCATCGCCGATGGTGATGGGAATGAGCTCTGACATTTCGTTTGTACCTTTATGACACCAAAATTATGTAAATATTCTCCGCATAACCCTTCCAACACCCTGCAAGGAACGTCCGGCTGTGGCAATCATTCTGGTTATTGTCCTGGTTATTATCGGGCCTGCCGCCGCTCTAACCCTTTGCGCTGTAGTGACAACAATGTCCCCAATCTTTGAGCCAGCCATGTAACCGACGGTCCCACCGATGAATCCACCCACTGCCGTCCCAATTGGCCCAAACACTGAGCCGACCATTGCCCCGAGTGCCATGCCCTTCGCGCCAGCTGCAATGCCGGCAACAATGGAGACGGTCACGCGCTCCATCTTTGCTATGCCTTCCGGTAACGTGAGCTTCCCTTGGGCCACTTCCATCAAGACCTTCACGTTTTCCACGCCAACAAAGACAATATTGGCGATCACGCCAACGGGGGTGCCTTTTGGGATGGCCCTGAGTATCCCCTTTTCTGCCCCCGCCTTTATCGCCCCTGTCAAAGCGCCCTTTATGCCAAAGTCGGCGCCAGTCTTCAATGCGGTCTCTACGACCTCTTCGCCCTTAATCTTTTCCCCGCGCCACGACTTTTGAATGACATGCGTGCTAGCGCCTATGACTGCGCCGAGCAAGCCAGCTTTACCAGCCTGTTTGCCGATGCCAAGGGCAATGTGTTTTGCCTTGTATGCGTTCCAGTCCAAATCAATAGATTCCCCTTTTTGGGCTTTTGCTTGCTGCTCTTTGGCGGCCGCTTTGGTAAGGGGCTCACTGGTGATACCATCGGCCTCTATTCTGTTGGTGGCTTTGATGCCTTTGGCGCAAAAGTCCTGCAACTGGTCGTCAGGCACCAATTTCTGTTGCCCCCTGTAGTCGCCGCTTTGGAATGCATCTAGGGTGGCTTCTGCGTTTTCGCAGTACTTGGACTGATAACGTTTGACAACGTTTTTGGCGCTGTCCTCGATGACTATATCAACACCATTTTTGCTGTACGCACCTGTCGGTTTGACAACGCGGGCACGGAGGGGGCTACCGGCGGTTTCGGCGTTGAGATTGAAGCGTTGGGCGTGGTACTGCTCTGCTATGAAGCCGTCAAGGTTGGAGTTCTGGTTCACCAGTCCGGCCTTGGTAGTTAGTGTGCCATGCAGTGCATCGTTAGCTTTGAAGATAGCGTCATCGAGGCTTTGCAGATGCTTGACCATTTCTTGCTGGCTTGTGTATGAAATACTCTCCAAAAGTTTGTCAGCAAACCACGACTCCTTTGAATGCCCGGCTTGGATTGAGGACTCAAGCGATTGCAGGTTTTTTTTGTTGGTGCTGAGCGTCTCCTGGATGTCAGCGCACATGGCTGAGATATCCGCCTCGCTGTGTTCCGGTAGTTCTTCTTTCAGCATGCCGGCCAGCCATTGATCGAAGGATAACCTGTCCTTGTTCGCAATGTAGCTCTCGACAAATTTTTTCAGAAGCGACTTGAGGTTGGCCGCTTCTGAATCGCTAATGGCTGGCTCAAAGTATTCATCAACGATAAGGAGTTCGGGCGTTTGGTCTTGTGAGTTGTATTCACTGTTTGCGTCAGACAATTTTGCCTCCTTTGATTTGTGATTTGCTAGGGTTTGCTTGCGGGCCTGATTTCGTACTCTTTCACTCCCTTACGAATAGTATCTATCTTTGCCTTTTGGTTGACGGAGATTGACTTCGTGTCTTTGATTATAGTCAGCAAATCGTCTTGCGTGATATGTTTGCGGTTCTCAAGAAAGGCATGCTCAATGGTTTCCAACACAACCGCCTCAATATCTGCACCGCAGTATCCGCTGGTCATTTGTGCTATTTGTGTCAAGTTGAGTGCTTCATTCCGATTGCGCTTTTTTAGGTGAATCTCAAAGATTTTTTTCCGCTCACCCTCGTTTGGGAAATCCACAAAAAAGACTTCATCGAACCTGCCTTTTCGTAAGAACTCTGCTGGTAGGTGGGATATGTCGTTGGCAGTTGCTACAACAAACACCGTATTTTTCGGGGAGTTCTCTTTGTCCTGCATCCAAGTGAGGAAGTGACCGAACAGCCGCGTAGTTACATCACTGCCTCCGCCTGATCCGCCAAGCCCAGCAAAGGCCTTTTCTATTTCGTCTATCCATATTACGCATGGGCTACTGGCTTCTGCGATTGAAAGGGCCTGTCTCATGTTTTCCTCTGATTCACCGACATATTTGCCCATCAGTCGCCCCACGTCCAGCCGTAGCAACGGAATGCCAAATAGCTTGGCAGCCGCCTTTGCAGCAAGGCTTTTCCCGCAGCCTGGCATGCCAACGATCATAAGACCTTTCGGTATTGCAACACAAAAGTGAATCGCTTTGTCTATGTCTTGTATGATTTTTTGTTTTCTCTTTAGCCACTCTATCAAATTTTCTAGTCCGCCAATATTTTCGATGTTTTCATCGGAGTTTATGTACTCGATTTTTCCCGATTTTTTAACAATCTGCTCTTTTTCCTGTAAAATCCATTCTTTGGTTTTATTGAAATTCAGACTATTTGTGTTGCGAAGATAGGCATACCTAAGTGTCTGGTTAATTTGAAATCCATTCAAACCAACAAGCGCACGGGCGATTTCAGCTGAATCCTTAGGGTCAATTTTGTATTCAACTTCTTTGCAAAACTGCTCGATAATTTCATTGATTTCGGCATCTTTGGGAAGGGGACACTGAAACAGTGTAATCATGTGTTCCAGCTCTGCCGGTATCACAAGTTTTGCTGATACAATTAGGATGTTGACCTTGTAATTTTTTGTGCTACGGATTTTGTCCGCCATCAGTTTAAGCAGAGCAATTACCTTATCATTGATGAAAAAATTGTGTATGTCCTTAAGTAGAATTAAAGTGCGCTCGTTGAATACTTCTTGAAGGTAGAGGGCGAGGAAACTCTCCAACGTTAGCTCTTCTGACAGACTGGTTTTCGTTTCAAATGAAATATAACCCAAAGCGTTGTTGAATTCTATAATTTTCGGTTGACTTGGCATTCTCCCCAGTACATCATCTATTTCCTTGGAATCGAAATGGTTGATGTAAATAATGGGACGGTCTGCGCGAATGTAAGTGTAAAGGGCTTCGCTGGTTTTCGGTTTTGTTTTTGTTTGCATTGCCGTATCTCCATTGTTTAAGGCTAAGATCAGGGAAAAGGGGCCAAGACAAACTCATGGAAAGCATCGGGCGTGGGCATTGGCTTGCCCACAGCACTTGGGTTCGACAAAGTCAAGCGGGCGCCGTAACTGTTGCCAAACCGTGCCTAGACAGGCAGCATCGCCATCAAGTGCCCCCTTGCTTCTCCCGAATTTCTGCGTTCCCATAAAATACCTACAAATGACTAAAGTCATTATAAATTAAAAAGAGGGTACTGTGAAAGTCAATGGAGTTTTCGGAATGAGTTGGCTACCGCTGACCCTCGCCTCACGCCCGCTTGCTTCCATCGTCGAATGTTAGCATCCCACCGGTCTGGAGGGGATGCCGTTGGTGTCTTGGTAGTCGTTGGTCACGCCGATCCCCCTTAGTCTGCTTCTTCGCCCAGAGGCTGACAAAGCAGGTCTGCCGGCTTCTGGCGATGCCGCTCCTCGGGTTGCGGTAGACAAATAGCGGCCGGGGGGGATGGGCGCCAAGTGCCGCTTCTCTATCTCCAGCCGCATCCTTATCGCTGTGGCCTCTGGTAACTTGTACCTACTACAATATCTACTTTTCTAGGCTGGCCTGTGCCGCCGCCACAATGGCCACTGGCACGCGGAAGGGGCTGCAGCTCACGTAGTTTAGGCCGCACTTGAAGAAGAACTTGACCGAGCGTGGGTCGCCGCCGTGTTCGCCGCAGACTCCCAGCTTGAAGCCCGGCTTGGCGGCGCGCCCTTTTTCGCAGGCCATTTTGACCAGTTCGCCGATGCCCTGCTGATCCAAGGTTTGGAATGGGTCATCGTCCAAAATCTTTTTGGCGTAGTAGTCGCGCAGGAACGTGCCTGCATCGTCGCGGCTAAAGCCAAAGCCCATCTGGGTAAGGTCGTTGGTGCCAAAGCTAAAGTAGTCGGCTTCTAGGGCTACTTGGTCGGCGGTTATTGCGGCGCGGGGTATCTCTATCATGGTGCCGATCTGGCAACTAAAATTGGTGCCTTGCTCTTTGTTGATCTCGGCGATTTCGGCAAGCATTTCGGCCTTGGTGAACGAAAGCTCTTTGACGGTGCCGATGAGCGGCACCATGACCTCTGGTATGGCCTTGATGCCCTTCTTTTCGGCATTGATGGCGGCTTCGGCTATGGCGCGCATTTGCATGCGGATGATTTCGGGGTAGGTGATGCCCAAGCGGCAGCCCCGATGCCCCATCATGGGGTTGAACTCATGCAGCTTTTCGACGCGCTGCTTGACTTCTTCTAGGGACACGCCCAGCACTTTTGCCATTTCGGCTTGGCCCTTTTCATCGTGGGGGACAAATTCGTGCAGGGGCGGGTCGATGAGGCGGATGTTGACCGGCAGGCCGTTCATGGCTTCAAAGATGCCTTCAAAGTCTTTGCGCTGCATGGGGAGCAGCTTGGCAAGGGCGGCTTTGCGGCCATTCACGTCTTTGGCCAATATCATCTCGCGGACGGCTATGATGCGCTCGCCCTCAAAGAACATGTGCTCTGTCCTGCAAAGCCCTATCCCCTCGGCGCCAAAGGCCCTTGCGACGGCAGAATCGTGGGGGGTGTCTGCGTTTGTGCGGACCTTCATCGTGCGGTACTTGTTGGCCCAGGACATGATGGTGGCAAAGCGCTGGTAGGTTTCGCTTTGGTCGGGCTTAATGTTTTTGTCAATCAGCACTTGGTTGACTTCTGATGGGAACGCGCTAAGCTGGCCGGCATACACTTCGCCCGCGCTGCCATCTATTGAAATGTAATCTACGCCAGCTTTTAGTGTGACGCTGCCAACCGAGACTGTCCTTTTGGCGGTGTCAATCGCCAGCGCGGATGCCCCGCAAACACAGGGTTTGCCCATGCCCCTCGCTACGACTGCGGCGTGAGATGTCATGCCGCCCCTGGCTGTCAGGATGCCTTTGGCGGCCACCATGCCGGCCAGATCCTCTGGCGAGGTTTCAATGCGGACCAGCACCACCGGCCCCTTTTCCGCCAACTTCTGGGCTTCTTCGGCTGACAGGGCTATGACGCCAGTTGCGGCGCCTGGGCCGGCTGGCAACCCTTTTGTCATCAATTTGCCATTTTTCTTGAACGCTTCTTTTTCTTTGTTGTCGAATATCGGGGCAAGCAACTGCGTAAGGTCGTCGGCCTTGATGCGCTTTAGGGCCGTGGCTTCGTCAATCATGCCCTCTTTCACCATGTCTAGGGCTATGCGGATGCTCGCAAGGGCGGTGCGTTTGCCGTTGCGGGTTTGCAGCATGTACAGCCTGCCCTTTTGGATGGTAAATTCCAGATCCTGCATGTCCTTAAAGTGCTTTTCAAGTTTTTGGCAGGTTTCAAAAAGCTCTTTATAGACGTTTGGCATTTCTTCTTCTAGGCTCTTCAATCCGCTGCCGGTGGCTTGGTACTTGGTGATTGGCTGGGGAGTGCGGACGCCGGCGACCACGTCCTCGCCCTGCGCGTCTATCAGGTATTCGCCATAGAAGTACGGCTCGCCCGTGCCAGGGTCGCGGGTGAACGCCACGCCCGTGCCGCAGTCGTTGCCCATGTTGCCAAACACCATAGTCTGCACGTTCACCGCCGTGCCCCATTCGTCGGGTATGCGGTTCATTCGCCTATAGATGATGGCGCGCTCTGTGTCCCAAGAGTTGAACACGGCCCTGACGCCGCCCAATAGCTGTTCCCAAGGGTCTTGGGGGAAATCTTTTCCCAGCTTTTCTTTTACGATGGCCTTAAATTCGGCGCAAAGGGCCTTCCATTCATCAGCCGTCACTTCTGTGTCCAGCTTTTTGCCCGTTTTGTGCTTGAGGGCTTCTATCTTTTCTTCAAAGTGGTCTTTGTGTACGTCGAGGACTACGTCGGAATACATCATGATGAAGCGGCGGTAGCTGTCGTACGCGAAGCGCGGATTGTTGCTGGCCTTGGCCAGGCCCTCTACGGACTTGTCGTTGAGGCCCAAGTTAAGCACTGTGTCCATCATTCCGGGCATGGAGTCGCGGGCGCCAGACCTTACCGAAATGAGCAACGGGTTTGCAGGGTCGCCCAGCTTGCAGCCTTGGTTTTTTTCTAGCCAGTCAAGGGCTTCGCGGATCTGCTGAACAACTTCTTGCGGAAGCGTTTTGCCCGCTTGGTTGTACATCGTGCATACGTCTGTGATGACGGTGAAGCCCGGCGGCACCGGGATCCCCATGCCCGCCATTTCTGCCAGGTTGCAGCCCTTGCCGCCAAGGGTGTTTCTCATTGATGCGTTGCCTTCGTTTCGGTCTCCGCCAAAGGCATATACGTACTTGGTCATGTCGTACCTCACTTGAACAGTTAATTATAGCAGGTTGTCTGTTGAGGCTCTCGCAAAACTATTCTGATGCTCATCAAAGCAATCTTCCAAGCATCTGCCCCCCCATCGAAGTCATGCCCATGTATCAGCCCCTACATAGGGCAGTAGGCGAGGCGAGTACCCTAGGGGTCTGGGGAATACTCTCCAAAAGCCAGAATGGGCTAGGAACACCGCCGCTTCGCCGTTGGCTTTGGGGCTGCGCGGCAGCCACAAAGACTTTACGGCGATTGGCGGGGTTAAAAAGGCCGGAATGGAGCAGACCCCGCAGGGGGCTGCGGATTTGGAGCCCGCGCCGGAAAGCCACGCTCGCATGCGCGGCGGGCCAGAGCGAATCCCCAGTTAGCATTTAGAGGACTTTTCCATGCCCCGGAGGGAAACGCCCAAAGCCGCAACGCCTTCCTCCCGAGTTCAAGCAGCGCATGACCGCGCTGCGTATCCAATCGGCATAAACATGGCGCGGTGCGAAGCACCGCATCAGTACTGCCGCGCAGCGGCCAACACCGATGCGGGGTTCCAAATCCGCTCCCCGCTCCAAAGTTCGCTATGCTAGGTAACCTCACAGCCCATAATTATCTAAGTTTTGCAAGAACATCAACCAACTCATTTCTCTTCCGCAGTCGCAGCCTTGAAAGCCTTTGCCGCGTCCCCAACCCTGATGATCCTGAGCATCCTGATAGGGTCAGTCGGCTTTAGGGTTTCAAAGCCGTCTGTGGTGGCGACGATTGACCCAATGGGAGTGTATTTGTTTGGCAGCTCTGCTTTGGGCCTTGCTACAACCGCAAAACCATCGGGCGCGAAACCAAGCAGCCCCTTTGCCGATTTCAGGCTTTTGTTTGCGACACGGGGGACATTTGCGCTGCGCGCCAAAGCCTCACTGAATTTGGCCTCGAAATATTTTGCCCTGGCCGAAATTATCGTAGCCAGCGGCGGCCTTGCCTGTGCGCCCTGGGCCTGCATGCCACCTCTTGGCCCCCCTGGCCCGCGCATGAAATCTCCTCTGCCCTCCGTCGCGGCCAAGAAGTGCGCCACCTGCTCGGGGGCGCCGTCGGTGTCCAAGCGGATCAACACGCGCTTGGGCGATTCCATGGTTCCAAAATTAATGTCTGCATAAAGCCCATCTTTCAGGAAGAAATTTTCGCGGCTCAAAAGGTTTGGCAGCTCTGCTACGCCATAGCCTATAACTGCCTGGCAGATGGCGGCGTGTTGCTGGTGCTCGGCGAATCTCAAAACGTCGTCGTATGTGTCCGAAAGAGTGTGCCAGATGTGCTGATAGTTGTGGGTGTTGTACTCGCTGCGCCCTGCACCGACAAAGACGGGGATGCCATATTGGCTGTACACGGTCAAGTCCGTCCCTCCCGGGTTCTCTGGCCTGACGTTTGGAAATTCACTTTTCACTAACGTGAATGGGAATTTGGGATTGAAGTTTTTTAGCGGCGCGGTGAAGCGCTCGAAATCATTGTACCAGTCAGCAGGCACGCTAAGACCAGTGACAGCGTGTGGGCTGCCGTCTCTAGCCATGGCGAAGCTCATTTTTTGGTTCCACTCCGGATGGTTCTTGACCACGTGCTGTGAACCCCACAGCCCCATCTCTTCTGCGGCGAACAGAACTATCATCACAGAGCGCCTTGGCTTGACCCCAGCCTTGACCAACAGCCTAACTGCCTCTATGGCAGAGGACGCCCCATTGCCGTCGTCAACGGCTCCGGTGCCTCCGTCAAAGCTGTCCAGGTGGCCCCCGATCACAACATATTCGTCTGGTTTTTCGCGCCCTTCCAAAACGGCTATCACATTGTGGTACGGCACTGGGCCCATCTTGAACCAATTGCGGATTTCAAACTGCAGTTCAACGTTTTCGCCTTTTTCGACCAACGCCTTAATTTCGTCATACTGCTTGTCCAGCAGCTTGATGTCGGGCAGCACCGGCAGGTCGTCCCAAGAAGCCACGCCGCCGTCCATGATCCTGAAAGGCTCTGCAGGAGAGGACTGAATGGTCCCCAGCGCCCCTGCCTCCACCAGCGCCAACACAAGGGGGCTCATCTTTGTGTCCCGCCTGCCGTCCCTTGCAAAGCCCTCGCTCCTGCCGGGCCACAAAAGCCATGCTCCCTTTATCTTGTCCTTCATCCCCGCAACGTCTTCCACCTTTTCGGGCGCGACAACCACGTGCCCCCTTTGGATGCCCTTGGTCCCTGCGGTCATAGAGGGCGTTCCAAAGTATAGGTCTTTCTCAACGGGCTTGGTCATCTTTCCAAACCAAGGCCCGCGATTGAAGCCAACCGGCATAGTGCCCACTTCTTCTTTCCACGCCTTTAGCCCCCATTGCTTGAACTGATAGAGGGCCCAGTCCGACGCATTGATGTAAGCGTCCGAACCTGTGTACCTACCGCCGAAGCGGTTGGACAAAAAATCGTTCCAAACCATCACTTGTGGGTCTTTTGTGCCAACGTCTATGATGCGGGCGATATTTGGATCCTCCTGCGCCCTAGCTGTCGCGGCTATCGCCGACAACGCAAAAACCAACCCTATTGACACCAAGCGTCTGAATTTGAACATACATGCCCTCCAGGCAAACGGGTAAAAATAAATAACGAACAATGAAAGAATAACAGGATGGGGTGGGGCAAGTTAAGTATATTGTTCCCCAATCATGACCAGGGGCAGCCCCTTATCACCATCATCCTGAACACCCTTGGCTCGACTGCGATCTCTGCCCTGTCCCTTGGCTGGGCGGGCTCGCCGTCCATTTGCCAATTCACGGGGAAATCAAAATGCACGGTGGCCTTTTTTATTTGGCCCTCTCTTCTCAGTTTTGTTCTCCCATTTTCCCGAAACAATTGGGGCAGTTCGGCGACAAAATCAAAGACGCCTGGCTTGGCCAGTGCCGCCCATTGGATGGCCCCATCTGTGGGGTCTGCGCCTGGCGCTATACATAGGCCATATCCGTACTGGGGCAGGTTGGCAAAACATAGGCTCCACACGTTGCTAGGAACCTCTGGAGCAGAGCCGTGCCAAGCCGCCTTTAGTTTTTCTAGCCCAGTCCTTGGTTCGCACGGTGCCAAGCCAACAGCGTCCCATCGTGCGTTCAACGGCTCGGAACTGCGCCAAAGTTTTAGGGCAATTTTCGCGTAGCTGAAAAAACCCCTTTTTCCGCTGGAACTGTCAAATTCATGGGCCAAGTCCCCTTCAAAGCCGCAGCCCGCCACGTTGAAGAATGGCTCGCCATCTAGTCGCCCAACGTCCATCATCATCTCTCTGCCACTCAAAAGGTTTTCTAGCGCGCCTATTGGGTTTTCTGGAATTCTGAGTCCCCTCGCCAGCCCATTCCCACTGCCGCCGGGCAAGGCGGCCAAAGGGGCCGGGCAGCCCTTTTCCAAAAGCGCCTTTGCCGCATGGTGGATGGTGCCATCGCCCCCTAAGACCACCAACGGCCCACCCGCACGTTGGGCTTTTTCGATGGACTCTGAATAATCAAAGGGGAAAGATATTTCAATTGGCTCCACCCGCGCCCTCAGCCCAGCGTCCATGCTGGCCAAAATGGCATCAAGATCCCTCCAGCGGGGCCCCGATTTCGCGTTATAGACCAATGGTATTTTCAGTTTGACTCCATACAAAAGTCTAACATCTTTGGACTGCGAGACTCTTTGGCATCGTGCCGAATGGTACCAGGCGCGTCCCGGCAGCACGTTCCTATTTTTCATGCTCGGTATGAACACCACGACAACTTGGTTCGTTTAGCGCTGAGTCATGAAGTGCGCCCTAATGCTAAACGGGGGGTCTCACTAC
>JAITFL010000138.1 GCA_031281385.1 Holophagales bacterium
CAACAATGAATTCTGTCCCCCTTTGCCACTTGTGAGAAAGTTCTCTGGTCGGGATGTTTCTGTAGGAACTCGGTAAAGGCCGCCGCCGCTTCCTTCCATTTTTGATCCTCGAATAGAGAATTGGCGTACCAAAACCTAGATTCAAACAGCCTTGAGCTGTTCGGGTTATTCGCGATGTACTGTGAATAGAGTTCGGCTGCCTCGGCATAACGGCCTCTCAAACGCTGCGCTCTAGCGGATGCCAGCAGGGCATCAGAAGGCTGGGATTGTGCCAAGTTACCAGCGCGCCGTGCCTGTGCGTTAATCTCTTGGGCCATCTTTCCCATTTCGCGGCGGAGGGTCTCCATCTCGCGGGTGAAGTCTTCGTTGTCAACCGAATTCTTCTTTGCGGCCTTGATTGCCGCCGCGCTGATTTCTTGCGCCAACCGTTCTATTTCGCGGCTAAGGTCTTCAATGTCCAGCTTTGATACCTCACCGGGAAGGTTCTTTCTATCTGCGTCGCGCTTTGGCGGGTCTTTTTTCTTTTCCCCATGCTCTTGAAAAATGGGGCTGGCAAAGGGTTCCTCTGTCTCTTGGCAAGAGCCAGGGGCAGGGAACACGGCAAAAAGGATGCAGAGATGTGCGAGCGCGAGATGTCTCATGACTCAATCTCCTTCAACTTGTTTTGAAGCATGTTGGTTTTGTGCTTGAGTTCCATTGACTGGGCCATCAGCAATAATTCATGGGTGCGCTCGACAGAAATGCAGGAATCGTTGGCAGAGACTTCCGTGAGCCAATTTTGGATATTTCTGCCCGCTTCCAACAGCTTGGGGTCATCCAGTCCGTCAGAAGGCAGGGAGCGCCCGAGCGCGTATAGCCTTCTGGCCATTTCGATTTCACCGCCCCTGTCTTCAAGGTCGGGAGCGCAATATTTGGCTTTGGATTCGATTTGTTTTAGCAGGTCAAGCGAATCCATGAAGAAATCTGACCAAAGCTTTGCCTGCACCCGCTTTTGGTATTGGGTCACCAACTCCGCCCCCCTTGCCTGCATGCGGTGGGCCTCCCTGACGCGGGTGAATACGTATGCGGCGGGCAATACCGCAAAAGCGGCCGCCGCTGCCGCTATCAGCCATCCAGAGGCATGGCGCCTAAAGCCTTTTGGGCGCATCAACGTTGAGGCCAATTCATCTGCGTGGGCGTGCAGGGCCAAGTGGACTTCCAGCAATTCGGCCAAGGTGGCCTGTATAGCTGGGTCGCCGGGCCAATTTTGTGGGTTCTCTAAGAGATCGAAAGCCATTGAATCATCAATTGAATCTGGCGACATTCTTTTCAAAGGCGGCGCCAAAGCATCGCTAGTCCCATCGAAGGCGCGTCCAGCAGAATCAGGGACGCCATCTGTGCCTTGGCTGGAGTTTCTTGAATCTGTGGAGTTGTTGTTCATGGCGTTGTTCCTGTTGATCCAGTTGGTGCTAAAGATTTTCGCAGTTTGACAAGGCTTTGAAAAATTGTGGCCTTGACCGTCCCTTCGGCGCATCCAAGGTCTTCGGCTATGTTCCTGACTGGGCGCTCTTGGATGTAGTAAGCCTCCACCACATCCCTTTGCCTTTTTGTCAACTCGTCCAAGGCGGCCTTGAGCGACTTCAGCTTGCGCTGTTGGTCTATTTGTTCCCAAGGCGAAGGCTGGTGCGGATCGGGAACATCAAGGGCGTCGGGTGCTGGTAGCTCCCTTCCTCTTTTACGCAGATGGTCGGTGGCCGTATTAGCCGCCAAGGTAAAAAGCCAAGGCGCGACTGGGCGGCCCTTTTCAAATCGGCTGTTCTGCGACAGGCATTTCATAAATACTTCCTGTGTAAGTTCTTGCACTATGTGTTTTTCGCCGTGGAGTTTTTTGTAAAGAAAAGAAAAAATAGGCTTCTCGAAACGCTCCATCAAATGGGCAAGGGCCTCCTCATGTCCGTCTTGGAGCCTATCCATCCAAAATTCTGGGCTTGCGTCAGCCGTCTCTGTACTCATTTCTTTGTTTTGGCCGGGGCCGATAGCTTGGTGTCCTTTGGCAGGACGATGACATTGTTTAAGTCCACAAGCTTAAGGGCATCGGCTAGTTGGTCTTTGTTGAATTGGCACCTGATCCCCATTCTGTTGTTTTCTTGGACTGTGTCCGGCGGCTTGGAGCCTTCCCCGCCAAGCGATGAGGCCATTGCGATGAGACGCTGCATCCAAGGCTTTAGCTGGGTTATGGCATCTCCGGCCCCGGTGACAACTAAATCGAGTTCGACTGTCTGCCCGCCATCCACCGGCGGCGAGACAGACCAAGCGACCCCCTTGATGCCAGCCGGCACCACTTTGGCAAGCTCTTGAAGCAAGTCGCTGGACAGTAATTCAGGCTGAATGAACCCTTGGATGGCGCCTGCCCGGGATACCCATTCGGATGCGCGGGAAATGGGGCTATTGTCGCCGAAACTACGCCTCTTTGCCAGCTCCTCAAGGGCAGCTATCTCTCCAATCCAAAGCCTCCCCTCGTTGTCCGAGAAGACCCTTAAATGGAAGTTGTTGATATCTAAAACGATAAACAGCGGGTACTCGCGCCCCCTCATGTTTAGGCTTCCCGCCGGTGGAAATGTCTCTATAATCATTCTCTCAATTGCTTTTGGATCCCTGAATCCAGCAATTTGGAAGAACACCGTTTGGGCCAACCCGGCAAGGTCTTCGGGCGATTCAGGGGCTATTTTGGTGCCGGGGCGGTTGATGAAATAAGCTGAAACCCTGCCTGTTTCTGACGTTGGGTCAATTTTAGCCTTGTCCAAAAATAGCTCGAGCGCTTGGTCAAACTGCGGATACTTTGTGATGGCTTCGCGGGCGGCAGGGGATTCCAGCGCCAAGGCCAAGCCGCATGATATGCCGAGCGCAGACACTTCGGGGGCAGAAATTACCCAATCTTGGGCCTTGGGGCGCATGTCCCGACAGCCCATGTAGATAGAAACTGCGCCCAGCGCGATTATTGATAAAGATTGTCGCATGGCACCACCTTGTCACTAATTAGAATACGCCTAACCCTTGGATCGGTTTATTTGTAAAATGGAATTTTTTGCAAAACCATTGAGGTACCCATCGAAGCCGCACTAATACAGCATCAGGGCCTCATAGATTCCATTACCCTCCTAAGAACCTGCATAGCCGCTCTCATCTCCGCATTTTTTTTTGTCGGCCCTTTTGCCGTTGCCGTGTATTTGCCGGCCTTTACGCTGCAAACAAAAATGGGGGCGTGTTCCGAACCCGTTTTTTCGATCATGTCGTAAACAGGCGGCTCCCAGCCCAGCGCGACGACTTTTTCTTGCAGGGCGGTCTTTGGGTCGTCCCACTCCCAGTCGTTGATGCCCGCAGTTCGGATGGCCTCCCCAAAGTGCCTTTCAATGATGGCAAGGGCCTGCGCCAGCCCATCTTTCCCGGTTTCTTCTGAATCCAAGACGACCGCGGCCAGCAGGGCCTCCATAGCATCCGCCAATTCTTTTGCGGATATTCTTTGTTTCTTTGAAGACCTTGGGCCAGGCTCCAAGACTATTTTCAGATCCATCGCCCAGTCGCATAGCGACATGGTGGAAACAATTTTGCCCCGCAGTCTCGTTAGCGGGCCCTCCTTCCAATCCGGATGGGCGCTATAGACCAAGCGGGTGGTGCAGAGATTCAAGACAGAATCCCCAAAAAACTCTAGCCTTTGGTTGTCTAGTGGCAGCCCGGCAGATGGCGGCGAAAGCGCCTGCTTCAGCAACTCCATGTTGTGAAATCGGTAGCCAAGGCCCGATTCGATCTTGGGATAGTCTGGACACGCTAAGGTTGATTGCATCCCATCAATTGTAGCCGCATAGGCCAAAGAGAAAAATAGGAGCCGCTGGTATTTTTGCCTTTATCCTCTGGTTAATTTCCGATACTTGATCCTATGCGGGTCAAAGGGCTTCAGGCCAAGCACGTCTTTTCTGTACTGCTCATATTCTGTGTAGTTGCCATCGAAAAACTCCACCCTTGAATCGCCCTCGAAAGCCAAAATGTGGGTAGCCAAGCGGTCTAGGAACCATCTATCGTGGCTGACTATCACCGCGCTGCCGGCAAAGCCCTCTATGGCCTCTTCCAGTGCGCGCATGGTGTTCACGTCCAAGTCATTCGTGGGTTCGTCAAAGAACAATAGGTTACATTCGCTCTTTAGGGTCAGCGCCAAGTTGAGGCGGTTCTGCTGGCCGCCGCTCAATTCCTTTACTTTTTTTTGCTGGTCTTCGCCCTTAAAACCAAAGCGGCTGAGCCAGGCCCTGATGTTTATTTCGCGCCCGCCAAGGTTGATCACTTCGTAGCCGCCGCTGACTACTTCAAACACGCTTTTTTCTACGTTGAGACCCGATCTGAGTTGGTCAACGTAGGCCATTTTTACCGTTTCGCCGATTTTGATTTTGCCGCCGTCTGCCTTTTCTTGGCCAGTGACTAGGCGCAGCAGTGTGGTTTTGCCCGCGCCATTGGCGCCGATCACGCCCAAGATGCCAGCCCTTGGAACTTGGAATGAGAGATTTTCAAATAGTGACTTGTCCCCAAACGCTTTTGACACACCCTCGAACTCAACGACGATGTCGCCCATGCGGGGGCCGCTGGGGATATATATTTCCAGTTCTGTCTCTCTCTCCTTGGCATCTGCATTGGCCAGTTTTTCATAGTTGGCTATCCTGGATTTGCTCTTTGCGTGCTGGCCCTTGGGGGACATGCGTATCCAATCAAGTTCCCTCTCCAGCGTTTTCTGCCGCTTGTCGTCCTGCTTTTCTTCCAAGGCCAGCCTGTTTTTCTTTTGCTCAAGCCAACTGGAGTAATTGCCTTTCCAAGGAATGCCCTCGCCGCGATCCAGCTCCAGAATCCACTCGGCAACGTGATCCAAAAAATATCTGTCGTGCGTGACGGCGATGACAGTACCTTTGTAATCCTGCAAGTGCTTTTCCAGCCATGCAACTGTTTCTGCGTCTAGGTGGTTCGTTGGCTCGTCCAGCAGCAATATGTCCGGCTTTTGTATCAGAAGCCTGCAAAGCGCCACCCGCCTGCGCTCGCCGCCCGATAGCACCTTGACGGGCGTATCTGGGTCGGGGCAGCGCAGTGCCTCCATAGCTTGGTCTAAGCGCGAATCCAAGTCCCAGCAATCGGCGGCATCTATTTTTTCCTGCAATTCGCCTTGCTTGGCCAGCAGCGCGTCATAGTCTGCGTCTGGCTCGGCGAATTTTTCGCTGACCTCGTTGTATTCGCGCAGCCAAGCCGCTTGCTCGGATGCCCCCTCTTCAACGATCTCGCGCACAGTCTTGGAGCCATCGAGTATGGGGTCTTGCTCCAAAAGGCCCGTGGAGTAGCCCTTGCTAAGCACCGCCTCTCCATTGAAATCTTTGTCAACGCCAGCCATTATCCTTAGCACGGTTGACTTACCGCTGCCATTGAGGCCCAACACGCCTATTTTTGCGCCATAGTAATAC
>JAITFL010000012.1 GCA_031281385.1 Holophagales bacterium
AGCTTTTCGTCTGTGCGAAGCGATTTTTTTACAGCCGAGACCAGTTCGGCGGGGCTGAATGGCTTTGACAGATAATCAAATGCGCCAAGCCGCATGGCCTCTTTGCCAATATTTGAGCCGTAGGCCGTAACAAGCAGAACCGGCAGGGAAGGGTCCAACGCCCTGAGGCGGGCCGTGAGTTCATGCCCGTCCATCCCCCCCGGCATTTTGAAGTCCGTCACGACAGCGTCGAAGGCTCCAGGGCGGATCATGTTCAGTGCATCTTCTCCGCTCCTCGCTTGGTAGCAGATGAATCCGGCCCGCTTCAGGCTAAGGGCCATGCCCTCCCTCATTCCGGGGTCGTCGTCAACTATCAGCACTTTTATCGGGTTGGCCATGTCTGTTCCATTCCTGTCGCCGTCAAGGTCTGTAAGGGCTAATAGAATTATGCCGCATTTTTTCTAGGCGCTTTGGAGCAGCGGAGCCCGGCGGCTGCCCGCGGACAGGGTCGCCATGCCGCCCGATCAGCAAATATAGCTGCCTTCGGCAGATGCCGAGGCGCGCCGCCGCTTCTGCCCTGTTGCCATAGCTGCGCCTCAGCGCCCTGTGCAGCAGTGTTCGCTCCAAAACATGAAGGTTCGTTGCTATGTCCTCGGGTTCGAGAAGTTTTGGCTCGTTTGGCTCTGGCAATTCGCCCAGCAGGTGCCAGCGCCGGATGCGGTTCCTTAGCTCCTGAAAATTCCCATTGCAGGGCAGGGCGGCCAATTCTGAGGGGAGTGGGGGTTTCAGGCCTTCGTCTAGGGCCAGATGCTGAAGGCATCCGTGGATAGATTCGGGGTCGTCGTCTAAGGGCCACAGCTCCAGCAAGGCAAAGTTGAAAATTTCGCACAGGCTCTTGGGGTTTGGCGCTCTGTTTGATGCGACTGAGCCCAATGGGTTGTCTTTCAGCCAAGCGTCAAGGTCCATTGACGCAGAACTTTCGATTGCCGCAGCGCCGCGCTGGGCAGCCAGCCAGTTGGCCAACGTTGAGGCTCCGCAGCCGGACGGCCCATACACCCAGATAGGGCCGCTGTGCACTGCCAATTTAGGCAGGCTTGGCATCCAGTGCTTGGCTCCGGGCATTAGCTCAAATGGGATCATTTGGCGATTCGGCGATCAGGTGGCTTGCTATGGGTCATCCTGCTGTTGTCATTACTCTAGGGCCTTTTTTCTTGTCTCAACAATCTTGTCGGCCTCTCTGCCCTCCAGCTCCTGCAGGTGGCTGAACTCCCAAGTGAAGAAGCCGACGCCCATGGTCTGCGACCTTATTTCTATTATGAGGTCGTTCATTTCGCTCTGCGGCAGGTAGGCATCCACCACGTCCCAGTTTGGCCAGTCGGGTTTTGCATCAAAGCCAAGGATTTGGCCCGCCCTGTGTCCAGTGACAAGGCGCTGGGCCTTGCTGGTATGCTCGTTGGGGACGCTGATGTGCACTTTTAAGATTGGCTCCAGCAGAACCGGCGAACACTTTTGCAGGCCCTCTTGCATACCTATTCTGGCGGCGGTCTTGAATGCCATGTCGGAGGAATCCACGTCGTGATAGCTGCCAAAGTACAGCTCGACCGATATGTCCACGACAGGGAAACCAAGCGGCCCCTGCTTGCAATAATCTCGCATGCCCTCTTCGACTGCGGGGATGTAGTTGCGGGGGACTACTCCGCCGACGATGGAGTCAATGAATTCGATGCCGGTGCCACGAGGCAGAGGCTTGATGCGGAAGTGTACATCGCCATATTGCCCATGGCCGCCAGACTGCCGTTTGTGCTTGCCCTGTTGTTCACAATTTTTCTTAATGGTCTCGCGGTAGGGAACCAGTGGTTTTTCTGAGGCAACTTCCACATTGTATTTGCTCTTGAGGCGGCTGACGGCGTTTTTGAGGTGTATTTCGCCCATGCCCCAAAGTACGCGCTCTTGCGTTTCCAAGTTTTGCTCCATGCGGTAGCTGAGGTCTTCTTCCAGCAGTTTGCCAAGGGCGGCGGACAGTTTGACTTCCTCTCCGCTCTTGGCGGCCTTTAGGCTAAAAGGCATCACAGGTTGGGGCGGCTCGGGGAAGGGCAGTGCCACCACTGCATTGGCGGGGCTCAGCCCATCCCCCGTCTTGATGGGATCCATGCGCCCCAGTGCCACGATTTCGCCGGGCGAGCCTTTTGAGATTTTTTCTTGTTTAGAGCCAATGACCTTGTTCAGGCCGGAAACCCTGACCCCAGCCAAGGTGCTGCTGTCCGCCAATTCTCCCTTCCATATCCTCACATAGTTTTGCTTGCCAATGTGCTGGGCATGGACTGTTTTCCATACCTGCGCCAATAGCTCGCCTTCAGGCTTGATGCCGTTCCTTTCCATTGTTTCACTGTATTCGGGTGCTTCGTGTCGCAGTATTTTCAAGAGGCGCAACAGGCCACCGTTCTTTTCTGCGGCGCCAAATATCACTGGCACGATGTCGCCGCTCTTGAAGCCTTTGGCGAGCGTGGTGTAAACCTCGTCTAAGGTGGGCACTTCTTCCGCCAGCAGTTTTTCCATCAGTGCATCGTCCAGCCCGCAGACGGCTTCCATCATCTCTTGGCGGCTTGCTATCACCTCTTCTTTGATCGCCCCTGGTATTTCAACGAGTACGTCGTTGTTGGTGGTGGGGTTGTAATGGAACGCCCTCTCCAGCGTGAGGTCAACATAGCCTTTCAGCGAGTCTCCCTCGGCGATTGGGAACATGCGTTGCACCAAGGGCTTTCCAGACCAAGCCGCAAGGGCGTTGATGGTGGCTTTTAGGTTCGCCAGAGAGTCGGGGGAATCCATCTTGTTGATGAATATTGCCCTGGGGATGTTTTTTGATTCCAGCGTGCGCAGAATGGGAGCGGCCATCATCGCCCTGTTTGGGTCGGCCTCGACAACGATGATTGCTGCATCCGCAACTATCAATGGTCCTGCCGACTCCTGCATGAATTCCACCGAGCCTGGGCAGTCAATGAAAGTCCAGCTCTCCCCTCCGAATGTTGCGGTGGCTATGTTGGCTTCGATGCCCATCTGCCTCTCGCGGGCTTCCGGTGAAAAATCGCCCACAGTGTTTCCTTCCTTCACCGACCCTTTTCGGTTGATGGCCCCGCAGGAAAACAGCAGTCCTTCCAAAACGGAAGTCTTGCCAGACATGAATGGGCCTACGATGGCCGCCACGCGTGGTGCAGATGGTGTTTTTGGCACTTTTTTCTCCGACAGCAGATTGATTGTTGATTAATGGAACAAATGGAAAGTGAAGGAGGGACGCGGCCAAGGGCCGCACCTAAAAATTACTGTGGTTCTTGCGGGGAGCTGCGTTGGTGTCCTAGGCATGGGGGGATTAGAAAAAACTTGGACATAAACGCGCGATCACTTTTTGGCTGAACCTTGGCTTTTCGCTGGCCTCGTTTTTTGAGCAACAGGGTCGCCCAGCAATCTGGCGTCAGTGATCACAACTGCCTCAAGCGGCTTATTGTTGTTTGGGTTCGTCTTTACGTCGCGGATTTTGTCAATGGTGTCCATCCCATCGGTCACACGGCCAAAGACGCAGTAGCCCGCCCCGTCATGGGCGGGGTAGTCCAAGCGCGGGTTGTCAACGACGTTGATGAAAAATTGGGTGGTCGCGCTGTCAGGGGCAGACGTCCTAGCCATGGCTAGGGCCCCGCGCACATTGGTCAGCCCCTTTTCAAAGGCTTGCTTTGCCTCGTTTGCGACTGGTTTCTTGGTGGTCGTTTTCTGTGTTCCATCGGGGTCGAATCCCCCTCCTTGTATCATGAACGTGCTGATGATGCGATGGAAGGTTGTATCCTTGTAGAAACCTGAATTTACATACTCCAAGAAATTCTCCACTGTCTTGGGAGCAGCGTCCGGCTCAAGCTCGACTATGAAAGACCCAAGGCTGGTGGTGAATTCGACCTTGGGTTTTTGCCTAGCGTCCTGTTCACGGCCAAAGAGGCCAACAGCGGCCAGAAAAAGTAAAAAAACGCGCAGCTTCATTTCGGTGCCTTTTCTAAAACCAAAACATTTATTGTGCCCAATGGCACAAACAAGTATCATTATAAGGTTTTGGCGGCAATTGTGCAATGGAGTCGCCGAACAAACAGACAGCCGCCGGACACACATTTGCGTCGCGGCCCGCGCTGATAGGATAGGGTTCTACTCGTGTCTGATAAACAGTAGTTTTGCGGAGACCAGATGACATGCCCGAACTAAGCCCCGGGGTTTACTTATCGCACAAGCCTGTTGGCTTGACCAGTTTTGACGTGGTGCGATCTTTTAAACGCATGGCCTTTGAGGCTGGGCAAAAAAAATGGCCCGTTGGGCACGGAGGGACGCTGGATCCTTTTGCAAGGGGCCTGCTGCTGGTGCTTTCGGGCCAAGCCACAAGGCTGATGGAGCTGATCCACCCGCTGCCAAAGGCCTACGAAGCCATTATTGAGTGGGGCGTTGAAACGGACAGCGGAGACCACCTTGGGGGCATAGTTTCGGAACACTGCGCGGAGGGCATAACCGAAAAACGATTGGAAGATGCAGTCAAAGGCTTTTTAGGGTGGTCCAGCCAAGTGCCGCCGGCGACGAGTGCAAAAAAAATCGGCGGTGAAGCCGCGTACAAAAAGGCGCACAGGGGCGAAGAGGTTGTCCTGCCCCCATCGCAGGTCTATCTGCACAAAGCTGAATGGGCGTCCCACGATTTGCCCATAAGAAGCAAGTTGAAGCTGGTGTGCCGGGGCGGCTTCTATGTCCGCAGCTTGGCCAGGGACCTTGGGCGCGCACTGGGCAGCTGCGCGCACCTCTCTGGGCTGCTGCGAACGGCCATAGGCCCATGGGAAGACCCGGGCGAAGATGGGCAAGGCTTGGCCACCGGGCTGTACGCCCTGCCTTGGTGTCCCAGCCGAGCGCTTAGCAGCGAGGAGGCCGAGTACATTGCCAAAGGGAGGCCGATTCGGATCGGGGAGGTAACAGCCGGGCGGCATTCTCTTCCTGACGGCTTTCCAGATCCGTCCGCCCCCATCGCCGCAATGTTTCAATTAAAGCTAGTGGCGTTGCTGAGAGAGCGTGGAGGCGAACTGTGGCCCGTGGCAAACCTAAGGGGGGGAATTTGATTCACAGCGGCTTAAAGCGGCCGAGCCATGCCATCATTGTTTCAATAGCCATTCTATAGCTTGCTCTTTCGTGTGTAGGAATTTCATGTTGCTGCGTTGGCTTGCACCAAATATGGCTTTTAAAATTATTTTTTTGATTCCGGTAGTGCCAAGGGCAACGCCACATTTAACAAAGGGTTTATTGAATAACATCCAATTCGCCAGAGCTTCCTTGATGTGTGTATC
>JAITFL010000028.1 GCA_031281385.1 Holophagales bacterium
GCTGGCCCAGCAGCTTGCAGTCAGCGAGATCGTTCACCTAGAAGGAAAAATCAAATTCAAGCTGAGCCCCCAAACCCCTATTGACCCCGCAAAGCTGATGGCTTGGGTGCAACATAAAAATGGTGCGACCTTTTCCCCCGATGGCTCTGTCTCCATACCTGCCCCCTCTGGCTCCGCACAGAGCTTGGCCCGCTCCATATTGAATGAGTGGGCTGAGTGTGTCAGTTGACATCGGCATTTATCCAACCCTTGACATTTTTTTTTGTTTATACAAAATTATCCAATGGAGGCCATCGTGTATCATGTCCATGTCGCCAAGTGGGGAAACAGCTTGGGGTTTCGCATTCCAAGCGGAATCGCGGACAGCATGCACATCAGGGCCGGTGACACGCTGGAACTCGCCCCTGCAAAGGGCGGCCTGCTTTTGAAAAAAACTCTGCCGCAAAGCAAGCACTACGCCCTAAAAAACATCTTAGATTCTTTTGTCAGCTCAACAGAGCATCCCGAAATTGACTTTGGCGAAAAACAAGGAGATGAGGCGTGGTGAAACCCCGCCCCCCACAGCAAGGGGAGATATTATGGCTAAGCCTAGACCCGGCCCTTGGACACGAGCAAAGAGGCCGCAGACCGGTTCTGGTGGCATCCGCCACTTTGTTCAACAGCCATTCCGGGTTCTGCTGGGTTGTCCCAGTCACTTCCCAACAAAAGGGCCTGCCAAGCGAAACCATGTTGCCACATGGCCTTCCGGTGGAGGGCGCACTCCTGCTTTCGCAGCTGCGCTCTATTGACTGGAGGGCTAGGTCATTTTCTGTGGCATGTCTTGTGGATGCTGATTTTTTGGATGACATCCTCGCCCGCCTATCTGCTGTGCTGCAGCCTGCTTAAAGATGTCCCGCTAACGCTACAACGTGGCCAACGCACTGACCTATGACCCCTATCCCCCACACCCAAACCAAATGCGAACTCTAAGCCTTTTCAACACACTGACCCGAAATGTGCAGCCCTTGGTACCACGGGAGCCGGGAGTGGCGAAGATTTACAACTGCGGGCCGACCATCTACAACTACGCCCACATAGGCAACCTACGCACTTTCCTGTTCCAGGATTTTCTGAGGCGGACGCTCGAGGCCTGTGGATTCGACGTGCGCTTCTGCATGAACCTTACAGACGTCGAAGACAAGATAATCCGCGAATCCCAAAGGGGCCTGCCGCAAGACGCGGACAACGAAACGCGCATGAGGGAGATGAGGGCCTTCACTGGACGCTTTGAAAAGGCCTTTTTGGAAGACATTGACTCGCTGCGGATAAAAAGGCCGACCACCATGCCAAAGGCCACAGACTACGTTCCGCACATGATTCGCCTGATAGAGGGGCTGGAAGAAAAGGGCCTTGCTTACGAAAGGGACGGCAGCGTCTATTATCGCGTTTCGGCATTTCCCAGTTACGGCTGCTTGGCGCGTTTGGATAAAGGCGGGATGAAGCTAGGTTCCAGCATAGACTCCGACGAGTACGAAAGGGATTCCATCAGTGATTTCGTCTTGTGGAAAGGCACAAAGCCAGGCGAGCCTTGGTGGGAAAGCAAATGGGGAAAGGGCCGGCCAGGCTGGCACATAGAATGTTCAACCATGAGCCTAGACATATTCGGCGAATACCTTGATTTGCACACAGGCGGCGTTGACTTAATTTTTCCCCACCACGAAAACGAAATAGCGCAAAGCGAGGGCCTTGTGGGCCATCAATGGGTGGGGCACTGGGCGCATGGCGAGTTCTTGTTGGTGGAGGGCGAAAAGATGTCCAAGTCGCTTGGCAACTTTTACACCCTCCGCGACCTGCGCGAAAAGGGCGTTGACCCCATAACATTCAGGTTTGCCATACAGTCCAACCACTACAGAAAACCATTCAATTTCACCTTTGACGGGCTGAATGCCTCTGAATCCGCATTGAAGCGCGTGAGGGCGTTCAGGAGGCGCATGGAGGACGTCGGCTCGCCTGGGGGCTCCGGCGAGTTCAAAGAACCCATAGACCCCATCGCCCGCGTTGCCCAAGCAAGGCACGATTTCTGGGAAGCAATCTGCGACGACCTAAATTCCCCAGAAGCACTGGCGGCGCTATTCACTCTAATAACCGACATCAACGCGCAGGATGACCGCATCCGCCTAGAACCAAAGGAGCGCGGCGCGGTTTTGGATTTTTTGGATGAGGCAGATGCCATTTTCGCCGCCTGGCCAAGCGAGAAGCAGGGACACCTAGATGATGAAATCGAAGCCATGATAGCGGCCCGCAGCAAGGCTAAGGCCAACAAGAACTGGGCCGAGGCCGACAGAATAAGGGAAAAACTAAAAGAGATGGGAATAGCACTGGAAGACCGCAAGGACGGAAGCGTAGCCTGGCATCGGTGCTAGTGGTTAGGGGTCGGTGTCATACCGATTTGCAATCGTTTGGCTGCAAATCGTCACTAATCCTCCACGCCTATCCCATGGTGTATGCCTTGGTGCCCAAAGACCTCCCAAACTATCTGGCGAAAGCGTGGCGTGTGGCCCCAATCCTTTTCGCCGTCGCACCACAGTTTGTAGTGGACCAGCTCATGCTCGAGTATCCTTTGCAGTATCCCTTGCGCGTCGCGGCAAAGGCAGCCGCAGACTTCCACAGGCCAAGGGCGGTCAAGGCGGCGGATCAGGGGGATTGACAGCCTTATTTCTGGAACCCAGATCCCCCTGCTGTCCTGCTCCACCACAAATAAGCCGGCGCAGCGCGTCATGCGGGGACGCCACACCACGGGCGGGGCCTGCAGATCCCACCCGGCCTGGGCGATGGAAGTTGCGGCTATCTGGCGCAAGAGAGTCATTGGGCAAAAAACCAGTTATTCCAATTCTAATTCAAAATTACCTCCATGCAATTTTGAATTAGTCGGCACCAGCGCAGCCCGCATCCACAATTGTCCATTGAGCCACTTGCAAAATTATCCGCCCGCCCATCGAAGCCATGTCCATGTATCAGCCCGATCAACGAAGGCATCTATGGGCATCCACCGATATTGGCCGCTGCGCGGCGAAATTGATGCGGGCTACGCCCGCGTTGATTTTTATGCCGAATGGAGACGCAGCGCGGTCATGCGCTGCTTGGACTCGGGACGGGCATTTTTCGGCTTGTTACGTTTTGTGCCGGGTCTTGGAAAAGCTTATTGAATGCTAACTGGGGATTCGCTCGGTCCCGCTCGCGTGCGAGCGGCCCCCCTCGCTACTCCCCAGACCCCGGGTACTCGCCTCGCTCACTGCCCTATGTAGGGGCGGATACATGGAGATGACCTCGATGAGCGAGTGGATAATTTTGCAAGTGCCTCAGCTGTCAATTCGTTAATCGGAGTCTTGCAGCACGTTCAACCGAAACAGCCATCAATTCTTCCCCCCCAGCCCAAGCTCTTTCAATTGCTTTTCGTCAACGGCGTTGGGGGCGTCGGTCATAAGGCAGCGCGCCTGGGCAGTCTTGGGGAAAGCTATGACTTCGCGTATGTTGTCCACCCCGGCCAGCAGCATGACCAGTCTGTCCAGCCCAAGGGCTATGCCACCGTGTGGCGGGGCGCCATAGCTAAGAGCGTCCAGCAGAAAGCCAAATTTTTCCCTTGCCTCCGCCTCCCCTATGCCTATCGCGCTGAACATCATGCTTTGGGTCTGGGCGTCGTGTATCCTTATCGAGCCGCCCCCCACTTCAAAGCCGTTTAGCACTAAATCATAGGCCAATGCGCGGCAAGCCCCTGGGTTGGTCGCAAGCAACCCCACATCGTCTGGATGGGGGCTAGTGAATGGATGGTGGCAGGCCTCGAACCTCTGCCCCTCCTCGTCCCATTGGAGCAGCGGGAAATCCACCACCCACAAAAATTCAAAGCGATCCTCGTCTATCATGCCCAGTTGCTTCGCCACCCTAAGGCGCAGGTCTCCAAGCACTTTTGAAGTCTGGGCGTCTGTTCCAACGGCAAATATCATCAGCCCTTGGGAATCGGCGGAAAAAATTTTCTTTAGTCTAGCTTCAATATCCGGGGTGACGTACTTCTTGAAGCTGCCAGAAAGACCATCGCCGCCCCACTTTAGGTATGGCAAGCCGCCCGCGCCTAGATGTTTTGCCTGTTCTTGATATTCGTCCAACTGCTTGCGGCTCAGGCCGCCGGCCTTTTCGCCAAAAAAGAATATCCCCCTCACCCTGCTCTTTCCGCCGCTGTCTGCTGCTGCGCGGAAGAGGCCAAAGTCGCTGCTGGCAAAAACCTTAGTTGCATCATGTATTTTTATTGGGCAGCGCAGGTCTGGCTTGTCAGACCCGTACCACTCCATAGCGTCTTTGTAGGGCAGTCTTGGGAATGGCGCGGCTGCCGTTTTGCCAGCCAGCGGAGCCAATTCTGCCATCAGGCCCTCGATGATGGCTTGAACGTCATCAGGGCGCACAAAGCTCATCTCCACGTCTATCTGCGTGAACTCTGGCTGGCGGTCTGCCCTCAAATCCTCGTCCCTAAAGCACCTGCATATTTGCACGTAGCGCTCGAAGCCCGAAATTTGAAATAGCTGCTTATATATCTGCGGACTCTGCGGCAGCGCAAAGAACTCCCCTTGGTGTACGCGGCTGGGCACAAGGTAGTCCCTTGCCCCCTCCGGCGTGGAGCGGCCCAAGATGGGCGTTTCAAATTCGATGAAATCATTTTTGCGAAAATAGGCCCTAGTGATGTTGGCGACCTCGCTACGCAAGAATAAGTTGCGCTGCAACTTTTCCCGGCGCAAATCAAGAAAACGGTATTTCAGCCTCAAATCTTCATTGGCCTCTTGGTTGGAATCCTCAACCGGTATGGGCGGAGTTTGGGCACTGTTGAATATCTTTAGGCCCGTCAGGCGAACTTCTACATCTCCAGTGGGCATGTTGGGGTTTTTGGATTCTCTCTCAGCCACCACGCCCTCTGCCCCAATGACATACTCGCTCCTAAGGGCCTTTAGTTTTGCCAAAAGCTCCGGATCGGCCTCGTTTTCATCCGCCACAAGCTGCGCCACGCCCCACCTGTCGCGTATGTCAATGAATACCAAGGAGCCAAGGTTTCGCGCCCTCCTGCACCACCCGAGCAGCTTTACCGTTTGCCCCACGTGGCCCATGCGTAGCTCACCATTGCGTTGGGTGCGCCTAAAATCGCCTAGTCTGTCAAGTTGCATCATTTACCTCGAATAGTAATGATACCAGACCTCTCGCCCTCCCTAAGGCAGTGTCTTCGATGCTGGCAATGATGCTTGACACCGATTTGTGATCGGCGGATCGCAAATCGGTGTCAATTCGCCGCAATTATGGCGCGGTCAAAGCCAGCATCAATTCTTAGCCTCGACCCTGATCCTTAATTTCTTACCACTCTACCCGGCCCTTTGCCAGTGGCGGCGTCAAATAGAGATTCCCAACTGACGAAAGATGGCGATGGCTCTTTGTCTTTCCAAGATTCCTTGTCAAAGGAATCGGCCATCTCTTTTGATGTCTTGCCCTTGTTTTTGTTGGCGTGTTGCTGTACGGCAACTAGGAATGTGTGGTGCCTGGCCAGCTCTTTTTTGTCGCAGGTGGGTCCGTGACCGGGAATCACCAGCGCATCGTCTGGCAGCTTGCTAAGGGTCTTGGCTATCACTTGTATCAGCGAGTCGAAGTTGCCGCCGGCACCTGTGTCAATGTAAGGCAGCCTTTCCAAGAAGAGCAGGTCGCCCATGTGGATCACCCTTGCCGATGGCACCCAGATTGTCACATCGTTGTCCGTGTGGCCGGGCCCCAAGTAAGTTAGATTAATCTCTGATGAGTTCAGAGATAGGGACATGACGGCCTCTTTTTTGGTGTCGGCTTCGCCCATGAGGATGTTGGGCAGGCCGCCCTTGCGCCCTGCATCCCTATTCTCCTGCTCTTTTGCTAGGCGGGTTCTGGTGATTGTGTGGGCGATGATACCATCCACCATGTATGACAGCATCCTGTTCGCGTCCGTGTGGTCGCCGTGGTGGTGCGTGTTTATCAAGTACTTGATGGGCTTGTCTGATATTTTCTTGACTGCGGCCAAGAGGTCGCCAAGGCCCCTCTCGTACTGGCCGTCAATCAGCAGCAGGTAGTCATCTCCAACGATGACACCCACGTTGCCGCCCTGCCCAAAAACGCAATAGACGTTGTCGCGCAGTTTTTCAACGCGATATTGCGGGGCTGGCTGGGGGGCCTGCATGGCTATGATGGCGGGAAGGATGAGTGAGAGCATTGGAACCTCCTAATGATTGTAGAATTATACCAATTTCAAGTTCCAAATTACAAGGTATAAGCTGGAAGTCGCAACACAATCCAGATGCTCACTTGACATTTACAACAATAGCAATAAAAAGCAACGTGAGAGAGTAATTTTTTCGTGCGATTTTAGTTGATAGTATTACTCTGAAATGTCAATAACAGGAAATAACTAAATAACATTATTTAGTATTTTAAGATCAGCATTTTTCTCGGATATGGCATCAAAATCTCTGTCGTTATGTAGCAACAACAAATTATGTTCTATAGCTATTCTTGCAATCAAAACATCTATTGTACTTCGAATGGTTAATCCCTGCCGTCTCAAATTGAAAAAAAGACGCGCAGCATTTTTATAGGCTTCGATTGTTTCAGGCAAAAAATAGATTTTTTGGGTAGAAAGATATTCTTGTAGTCTGTCGTATTCTTGCCTGTCTCTTGCACCCTGCAATACCTCTTGATATGTGTATGAGGCGATGCCAAAAGGCAAATTTTGTTTTAGCACTGCTTCAAATAGATTTGTCCGGTGATTTCTCGTGCCTTTGAGAAAATCAATCAGCACCGATGTGTCAACCAATATCAATCAGCGCCCCTCTCTCAATGCTTTGTAGTCATAACCGTCCTCGAACAGCACCTGCCCGCGCAAGTCCAACAAGTTCTTCCTAGAATGAATCTCAACAAATTCTCTCAGTGCCCTGTTGATCACATCTTTTTTTGTCTTAAGGCACGAAAGGGATAGGGCCTCTTTGATAACATCATCGTCAATCACCACATTGGTTCGCATCTGTACACCTCCGCATACACATTATCGCACACTCTCTGTTCAGATTTCAACACCATAATCACGAGAAAATTATCCTACATAGCCGAAACATGCCCACGGGCTTCCAGTTCCGGGGCCTTGCGGTGCGCTCTGGCCCACCTAGCCTTTAGCCTAGACATGTAGAGAAATACGACAGGGGTGGTGTATAGCGTCAGGAGTTGGCTGATCAGCAGGCCGCCTACTATGGCCAGCCCCATCGGGCGGCGGAACTCCGAACCCGTGCCCTGTCCCAATGCCAGAGGCAGCCCGCCCAACAGGGCGGCGGTTGTTGTCATTATGATTGGGCGAAAGCGCAGCAGCGCGGCCTTGAATATGGCGTCTTCTGGCGACTTTTTCTCGCCCCTCTCGGCTGCCAAGGCAAAGTCAACCATCAGTATGGCGTTTTTCTTGACTATCCCTATGAGCAAGATGATGCCGATGAGGGCTATGACGCTTAGTTCGGTCTTAAATATTATCAATGCCAGCAATGCTCCCACGCCAGCAGATGGCAGCGCCGACAATATGGTCAGCGGGTGTATTAGGCTTTCGTACAGCATGCCAAGCACGATATAGACCGTCAGCAGCGCGGCGGCTATGAGGAATGGCTGGTTGGCAAGCGAATCTTGGAAGGCCCTTGCCGTGCCCATGAATGTGCCCCTGATAGAGCCTGGCATCATCATCTCGTCCTGGGCCTTTTGAATGGCGCTGACCGCATCGCCCAGCGCGTAACCGGGAGCGATGTTAAAAGAAATAGTGGTGGCGGGCAAAGTCCCTTGGTGGCTGATGGACAGGGCCGTATTGTTGATTTCCAGTTTGGCAAAGGCGCTCAAGGGGACCAAGGAGCCATTGGTAGATCGGACTTTTATCAAGTCTAGCCCAAGCGGTGTTTCCCTATACTTTGGCTCTACCGTCATCACGACACGATATTGGTTGAGAGCCATGTACATTGTGGAAACATAGCGCTGACCGAATGCGTCGTAAAGCGTGGAGTCAATGGATTGGGGCGACACGCCAAGCCTAGCGGCGGTTTTTCGGTCAATCACAATGTTTGCCTGTAGGCCCCTGTTCTGCTGGTCGGTGTTGACGTCCGTCAGTTCTGGGAGAGTGCGGAAATGCGCCTCCAGCCTTGGAGTCCAGTCAAATAGCTCGTTTGCGTCATCGCCTTGAAGCGTGTACTGGTACAGGGCTCCGCCGCCCATGCGGCCCCCCACCCTGATGTCCTGGACGCTTTGCAAAAACATGTTGGCCCCTGCTAGAGGAGCGGCCTTGGCCCTCAACCTAGCTATCACTTGGTCGGCGGATGCGTCCCTCTCGCTTTTTGGCTTCAGGGCGATGGTCACCCTGCCCTGGTTACCCGTCCCGGCTGTGACGGAGACGTGTTCAACTGCGGGGTCGGCGGCAATTAGGTCAACATATTTCGGAAGCATGGCTGCCAGTGCAGCAAAGCTGATGTCCTGCGATGCCTGAATGTTGCCCTGCAGCCTGCCCGTGTCCTGCTGGGGAAAGAAGCCCTTGGGAACATAAATATAGAGTCCAACGGACGCCACCATTGCAAGGAGCGTCACCGACATTGTCAAGCCTTGGTGCTTGAACACCCAAGCCAAGGATCGCTCGTACCTAGCCTTGAACCTTTTCAAAAGCGATTCTGTGAAATTTGATGCCATTCCGGTGTCGTCCCGCTTCTTTCGGCGCAGCAATTTGGAACACAGCATGGGAGTGGCGCTCAGCGAGAACGTCATGGATATGAGTATCGCCACGGATAGCACAACGGCAAATTCCCTAAACAGTCGGCCCACGATGCCGCCCATGAGCAATATGGGTATGAACACAGCCACCAGCGAAATGCCGATTGAAACCATAGTAGAGCCGATTTCTTTGGCCCCGTGCAGGGCGGCTTTCATCGGCGACATGCCACTTTCTATGTGCCTTGTGATGTTCTCTATTACCACAATGGCATCGTCCACCACAAAGACGGTGGCAATGGTAAGGGCCATCAATGATAGGTTGTCAATGCTGTACCCAGCTAGGTACATCACTCCAAACGTGCCAATCAAAACTGTTGGCACCACGATGGCCGGAACCAAGGTGGAACGCCAGCTCCTTAAAAAGATAAAGACGACGATGATGACCAAGGTAATAGAAATCAAAAGCGTGCGCTGCACGTCCGCCACAGAGGCCCTAATGGTACGAGTGGAATCCATAAAAACGGTCAAATCCACCGTAGGGGGCAAAAGCGCCTGCAAGTCGGGCATCATCGCCCTTATTCTTTCTACCGTGTCAATTATGTTTGCCGCTGGCTGCCTAAACACTGTGACAGAAATGGCCGGGCCGTTTTCTGTTAGGCCAATATTCCTCAAGTCTTGGACAGAATCTGTAACAGACGCCACCTGGTTCAGTCGCAGCGCAGCGCCATTTTGGTAGCGTACGATGATGTTTCCATAATCCTCCGCCTTATAGATTTGGTCTGTGACATCTATAGACCAAGTGGAGTTTCCGTCAGAAATGTCGCCAGTCGGCCTATTGACGTTTGACATGGAAATGGCCGTCCGCACGTCTGTTAGGGAGAGGCCGTAGGCGTTCAAGATATTTGGATTTACGTCCGCCCTTACGGCCGGCATCGCCCCGCCCATCACATATACCTGCCCTACGCCTGGAACTTGCGAGAGCTTTTGTTGAAGTATGTTGCTGGCAACGTCGTACATCTCTGTCCTTGGCACCACGCTGGAGGTCAGCAGAAACATCATAATCGGCGAATCGGCGGGGTTCGATTTTCGGTACCCTGGGTTGCTGGGCAAATTGGCCGGCAGTTGGCTCCTAGCGGCGTTTATCGCGGCCTGAACTTCGCGCCCGGCTGCGTCAATGTCACGGTCTAAGTCAAATTGCAGCGTGACATTCGTTGAGCCAAGTGAACTGCGGCTGGTCATTTCGGTAATGCCCGCTATGCGCCCAAACTGCCTCTCCAGCGGCGTGGCAACGGATGAGGCCATAGTTTCTGGGCTGGCACCTGGAAGGCCCGAAAAAACCTGTATGGTCGGAAAATCAACCTGGGGCAGCGGCGCCACCGGCAAGAACCTATAGGCGATGCCCCCGCCAAGCGCAACGGCGGCAATGAGCAGCGTGGTGGCAACAGGGCGGTTGATGAAAAGGGATGAAAAACTCACATCCCCTCCCTAGAGTATTGGGAGTGCGGCTCGGCGGATCCGCTCCCTTGTTCCCTGCCGCCGAACAGCGGGCCGTCGTCTTCGCCCAGATCCTCTTCTTCGTTTTTCTTGCCGCGCAGCCTTTTCGCCAAGCGGTCAAAGTACAGATAGATCACAGGCGTTGTGTAGAGCGTCAAAACTTGGCTGAATATGAGTCCGCCAACTATCGCAATGCCCAAGGGTCGCCGCAATTCAGAACCCACGCCAGAGCTTAGGGCCAATGGTAGGCCGCCAAGCAGCGCGGCCATCGTCGTCATTATGATGGGGCGGAACCTCAAAATGGCCGCCTGGTAAATGGCGCTTTCTGGCTCCAGCCCCTCTTTGCGCTCGGCCTCCAGCGCAAAGTCAATCATCATGATCGCGTTCTTTGCCACGATGCCGATCAAGAGAATGATTCCGATGAGGGCAATTATGGTAAAGTCCGTGCGGCAGATCATCAGCGAAAGCAGCGCGCCCACGCCAGCAGAAGGCAACGTAGAAAGAATAGTTATTGGGTGGATGTAGCTCTCGTACAGGACGCCCAAAAGAATATAGACAGTTATTATCGCGGCCAATACCAGCCAAGGCGTGTTGGCCAGCGCGGAGCCAAAGGCCTGCGCCGTGCCTTCAAATGAGCCCTTTAGGCTAGTCGGCGCGTTTATTTCATCAAAAGCATCGCGGATGGCGTTCACCGCGCCGCCCAATGAAGCCCCTGGTGCCAAGTTGAACGAAACCGTGGCGCACTGAAATTGGTCTTGGTGAAAAATTGCCAAGGGGGCAGGGCCCGTCTCTATCCTAGTGAACGCGCTCAGTGGGACTATGGCGCCCTGATTGGATCTGACATACAGGCCAAGCAAGTCTTCTGGCTTGTTCAACATGCCCGGCAGGGCTTCCAAGACAACCCTGTACTGGTTCATTTGGGTAAACATCGTTGATATTTGGCGCTGGCCGAATGCGTCATACAGCGCGTCATCGAGTATCTGGGGGGTTATCCCAAGCCTGCTGGCCGCCGTGCGGTCTATTATAACCTTAACCTGCAGGCCGTTGTTCTGCAGGTCGCTGGCCACGTCCCTAAGTATGGGCAACTGCTGTAATTTTTCCACCAGCATGGGCACGTATTTGGCCAATTCGGTTGGGTCGGCGTCCTCTAGCACAAACTGATACTGGTTGCGGCTTATTTTGTCTTCCACGGTCAAGTCCTGCACCGGCTGCATAAATAACTGTATGCCCCGAACACCGGAGACATCGGACTGTATTCTGTGGATAACTTCGGTGGCCCCCGTGCGGCGCTGGGCTAGGGGCCTTAGGTTTATCTGTATTCTTCCACTATTGAGAGTGGTGTTGGTGCCATCAACGCCGATGAAGCTAGAAAGGCTCTCTACCGCAGGGTCTTTTAGGATAACGGCTGCCAAGGCTTGTTGGCGCTCGGCCATGGTGTCAAAGGAGACCCACTCCGGGGCCTCGGTGATGCCAACGATGACGCCAGTGTCCTGAACAGGGAAAAATCCCTTTGGGACAACAATGTACAAAAGGATGGTGCAAAGGAAAGTGGCGACGGCTACGATCAAGATGGTCGGCTGGCGCCCCAGAGCCCATTGCAGCGTGCGGCCATAAAAATCAATGATGCTCTGGAACACTTTCTCCGATGCGCGATAAAAGCGATTTTGCTCATCGGGCCTCTTGTGCTTCAGCAGCTTGGCGCACATCATGGGCGTAAGCGTCAGCGAGACAAAGGCCGAAACCAAAATCGTGATGCTAAGGGTTATGGCAAACTCCCTGAACAGCCGCCCCACAACGTCGCCCATGAACAGCAGCGGTATCAGCACGGCTATAAGCGATACAGTCAAACTGATAATCGTGAAGGCAATTTGTTCAGAACCTTTGAGCGCCGCCATAAGCGGGTTTTCGCCCTCTTCGATGTACCTCATAATGTTTTCGATCATCACTATTGCATCGTCCACCACAAAGCCAGTGCTGATAGTCAGGGCCATCAAGGTCAGGTTGTTCAGGCTGAACCCAAGGGCGTACATGGCTGCAAATGTACCCACGATAGATAGGGGTACCGCTACGCTTGGGATGACTGTAGCCGACAGAGTCCGCAGAAACACGAAAATAACCATCACCACCAGCGCGATGCAGAGCATAAGTTCAAATTCGACGTCCCTGACAGAGGCGCGGATGGTCGTCGTTCTGTCCGTCAGAATTTCTACTTCCACCGATGAGGGCAGAGATGCCGTAAGCTGCGGCAAAAGCCTTTTTACGCGGTCAACCACGGCAATTATGTTTGCGCCGGGCTGCCGCTGGATGTTGAGTATCACCGCTGGGGTGTCGTTCATCCAAGCGGCCTGCTTTACGTTTTCCGCGCCGTCAATTATTGTCGCCACATCGGACAAATAGACGGGCGAATCATTTTTGTATGCAACGATGACAGACTGATATTGTTCGCTGCTCAATAATTGATCGTTTGCGCCGATGGAGAATGCCTGGCGCTGCCCGTCAAAGTTGCCCTTGGCCTGGTTCACGTTGCTCAATGTCACTGCCTGGCGAATGTCTGCCATCGTCAGGCCGTACGAGGACAACTGTTTGGGGTTTGCCTGAATACGCACGGCCGGCTTTTGCCCGCCGCTCAGGCTGACCAAGCCCACGCCCGGCAGTTGGCTGATCTTTTGGGCCAGCCTAGTGTCGGCCATGTCCTGAACCTTTGTCAGGGGCAGGGACACCGAGCTAATTCCCAAACTAATGATGGGCGCATCGGCAGGATTGGATTTGCTGTATATCGGCGGATTGGGGAGATTGGCCGGAAGAAAGGTGCCAGCCGCGTTCATCGAGGCCTGCACCTGCTGGACGGCTATGTCAATATCAAGGTTCAGGTCAAACTGCAAAGTAACTAGCGAAGAGCCGCCAGTGCTTGCAGAGTACATGCGGTTGAGCCCCGGCAGTTGCCCAAACTGCCTCTCCAGCGGCGCGGTGATGGCCGAGGCCACTACGTCGGGGCTGGCCCCTGGGTAAAACGTGGCTATCTGAATAGTGGGATAGTCAACCTGCGGCAGCGCAGATACGGGCAAAAAGCGAAAGGCAAAGCCGCCTATCAGCAGCAGCCCGGCCATCAATAGAGACGTCGCGATTGGCCGGACGATAAAGGGTTTGGATGGGTTCATGAGCCTGTCCGCCCCTGCCTCTGCCCCTGATTGCTGTTGCCACCGCTAGGGCCTTTGGCGCCAGGCCCTTGGGGTCTCTGGCCTTCCTTGGCTCCACCTCCGCCCTGCGGCGGCCCTCCCTGTGGCGGTTCTGCACCGGGTATGATGACCTTGGCGCCTGGGCGCAGCCTCTCTATGCCATCGGTAACAACCGTCTCCCCAGCCTGCAGCCCCTTGCTCAGGGCCGTTAGGTCGCCCTGCGCGGCCAATATTCCCACCACCCTCAATTCAACGGTAGAATCCTCGTTCACCACGTACACATAGTCCCCTTGGATGCCCCTTTGGATGGAAGCGCTTGGGACCAATATCGTGTTGCGGAGCGTGTCAACAAAAAGCCTGACATTGACAAACTGATTGGGGAATAGGGAGTGGTCGCTGTTTTCGTACAGGGCTTTGATTTTTAGCGTCCCCGTGGCTAGATCAACCTGATTGTCTAGCGCGTACACTTTGCCAGTAGCCAATTTCTTTGTTAGGTCTTTGTCCCAAGCCTCTACGTTCAGCCTTTGGGATTCCTGCGGGGAAAAGACTTTGCTGATCGCATCGCCGGCTATGGCAAATACAACGTGGATTGGGGAAAGGGGCGTGATTACGACTATCCCATTTGGGTCGTTGGTGCTGACCAAGTTGCCGGGATCAACATTGCGGAGCCCCACGCGGCCCGATATGGGGGCGGTTATTTTGCAGTAGGTCAAATTGAGCTTGGAACTCTCGACAGAGCCCTCATCGCTCATCAGCGCAGCCTCCAACTGCTCAACTGCGGCTGTGTGGGTGTCCAACTGCTGGCTTGAAGCGACGCCTTTTTCAAATAGGCTTTTGTACCTTTCTAGGTCGAGTTTTGCATTATGGAGCGCGGCGCGGTTCTTTGCTCTGTTGCCTTCGGCCTGCATCAGTTGCACTTGGTAGGGGCGGGGGTCTATCTCGACCAGCAGGTCGCCCTCTTTTACCATCTGGCCCTCTTTGAACAAAATAGACTGGATGTGGCCGCTAACCCTTGCTTTGACGGTGACCACTTCGGTGGGGGTCACGGTGCCCACGGCAGAGATGATCACGGGCAAATCGCCTAGCGTCGCCTTGGCCGCTATTATGGGAACGGCGCGTCCCCCCCCCCTTGGGTCTGCCGCCTGCTTGCCGCCTCGGCCAAATATCCAATACAGCGCCAGCGCCGCAACAGCCACGCCTGCGACAATGGCTATGGTCTTGGCTGAACTATTCTTTGGGCCTGTCCGTTCTGAAAGTCTTGTTGCTGTGGCCATATCCCGTCCCGTTTAGTTTTTTGGTTGGCTTGGGGCACTTTGTCTTTAGGCGCTTGCAAAAGTCTGCAGCGGCCAAAAAGCCAGCCCTAGAACCTTTGACCCACAATCATTGGCAATGTTTAAGCAATAAATATCATTAAATATCTAGTATTCCTCAATTTGGGGTGCGGGCTTTGCATTGGCGTCCGTCGGCTGGCCTGCTGCCTTGATGCCAACCGCCAGTATGGGCTGCCTGGGCCCTTCTCCCCACATGCCAGGCCCGCGCAGGTAGCTGGCGTGGAAGAAGCCCCAAAACACCAGCCCGTCTGGAGCTCTTGGGTCTAGCAGATAGAACGCCAGCTTGCCCATCGGCTGGTCAATGGGAACAAATAGAGCATTGTCCAAGTCATCCGGCTCCCAAGCGTAGGCCGTGCGCCTGGGTGGCAGTTCCGGCTTCCAGGCCCCGCCCAGCGAGAGGGTGATAACTCCCTGATAGGCGCCTTGAGCCACTTTCCTCTCGGTCTCATGGAAATATAGCAGTGTTTCATTTTTAGGGCGTTGGGTGCCTGGCATGGAGCGAACGCCATGCGCCTCCAGCAGTGGCAGCACCTTGTCGGCATAGGTTCTGTCAACCAAGTAGCCTATGGGCGCAGGAACATAGTCCAACCATTCGTAAGTGACAAAGCTGGGGAGCGTGTATCGCTTGACTGCCCTTTCGCCAACGTACCTGCCCTTTTCGTCCCTAAGCGGCCTATTTTGGTCGTCGCGGGCAAATTCAAAGGACTCAAAGGAATATGTTTCTGTCTGCACAGCCTTTGCCTTTAGCGGCAGTTGGATGTTTCCCTTGGCGCGCATCTCTGCCCACCTGTCAATCGCCTGTTTGCGCTCCCGCTGCACTTGGGCCTTATTTTTTGCCATCCACTCCAGCGTTTCAAAGATGAATTTTATGTTGTCGGCCACCCGCTCCTCGTAGGCCCGATAGACCAGCGTCTCCACCAGCACCCCCAGCCTGTTTTCCATGATCGGGTAGTTGCTGGCTATGTTTTGGCCAAGCGATTCGGTTTCCCAAGAAACGGGCTCGCGGCGCTCGCTGTCCATGCGGAAGTTGCCATAGTCGTAGGTGGGCAGCCCCTTTGCTTTTAGGGACTCTCGGATTTCTACCAGTATCTTTCTGTTGAACGCACCAAGCTCCACGTCCCCGCCCGTAGCGCAAGCCGGAGAGTGTGTAATGAAAAACCCGTGGCGGCTCCCGTTGGTGGAGTGCAGGTCTATGGTGCAGTCTGGGTCATAGTCCCTGTACATGGCCAGCATCCATCTGGTGTTTGCGGCCGCGGCCTTCATCAGGTCTCTGTTGAGGTCTAGGCCAAAGGCGTTTTCGCGTGGGCCGACGCCGCTCTTGGGGTTCGGCTGGTGGGTGCGGAATGCGGGGTTCAGCGCATCTGTGCCATCGGCGTTGTAGGCGGGGCAGACGACTATTTCAATGTTCTTTCTGATCTCTGGGCGCTTGCCCTGCAGGATTTCCCTCATCACAAAAAGCATCGCCTCTTTGCCCTCGACTTCGCCGGGGTGTATGTTGGCGTTTATGTAAACCTTTATCGGATTTGGCCCAGTGGCGGGCAGCCTCCAGGCCAAGAGGGGCTTGCCCGTCTCCGTCGCGGTCGGCGCGTTTGGGGGCTGGTACGGCCTAAGGGCGGGCGCGGCCTTCATCAGCTCCGCCATGTAGGACTTTATATCCGCAACGGTGGCCGTGCGCTCATAATTGGATTCTTCGACTATGGTTTTTGGCCACGTCTGGGCCACTAGACAAGATGAGGCCATCAAGAAAATAGCTGCTCGATACATATTTTTGTCCTATTGGGCCTTTGTGGGGTAGAAAATCATGTCATTGCGCGACAGGGGCGGTTTCTGTAGGGGGCGCGTCTGGCACTGCGGGGGCCTCAATGGGCGCGGCATCCGGCAATTTGTCCTGGTTTTGGAAAAGCTTAGTGGACGCTATGAAAGAAGCAAAGATGAAGAGCATCAGCGCCAGCATCGCGTAGCCCCTCTTGCCGTTGACAAGCGGCTTGGTGGCGTTTTCGCATAGCACCACCAGAACGACGACGATTACAAGCTTATAAATCAGGTGCGGCTGGAAATAGGGCTTTTCCCCATAGACACAAGCCATCGCATACAATATAACGCCGCAGAGGACGGCGAAACGCATTCCCCAAATGGTCAGCTTCTTCCAAACCCCGGCGGCAAGGCCCCTGACTTCCTCGTGCGTATCCTCGAAGCCAGACAACATAAGGCACACGGGCATGCTGCCCCCCGCGAGCACCAAAAAGATAAAGTGGAACCACTTGACGAGTGAATGGACGTAGGGGTCGGGCATGTCATTTTCTCCAATAGGGAAATTATATCAAGTTATTGGACTGATATGGGGTTTGATTACAAAACTATCTTCGCGCTCATCGAAGCCATGTCCATGTATCCACCCCCACTAAGGATGCGGGCTGGCGCCCGCGATAATATTTATGCCGATTGATGACGCAGCGAGGTCATTCGCCCGGCAGATATTTTTCGTCCTCGGGTTAATGGCCCGGCAATTTGGTTCATCTCGCACCGGTTCATGGAGCCCTGCATCACCCGCAATTTTTAGAGCCTGATTCTATTTTTATTCCTCGGGTTTACTGCCCGGTAACTTGCTTCATTTAGCACCGGTTCATGGAGCCCGCCCGGATGCTAAACCATTCGCCCGGCAATCCCATCGTGCCGATTGATGACGCAGCGAGGTCATTCGCTGCTTGAACTCGGGACGAGCATTTTTCGGCCTGTTGCGTTTTGCGCCGGAGCATGGAAAAGCTTATTAAATGCTAACTGGGGGTCCGCTCTGGTCTCGCTCGCATGCGAGCTCCCCCCTCGCTACCCCCCAGACCCCGGGTACTCGCCTCGCCTACTGCCCTATGTAAGGGCTGATACATGGGCATAGCTTCGATGGGTGCTTGGTTTTTTGGTACTGGCTTCGGGGCAGGCGTTACAGGCGGGAAGAAGGCTCGTTCAGTGCTAAACGCTCAATCCGCCGTTAACAATCAACGCGCCCCGCCGCAGCCGACTAATTCAAAATTGCATGGACGCAATTTTGAATTAGAATTGGAATGATAGCCGCTAGGATAGTTTTGCAAGGCACAAATATGTTTTGAAAGGGGTTCCGCATGGCAGGCGAAGCGTCAAAAAATTCCCAAACAAAATCTCCACTGATGGAGATAGTCCAGCCATTCATTGACCTAGTGAGGGCCCCAAGGGCCTTGTGGGCGCTTAATCTCACGTATTTGATAGAGGGCTTTGCCTACTTTGGCACATTGGCCTACTTGGCGATGTTCTTCAATGAATATGTGCGCCTTAGCGACCAGCACGCGGGTTGGATGGTTGGCGTGATGACATCGGGCATAACCTTTTCCATGCTATTTTTCGGTAGCCGCGTTGACAAATGGGGTCTGCGCCGCACGCTGGCGACCGCGCTATGCCTCATGCTGCTAGGGCGCATCGTGCTTAGCCTTTCTCCATATTTCGGCTTGGAAGCCGGCTCGCTGCTTTCCCCGCTGAACCTTGAGGCCACATTCGGAATACTGTTCATAGTGGTCGGCTTTGGCATGTACCAGCCAGCCGTCTATGCAGGCACCCGCGCAGTGACGACAGCCGCCACATCCGGTATGGCCTTCGCCATGCTTTATGCCGTCAACAACTTGGGCGGATGGCTGCCCACCTTTATGAGCCCCATTCGGAAAGCCTTTGGCATATCGGGCGCCCTTGGGTTTTACGCAATAGTCACGCTGCTAGGCATGGCTGGGCTGTTCGCATTGCTGTCAAGGCAGACGCTAGAAAAGACATTGAAAGAAAAGAAAGACGCAGAACCAGCGGCGACGCCATCAAAAGAAACCTCGGCCAAAGTGGAAGGCCATGAGGCGCCAAAGGCGGATAGCCGTGCATCTGGCCTCGCAAAATTTTTGCACTGGCTAAAAAACCACCCGCTGGCCGACCCAAAGTTCAGCTATTTTATTTTTTGCCTGATACCAGTGCAGTCCCTGTTTGCATACAACTGGTTGATAATGCCGCAGTATGTGTCGCGGGCCTATTCCGATGGCTGGATAGGCCAAAATTTTGAAACGGCCACCAGCCTAAACGCCCTTTTGATATTCATCCTGTGCCCCATAGTCGCCGCCATGAGCAGCAAGGCCAAGGTTTATAACATGATGATCATGGGGACGGCCGTCATGGCCTGTTCGGCATTCTTGCTGTCCGTAGGCCCAACGGTGACTGGGCTTTTCGCATACATCTTGATGCTCTCCATCGGCGAGGCCATGTGGCAGCCCAGATTTTTGCAGTACGCCGCCGAGATAGCCCCAGAGGGCAGGACGGGGGCATACATGGGCGTGGCCCAACTGCCCTGGTTCCTCACCAA
>JAITFL010000037.1 GCA_031281385.1 Holophagales bacterium
TATTGATGAACCCTGCTTGCTTGGCTTTGTTTTGGTTTCGCTCAAACCTAGCCATCTGCCAGCTTATTTAATCTATCCATCCATCTGGAGGCAGCATGTCAAAACACTGGATCACAGGCGCGGCGGTAGCAACCGTCCTGGCGCTTGCCAACATCTCTTCTGGCCCCGCCCAGCAAGAGCCATTCAAGGGCGAGGAGTGGTACGACCAGATCAAAATCGTACGAGTGAACCGCGAGGACGCCCGCACTTTCTTCGTGCCCTACCAGGACGCGCAGACGGCTCTGGCAAACGAAGCGTCGGCCTTCACCCGCGACTTCTCCAAGTCGGCCTACTACAGGTTGCTTAACGGCACATGGAAGTTCAAGGCGGTCAAAAAGCCCGCCGAGAGGATAGACGGCTTTTGGAACGCCAACTTCAACGTAGCTGACTGGGACGACATCCCGGTGCCATCCAACTGGCAGACGATCCGCAACGCCGACGGATCCCCCAAATACGACATGCCCATCTATACAAATACACAGTACCCTTGGGACAACTTTGGCGGCAAGCTCAGCAATGTCAACCCAGTCAAAGGCCCCACAGAATTCAACCCAGTGGGCCATTACCGCAGGGATTTCATTGTGCCCGACACTTGGAATGGGCGCAGGACATTCGTCTCCTTCCAGGGCGTTGAATCCGCCTTCTATCTTTGGGTCAATGGCCAAAAGGTGGGCTACGCAGAGGATTCCTACACCCAGTCAGAGTTCGACATCACCAAATATCTCCGCAAAGGCAATAACACCATGGCGGTGCAGGTGTACCGCTGGTCAACCGGCAGCTACCTAGAAAACCAAGATTTCATAAGGATCTCCGGCATTTTCCGCGACGTGTTCCTTTACTCTAAGGCCGAAGTGGAGCTGCGCGACTTCTTCATAAAGCCCACCCTGACCAAGGAATCCAAGAATGGTTCGTTGGAAGTTGAGGCCACTATTCGCAACTTTGGCCGCGCTTCTGGCAATTACACGCTAGAAGCCACGCTGAAAGACATGGACGACAAAAACGTGTGGGCATCGCCGCTGGTCATCCCAGTTAAAGTGACCGCGGCTTCAAAATCCCCGACCAGCATAACCACCAACGGCAAAATGGCCGTGGAGTCCCCAAGGCTCTGGTTCGCCGAGACCCCAGAACTTTACAAGGTGCTGCTCCAGCTAAAGGCCCCCAACGGCGACGTCATCGAGACGGCCGTATCTAGGATCGGCTTCCGCAAGATAGAGCGCGTGGCTGTTCCGGGCGATCCCAACCACCAGATGGTGCTCTTCAACGGCAAGCGCATCCTCATCAGGGGCACCAACCGCCACGAAACCAGCTTAGAGCGCGGCAGGGCCATCAGCAAGGACGAGATAATAGCCGACCTGCTGCACATGAAGCGCAACAACATCAACGCCATAAGGACTTCGCACTACCCGAACAACGTCATCACCTATGACTTGGCAGACGAACTGGGCATATACATCTGCGCCGAGGCCAACGTCGAGTCCCACGCCGGTGCCCAGCAAAGAAATCCGGTGGACAATATACCTGGCACCAACCCCCCCAACCCTCTGTGGACTGATTCTGTCGTTGACCGCACCACCAGCTTGGTGGAGATGCAAAAGAACCATCCCGCCATCTTCATGTGGTCCTTGGGCAACGAGGCCACATACGGCGAAATGGCCAAGCCCCCCTTTACCGACTACGCCTTTTACGCCAGCAGCCAGTACATCAGGAAGCGCGACAGCAGCCGCTTGATCATGTACGAGAGGGACAACCGCGAAGCCATCGTTGACGTACGCAGCGTCCAGTACCCCAGCTTCTCGACCGCGAGGGCCATGGGCGTCGCCACCACTGCACCGCAAGGCAGCTACATGTCCGATGACGACTACAAGCATCTGCCCTTCATGATGAACGAATACGCCCACAGCATGGGCAACTCTGGCGGCGGATTTGCGGACTACTGGAAAGTGTTCCGCGAAGTTCCCCAAGAGCAGGGCGGCTTCATCTGGGATTACATTGACCAGTCCCTCTGGATGCCCGTGCCCAAGGGCGCGCCAAACCCAGGCAACGGCCGCTACTTCGCCTACGGCGGCGACTGGGGCGACACCAAGAACGATGGCTCATTCTGCTGCAACGGCATCATGTACGCCGATCGCACCCCCAAGCCATTCGTAACCGAAATCAAGCGCTGCCAGCAGGAAGTGTGGATCACCGCCACGAACGAGGATCTGACAAAGGGCGTGGTAAACGTCGCCAACGAGTTCCTGAACAAAAATCTAAAGGACTTCACCCACAACTGGCGCATCAAAAAGGACGGAATGGTCATTTTGAGGGGCGCGCTGAACCTCGACATAGCCCCGCTCGAAACCAAGGCAGTCTCTATTCCAGCCGCGGCTTCCATCAAGCCAGAGGCGGGTGCCGAGTACTTCCTTGAAATCGAATCCACCCTAAAGGCTGACACCAACTGGGCCAAGGCAGGGCACTCCATAGCCCTCTCGCAGTTCAAGCTCCCCATAGCGGCGGCAGAAAGGCAATTGACCCCAGACTTGGCCCCGCTGGCCCAGTTCACAACGGTGCAGAACGCCGCCGAAAAAATCGAGGTGGCAGGCTTTGGCTTCTCCTACACCTTCGACAAGAAAAAGGGCGAGTTCACCAGCATCACCAAAAATGGCAGGGAGCTAATTGCAAGGGGCCCCGTTGCCAACCACTGGAGGCACCCAGGCGACAACGACGTCTCCAGAGGGCCCGGCCGCTTCAACCCCACTTTCAAAGACGCAAACAAAAATGCGAAATTGGACCCAGTGCAGGTGCAAGTTGACCCAAGCCAAAAATTCGTGACGATAACCGCCGCCACCAAGTTGAGCAATGGCCCCACCAACACCACTACCTACACCATTTACAGCAACGGCGAGATGGTGGTGGAGAACAAGCTGGCCTCTAACCTGGAGTTCTACCTGCTGCGCGTTGGCATGAAGCTGGAGCTGGCCCCCGGGTTTGAAAACGTCGAGTACTATGGCAACGGCCCCGGCGAAAACTACGTTGACCGCGCCACCGGCAGCCCCGTGGGCATCTACAAGACCACGGCAAGCAAAATGTTCGAGCCGTACATACGCCCGCAGTTTTTTGGCAACCGCACCGGCGTGCGGTGGATGAAAGTCACCGACGGCACGGGGGCCGGCATGATGGTCGTCGCCAAAGACACCGTCGAGGCCTGCGCATCCCACTATGACGACGCCGACTTTGAAGTGGATGGCAAACCAGCCCGCCACATCTACCAAGTAGCCAAGCGTGTTGGCACCGTGCTGAACATAGACATGATGCAGGAGCCTATCGGCTGCCACGGCGGCTTCAACCGGGAAATGCCCCCAATTGAAACCGAAATAAGCGCCAATGGCACCTACACATATACGTATAAGATAGTGCTGCTGTAAAATTCAGCACTGCGAAGGTCAGAGAGAGGCAGCCTAGCAACGCTTGGCTGCCTCTCCTTTTTTGAAAATGGAAAACTGATGCGCTGCTTAGCACCGCGCCATATTTATGCCAATTGGCGACGCAGCGAGTTCATTCGCCCGGCATGTGGCATCGGGCGGAATGGCGCCCGGTTGGGGTATTTGCTAAGTGCTTATCTTACGTGCTCGGAGTGATGGCCCAGTGACTTGGTTCATTCATCACCGGTTCATGGAGCCCGCCCGGATGCTAACTGGGGGTCCGCTCAGGACTGCCCCGCATCTGGGGTTGATAGTAGGCGCGTGGTTGCGGACAGTCCTTCGCTACCCCCCAGACCCCCGGTACTCGCCTCGCCCACTGCCCTATGTAGGGGCAGATGCATGGTGGGTGGCTTCGATGGGCGCGAGAATAATTTTGCAAGTATCTCAATTGAGCATCTTGCGCCACGCAGCCACAACCTGATATATTGTCTTTCAATCTGCGCCGTGCTGCGGCCAAAGGCGAAAGGGAAAAAATGGGGAGCGAACTTAGCTTGGTAGAAGTCAACAGGGCCGTGGCAGAGGCAAAGGAGAAAGCCGCACACTACGCCATGGTGGCTGAAGCCGTGAAGGCCGAGGCCGCACACTACGCCAAGATGACTGCCGATGCAGAGGCCAAGGCTTGCCAGTACGCCAAAGAAGCGGAGCTTGCCAAGGAAAAGTCCAGCCTCTTGGCCAAAAAAGTGATAGAGATTGTCAGCGACGCAGAGCAGTACGCAAAAGAAGCCGAAGAAGCCGAGGCCAAGGCGGCCAACTATTACGAAGCCCTCCAGTGCGGCGGCGTCGAGGCCAAAAGGGCGGTGCTGAAGCACGAATACAAAGCTTCCGAGGCCCACTATTTCAAAGCCAAAGAAGCCTACGAGTCGTTTTTGGAGTCGCTGGAGAAAAAGTAGCGGGCGCTCCTGAACCCTGCTATTTATATAGTCCCCGCCCTTCAAAACCAGAACAAGATGAATCCGTGAATAGGTGTTCAACTAGCTAATCAGCTTGCCCTATGAAAGCGCGAATGCGCTAGACTGCGCCGAGAATATAGCGAGCCGCCAACTAGGGGCGCCGGGAGTGGCCTGAAAGCACAGACCTGTGTCCCACAATGGGTTTACCGCACTCTTCCAAAAGGCGGGGAGCGGAATGGAAGGCGCAGGCGAAGCATGCCAATCTGTAACGATGGTCAAGGGCGTTGACTATACCCTTACTTCCGCGGCTTCGCCGGCTTGGTGACCTTTCAGTGCCTCGGCCACTGGGCCGGCTAGGAATGACTCCACCTGCTGCTCCGCCCTGCCGGTGAATCGGCGGGAGTCGAGGATGGAGTACAGTTCGGCCTCGTTCATGCGCCAGGCTGGGTCTTTGGCCAATATGGACATCAGCGGGTTCGGCCTGCCCTCTTCTTTGATGGCCTTTCCGGCTTCTATGGCGGCCAGCCTGAACTTTTCGTGCAAGTCTTGGCGGTCGCCGCCGCGCTTGACGGCCTCCATCAGCAGGGCCTCGGCGGCCATGAAAGGCAGCTCCTGCGCCAGCCTGGCCTCTATCATCTTGGGGTTCACCACCAGGCCGCTGGCAACGTTTTTGTATAGGACGAGTATTGCGTCCACCGCGAGGAACCCTTGGCTGATCGTCAGCCTGCGGTGGGCGGAGTCGTCCAATGTGCGCTCCATCCACTGGTTGGCCGTCGTCTGGTAGGTGGAGGGCACGAGGCCCAGCACGAAGCGGGCAAGGCTGTTGATCCTCTCGGAGCGCATGGGGTTCCTCTTGTAGGGCATGGCGCTGGAACCCACTTGCATTTTTTCGAATGGCTCTTCTACTTCTTTTAGGTGTTGCAAAAGCCTTAGGTCGGAAGCGAACTTGCCGGAGCTGGCTGCAATCCCGCACAGTGCCTGTCCGATGCGATCTTCCAGTTTCCGCGTCGCTGTCTGGCCCGACACGGGGATGGCCTGGTACCCCACTTTTTCGCAGAACAACTTTTCCAGTGCGTCAACCTTGGAGCCGTCGCCATCGAAGAGCTCGAGGAAGCTGGCCTGGGTGCCCGTGGTGCCCTTCACGCCCCGAATTGGGGTGGTCTCTATGAGGTGGCGCAGGTCGGCCAAGTCCAGCAGCAAATCCTGAATCCAAAGCGTTGCCCGCTTGCCGACTGTGGTGGGCTGGGCCGGCTGGAAGTGCGTGAATCCGAGCGTCGGCTGGCCTTTCCATTTTTCGGCAAAAACGGCCAGTGCGCTTATTGCGTCCTGCAACCTCTGGCGCAGCAGCCGCAGGGCGTCCAGCGCTATCAGCAGGTCGCCGTTGTCGGTGACGAAGCAGCTTGTGGCGCCGAGGTGGATTATCGGCCTGGCGCCGGGAGCCTGTTCGCCATACGCGTGGATAGCCGCCATGACGTCGTGGCGCAGCGCGGATTCGTGCCTGGCAATGGCGTCTAGGTCAACGTCGTCCTGCGCGGCCCTCATCTCTGAAACCTGGGATTCGCTGATGGGAAGCCCCAGCTGCATCTGGCACTCGGCGAGGGCCACCCACAGCCTGCGCCAGACCCTCATTCTATACAGCGGCGACAGCAGGCGGACCATCGCCTTGCTGGCGTAGCGGCTGGCCAGTGGGTGCTCGAAGTGTTCAAGTTCCGGTAGGTCGCTGGGGGGGAGAAATGGCATCGAGGCTCCGAGACAAAAAAACTGGAACGACGCACTCCGAAATTCCAGTACAATTACAATATATCAATAAGGGGGCGGGCATGTACGAAAACTTATTTGCGGCTGACAACGAAGTAGCGCAGACGCTCGACTTAGAGATAAAGCGGCAGCGCCACCACCTAGAGCTAATCGCATCGGAAAATTATGCTTCCGTTGCCGTGATGCAGGCGATGGGCAGCCACTTCACCAACAAGTACGCAGAGGGCTACCCTGGCAGGCGCTACTATGGCGGTTGCATGCACGTTGACACCCTGGAGGACATTGCCAGAACCCGCGCAAAGGAGCTATTTGGTGCCGAGCACGCCAATGTGCAGCCGCACAGCGGGGCCCAAGCTAACATGAGCGTTTACTTGGCGATGCTAAAGCCAGGCGACACAGTGATGGGCCTTGACCTGGCGCACGGCGGCCACCTTACTCACGGCCACCCCCTCAACTCCAGCGGCCTGCTGTACAGCTTCAAGGGCTACCAGGTGCGAAAAGACACCGAGCGCCTTGACATGGGCGAAGTGCGCGACAAAGCGGTTGCGGCAAATCCGAAGATGATAGTCGTGGGTGCCAGCGCTTACCCGAGGCTCTTCGACTTTGAGGCGTTCCGCAAAATATGCGATGAAGTGGGCGCACTGATGATGGTTGACATGGCTCACATAGCTGGCCTGGTTGCCACAGGGCACCACCCCAGCCCAGTGCCCTTCGCAGACTTCGTGACGACCACCACCCACAAGACGCTGCGCGGCCCGCGCGGCGGTCTGGTGCTGTGCAAAGGGAAGTATGCCAAAGAGTTGGACCGCGCAGTTTTCCCGGGCGTGCAGGGCGGCCCGCTGATGCACGTCATAGCCGCCAAGGCGGTGGCGTTTGGGGAGGCGCTCAAGCCAGAGTTCAAAGAATACCAAGGCCAGGTGATAAAAAACGCCGCAGCTCTGGCTGGCAAACTGGCCGAAAAGGGCTGGCGCGTAGTCAGTGGCGGCACGGACAACCACCTGATGCTAGTTGACGTTTTTTCAAACGGCATCTTGGGCAGCGAGGCGGAAAAAGCGCTGGACAAGGCTGGCATAACGGTCAACAAGAATGGCATCCCCTTCGATCCCAACCCGCCACTGAAGCCCAGCGGCATACGCCTTGGCAGCCCCGCAGTTACCACCCGCGGCCTGAAAGAGCCAGAAATGGAAAAGGTCGGCGAGTGGATAGACGAAGCCCTGCGCAACAGGACAAACGATGTGGTCTTGACGCGCATCTACGACGAAGTCGCCAAGCTAACAGACAAGTTCCCGATACCGGAATAAGGCCAGAGGTCAGGTTTCGGGGGCTAGGCTTGTGCGGCCCTGCCCCCTGCCCATATTTTCGCCTTCCAGCCACTCAGACAACCCCATCCCGGGGCGTCTGGGTTTTGCAAAGGCGTAGGCCACCGCGTCGCCGCGGTCTGGGCTTCTGCCCAGCCTGGCCTTTATGTCTTCCTTGGATTCTATTTGCACTCCCCTGAAAGTCAATTGCCAAGCGGGGGCGCAGAGGTCGGCCAAGAGGGCCCTGTCTGGGGGTAGGCATATATCCGCGCCATTCGCGGGGTCTAGGGCTTCGCGCAGCTTCCACCACAGCTCGGCGCGCAAATTTATGAACCTGATCTGGCCGCTCTTGTCCGTGGCCGCGCTGGCCGAAGCGCCATTTATCGGAACCACGCTTTTGGCGACGCGCTTCAGTTGGTCATAGACGCTGGCGCCGACGCCCACGACGTCAACATTTATCGTCGCCCCGCCGCGCATATTGGCAAGCACCATAGCGGCGACGGCCTGTCCGTCCGGCGTGCTCGCTCCCGGAAAGCATCTCAACTCGTCAACCCAGTTGCCATGCCGCATAGCAAGCACTGTCATGTCGCCGCCGCCCCTGGCGACGTCCACCCCCATAGCCGCCATCGGAAGGTCTGGGCGCGGCGCGTTTTTCCATCGCTCCTGCGCGGCGCGAACCCACTCGGTTGGGATCACTTGGTATGGCGCGTCTTCGCGGCCACTGGAAAAATCGCCGTACAGCAGCTTGGAGCGCAGGGGTTCGGGCATCGCCTGCAAGCGGGCCAAATAGCCAGACTCCATCAAGAATGGATTGTCCTGCACACGCGCCGGAACAAAGGTTCTGGAGCGCGGCGTTATCATTTCGCCGTCAACCTCTATTGGCTCGCCATCGCCAAGCTCCACGTCTTTGCCGCCGATGGTGGTGAACCAGCGCAGTTCGCCGGGCAGCGCGGGCTTTGGGTGCGCCGGGTCCAGCCAAGGGGCCCAGTATGACAGAACCCAGTCGCCCTCTATGCCAGTTGGCGGATTCCCGGCGCACACAACGCGGCACCGCTGGCCCTTTTTCGCGCTGCGGTTCCAGCCAATGGCAAAGCGGTACATGCTCTCCGTGAACTCTGTTATCTCGTCAAAGCCATAGAAGTCGTGCGGGCGGCCCTGATAGGCGGACTTGTTCTTTTCAAACTGCATCGCGCCAAACTGGACGATGCGGCCATCTACAAACTTCCAACAGCGCTTGGTTTCATTGTACGCCCCAATGCTTTTCAGATACCCGCCCTGCCCTTCTGCGTCTGGGTCTTCTTGGCTTGCGGACCCCGCACCGCCATATATTTCTTTCGAGCGCTCCACGATGGCGCTAAGAGATGGATAGACGCGCCTAAAGATTATTCCCCGCCTGTGCTCGCGCAGCGCCAGGCCCAGCAGCAGATCCGTCTTGCCGCCCCCCGCCGCGCCGCCATAGAACAGCTCGTCGGCCAGCGAATTATAGGCCATCTCCTGCGGCCCCGGCAGAGGCGCCCAAAGCCGGTCAAAGTCGAGTGGGAGCGATGCGGTGTGTTTCATAATGCGAATGAACGGCGGAGCAAAAATGCCCCATCGCCAATAACAAATATCGGCCACAGAACGGCGCGGTGCGGCAACTTTATGCGCCACGTCCATCCACACTCGTTCTGATTGGGCTAGATTCGCCAAAAGATAGGGGTCAGGGGCTAAGGCAAGCAAGGACCCGGCTGCGCCATTCCAATGGACAATTGACAATGTTGGGAACGGAGGCGGCTGCGCCGCGCTGAATGTTTAATGCGGATTGAGCGTTTAGCGCTGAATGGTTACTGTTCCCGCCTGTATCGCCTACCCCGAAACCAGCGCCGAAAAAACCAAGCGCTGAACGAAGCCATTTACCAACTTGGCAAACCCACCTCGAAGCCCTGTTTCAACCATCCGCCCCTACATCGAAGCCACCCGAGCATCCACCAGCCCATCGAAGTCATGCCCATGTATCAGCCCGCCAATAGGGCAGTTAGCGAAGCGAGTACCCGGGGTCTGGGGAGCGAGCTGGGCGGCGCGAGCCAGCGAGCGACGCAACAAGCGAGTTCCCCAGTTTAGCATCCGGGCGGGCTCCATGAACCGGTGCGAAATTAACCAAATTGCCGGGCCGCGAACTCGAGCACGTAAGATAAGCACCGGGCAAATACCCCAACCGGGTGCCATTCCGCCCGATGCCACTGCCGGGCGAATAGTTTAGCATCCGGGCGGGCTCCATGAACCGGCACTGAATGAACCAAGTCACCGGGCCACGAACCCGAGCACGTAAGATAAGCACCGGGCAAATACCCCAACCGGGTGCCATTCCGCCCGATGCAACTGCCGGGCGAATAGTTCAGCATCCGGGCGAACTCCATGACCCGGCGCAAAACGAACCAAGTCACCGGACTATCACCCCGAGCACGTAAGATAAGCACCGAACAAATACCCTAGCCGGGCACCCATTCTGCTCAATGAATCTGCCGGGCGAATGACCTCGCCGCGTCATCATTCGGCATAAACATGGCGCGGGCGCAGCCGCCTCTTGTAAGTTGTAACTCGAAACTGGTATCATTTGCGATGGTTGGGGGGTGCAAGTGCATCTATTGATAACTTGCAGGGACAAGGAGAGCGTCTATAGGGCGTACGTTCCGGCCGTCCGCCTCGGGGGCTGGGAGGGGTCCATCGAGGTGCTGGCGCCTGGCGACTCGCTGCAATCATGGGACGATGTTTTAGGTGTGCTTCTGGCAGGGGGCGACGACATACACCCAAGGCACTGGGATCTAAGCGAGCCTCTGCACCCCACGGCCTCGGTGGACGAGGAGAGGGACGCGCTGGAAATCCCCATCGCCCAAAAGGCGTGGGATAAGGGGCTGCCCATCTTTGGGATATGCAGGGGGCACCAAGTGCTGAACGTGGCCCTTGGGGGCAGCATAGTCCAAGACATACCCTCTGCCTGCGGCTGCCCTTTGGACGCGCACAGGCGCGGGGACAGCCTGAACCCCGACCTGCGGCATTTTGTGGAGATTGACGAAAATAGCCGCCTTGCGGGCCTTTTGCCCAAAAATGCCTTTGAGGTCAACAGCCGCCACCATCAGGCCGTGCGCGCCGTGGCCCCAAAGCTAAAAGCAGTCGGCTGGCACATGGAGACCGCGCTGGACGGCCAGCCGCTGATCGAAGCCGTAGAGGCCACTGACGTGTCAAGGTGGGTCTTTGGCGTCCAATGGCACCCAGAAAACCTAGTGCTGATCGAAGGCGACGCTGGACGCGCCGCCAGAAGCCTGTTCCGCGCTTTTGCAACGGAATTGCATGGGTAGGGGGTAGGGGCCCCTAGCCCCTAACTGATCCTACTTCTTTTCAAGCGCGTCTAGGCGATCTGCAATAGATGCTGGGTTGCTGTATGGACCCGCGCTGGGGTTCAGCATGCTTTCGATGGCCGCGAGGCGCTGCTCAATCTTGGCTGCTGCTGCATCCGCTACATTCGCTCCCTGTGGCGCCTGTGGATTCGGCGCTGCAGGTGGGCTCTGCACTTCATCTGCCTCATCCGCCCCCTGCGCGGCTCCCTCCGTTCCATCTGTACCCTGCAAGCGCCAAGTGAGCGCCTGTATCTTTGCTTCTATGTTCGTGAGCCTGGCTTCGAGCTTTTCCTGCAGCGCTTTGTCGGCCCCCTTGTGGCATGCGGCCATGAGGCAGGCTGCAAAAATCAAGGCCGCCGCAGATATGGTTCTATTTCGCATGTTGACTCCAACGCTGTAAGGATAGATTAACATGTAGGGGCAGGGGTTAGGAATTAGCGGTTAGGGAGTAGGGGTTAGGGTGCCGCACAAGCCTTGTGAGGCGCGAATGCGTCAAAATGATGGCGAACAAGGCGGAAACGACCGTAACGCCATCGCTGGCCAGTGTGCAGTGAATGTTGACAGTAGATGTCTCGCATATCCAAGCGCAAGCGCAGGATACCGAGAGAATGGCAACGGGCAAGGGAAGAATCTTCATGGCACCATTTTGTCCATCATTATTGAGGCCGCCCACGTAGATGTCTCGCGTATCCGGAGCGCAAGCGCAGGATACCGAGAGATATGAAGCGAGCCGCCTAGTGGAACGCTGGGGCTGTCGTTGAAGCGCAAACCCGCTCGCCGCGATGGGTTAACCGCACCTCCACAAGACGGGGAGCGGAATGGAAGGCGCAGGCGAAGCACGCCAATCTGTAACGATGGTCAAGGGCGTTGACTATATCAGCCCTACATGGGCATGGTTTCAATGGGGGCGGATGCCCGGAGGTGTCTTTCGTAAAATATATGTTGCCAGTCGGTGCCATTTGTAAAATACTGTACTTTGACATTTTTTTACAAGGAGCGGTTATGGCATCTCATTGGTTGGTTTTTGGGCTGGCAGCCTGTTTGGTAGGTTTCTCGGCTCCCCAACAGGCTCCGCAGGCGACAAAGCCTAGAGCGGCGCAAATTCAGCCGATGAGGGCTGAAGACCTGACGCTGGAAAAACTCTACAGGGGCAGGTCGTACTCGGGCCAGCAGGCCAGGGGCGCGGCGTTCAGCCACCAAGGCAGGTACTTGGCATACCTTTGGAACCCATTCGGCGAAAACGGGGCCGACCTATACATCCACGACACGCAGACTGGGCAGACCAAGAGGGCCACCAGCATGGACACCATGAAGGTCTATGACCCCCCCGAAATAACTGAGCGCTTTGTAAAAAAGGCCGCAGAAAGGGAAAAGCAGATCGAAGATGCCCAAGCCAAGGTAGATGCCCAAGCCGCGTACCTGCTGGGTTCCAACATTGACCTAGACAAGTGGGACAAGGCGGCGATAGAGCAACTAAAGAAAGAGGACGCAGAGAAAAAGGCCAAGGCCGAGGCAGAGAAAAAAGCCAAAGAGCAAGAAGGGCAGCAGGATCAGCAAGACCAGCAAGGACAGGCCCAAGGGCAAAATGAGCAAGGCGCGGCCGGAGCCACCTCAAGGCGGGGCGGCGACGGGCCCGGCAGGCAGGCCCAGGGCCAAGAAAAAGAAAAAGAGATGTGGGAGTGGCGCGACGAGCTAAAAAAGAAACAGGAAAAAGACAGCATAAAGCCCGGCGACCTGTACCCAGGCGTGTCAAACATTGAATGGGCGCACAAGTCCGATGAGCTGATCTTTACTTACCGCAGCGATTTCTACCGCTACGATGTCGGCTCTGGAAAAATCGAGCGCCTGACCAACACCGACAGGGCATGGCGCCTAGTCGGATACACGCCGGAGGACGACGGCTACATGTACCAAGACGGGATCGGCATCTACAAGGCCAGCTTCAACAATGGGCGGCAAGTCCAGCTCAACCGCGCACTGGTGTTCGCCGACGACGCGGAAAAGAAGTACAGCATCCAGTACACCATGCTCTCTGAGGACGGCAAGTGGATGGCCATCAACGCAGTACAGCAAGAAGAATCTGCCACGGGCGCGACTGGCGGCGGCAGGGGTGGCCGGATGATGCAGCAGGGCGGCGGCGGGGCCACTGGTGGCCGGCAGGTGCAGATCATGGATTTCACCAAACGCTTTTCCGAAGCCAGGACCGTGCAGCGCGAGGTCTCGGACGACCGGCTTAGGACGCAGCCAACGGGCCTGTTCATACGCAAGGTGGACGAAAACCCCTCACGCCAGCAGGGGCCGGTTATCACGTTTGAAGGCGGCGACGTTTGGTTTGAAAGCACCGCCGTGAACTTCTCGAAGGATGGGGCAAGGTACACATTCGCCACTTGGGAAAGGGAAAAAGAATTGCTAAAAGTCTATATGGGCAACACGAGCGAAACGGACAAGCCAGAAGTGATCATCGAGCGCAAGGGCGACGTCGGCCACGAGGTGGTGTCATCCCTGGCCCCCAGGTTCACACCCGACGGCAAGACGCTGGTGGTGGTGCTGGACGACGTCACCAAGTTCCGCCAGCCGATGGCCTTTGATGTGGAAACAAAATCGCTGAAGCCCATCGTCAAGGGCAACTTCGAGGCGCACACCATCATGGGCTTCAGCCCCGACAGCAAATTCATGTTTTTGATGTCCAACAAAAACGACCCAGCGGCGATGCACCTCTTCAAGGTCAGCATGGCCACTGGCGACATGGAGCTGGTGGGGAACAAGGGCGACTTCCACAGGAACCCCGTTGTGTCCGAAAATGGCTCCAAGGCGGCGATGAGCGCCGGCAACTGGCTGAAGAGGAACGAACTATACGTGATAGACATCGCCAGCAAAGGCTCCAAGGCACTGACCGAGAGCTACGACCCCGAGTGGAACAGAGTGCACGTGATGCAGCCCGAACGGTTCAGCTACAGAAACCGCCACGGCGACACCATCGAGGGCTACGTCTTCAAGCCCAGGGGCTGGAAGTCCTCCGACAGGCGACCCGCCGTTGTCTATATCTATGGCGGCCCGTTGGGCGACAGGCACAGCGTGGAGATTGACAGCTTCCAAGGCACCGGTTACCTGTTCGGAATGTACATGGCCGCAAAGCACGGCTATGTAACCATGACCATTGACCCAAGGGGCCAGAGCAACTATGGCCGCAGGTTCGCCGACGCCAACTGGGAGCAGCCGGGCCTGCCCCAGACAGAGGACTTGGAAGACCTTATGAAAAAGATGCCGGGCTACGGCGTGGACACCAAGCGCGTGGGCCTCACCGGCTGGAGCTTTGGCGGCTTCCAGACACAGTACACAATGTACACCAAGCCCGACCTGTTTGCGGCGGGCATAGCCGGGGCGGGCCCAACGGAGTGGGAGAACTACAACAGCTGGTACTCCGGCCGCACCATCGGCAAGGTTGACCGCTCCAAACCGGTACTCAGAAAGCACAGCCTGATACCCTTGGCCAAGAACCTAAGAAAGCCGCTGCTACTGGTGCATGGCATGGCGGACGACAACGTGCTGTACCAAGACACGGTTAACGTGTACCGCGCCCTGCTGGAGAGCGGCAAAGAGTCCATCGTTGACCTCCTTCTAGACCCAGAGGGAGCGCATGGCCTCGGCGGCGCGATAAAGACGAGGGGCCAGCACAAAAAGTACGAGGCATTCTTCCTGCAGCACTTGGGAAGGGCCAAATAGATAGCCGTTTCTCCACTGACTGCACGAGCCGCGCCTTTTGCGCGTCCGCGCTTTCAGGGGGGATGCAAAAAAGTGATAGAAACACATGGCCATAGCGGCAGCTTGCCGTCTGCAGGGTGCAACTGGCCATTAAGGAACCTATGGAAACAAAACACACCGGAATAGAACTGATGGAGACTGGCCGCGTGAGCACGGCCATCATAAAACTGGCGCTGCCGATGCTGGCGGCCCTGCTGGCGCAGGCACTGTACAACATGACCGACATGTTCTTCATCGGCCAGACTGGCGACACCAACATGGTCGCGGCGGTCTCCCTGGCCTTTCCCCTGTTCATGCTGGCGCAGGCCATTGGCAACATATTCGCGGTGGGCGCATCCAGCTACATCTCCCGCAAGCTGGGAGAAAAAGACCACGACGAGGCAAAGCGCACATCCTCCGTGTCTTTCTATGCCGCCATAGGGATCGGCCTGCTGATGACCGCCGCTTTTTTTGCATTCAAAGAGCCGCTCATGTGGATGGTCGGCGCCAGCAAAGACACTTTTTCGCACACGGACGAATATTTTTCCGTGTTGGCGGCGTTCATGCCCTTGGCGGCGGCGGCGGGATCTATGAGCGGGCAGATGCGTAGCGAGGGAGCCACACAGAAGGCCATGACGCTCCAGCTGATAGGCATCGTGCTGAACATCGTCCTAGACCCCATTTTGATATTGTGGTGCAACATGGGCACGGCCGGCGCGGGGTGGGCTACGGTGGCCGGGTGGGTTTTGTCATTTGCCTACGGAACCCGCTATTTCTTGTCCAAAGAGACGGCCCTTTCCATAGCCCCAAAAGACTTTATGCCCAACAAAACAATGGTTGCCGACGTGCTTTCCATCGGCGTGCCCGCAGGGATAAACGCCATGG
>JAITFL010000098.1 GCA_031281385.1 Holophagales bacterium
TACCCAACAACAGTCGCCTCTTTTTTGATGCGACAGACAAGGTTTCCATTTGTTCGCTGCTGGGCCCGGCGAAGGTCATCACGACAAAGATAGACAGGCAAAAGTGGTTTGAAAAAATGCACGGCGTCAAGGTGTCTATCCCCGTGGCAGAGAGCCGCCTGCCTTATGTTCCGTTAGATGCCCTGCTGGCACATAGGGAGATAGTTATAAGGGCAGTCGAAGCACCTATGGTGGCAAACATAGTCGTCAAATATCCAAGACCCAGTGCCAGCCTTGGCACGGACAACGACATCGTGCACATGGGCTTTTTGCTGCCATCAAAAAATGGTCTGGTATTCCGCCACGCGTCAAAAAGGGCAGGGCAAGTCGTTGACAGGGACTTTTTCAAATATCTAGAATCTTTTAAAACCCGTCCTGAAATAATTGGGGTTAATTTCCTAGAGATAAATGGGAAAGAAATATTGACGGATAGGTAACGCCAAGCATCGCGCCGGATAGAACGGCATAGCTTTTGGCCCTTCGCTTATTTTTGCGCCTGCGAAACCAGATCGAGGAACTTGCTTGGGTCTAGGCTGGCGCCGCCCACTAGGCCGCCCGAAACTTCCGGCGTTAGCAGCAGCTCCGGGAAATTTTCTGGCGTGACGCTGCCGCCGTAGAGGATGGGTATCTCACCGCTATTCTCGCCCAATAGTCGGGTCATCTCTTTGCGGATAAAGACGTGGACTTCCTCTACCTGCGCCGGCGTGGCCACTCTGCCTGTGCCAATGGCCCAGATGGGTTCATAGGCTATCCAGATGGGGCCTTCGCCCACTTGGGGCAGTATGGCCAACTGGCGGCTGATGACTTCCAGTGTGCCGTTGGATTCCCTTTGGGCCAGGCTCTCCCCAATGCAGAGCATGGGCAATAGGCCATTTTCCCTCGCCGCGATGATCTTTGGCACCAAGGTGGCTTCGGTTTCGCCAAAGTGCTGCCTGCGCTCGGAGTGGCCGAGGATTACGCCAAAGCATCCAACGTCCTTTAGCTGGAGCATGCTGATTTCGCCAGTGTAGGCGCCCTTTGGCTTGTCGTGTCCATTTTGGGCGAAGAGCAATGCACCTGTGTTCTTGATGAGGCCGCCCACAAAGTCTAGGTAGGGGAAAGGGGGGGCTATCCCTACCATCGTTTTGCCGCCCTGCTTGTATCCCGCCGCAAATTTTTCGCAAAACGCCTTTGCGTCTGCGCGAAGGTGGTTCATCTTCCAATTTGCCACCACCGCCTTGGTTTTTTGGGCTTGGTCTCCCATGGCTAAATCTCCAGCGCCTTCACGCCCGGTAGCTTGATGCCCGACAAAAATTCTAGGCTGGCCCCGCCCCCTGTGCTTATGTGGCTTATCCTTGGAGCGACCTTTGCCTTGTTCACCGCGGCTACGCTGTCGCCGCCACCCACCAGCACGAAGGCCCCGCCGTCTGCGGCCTTGGCCATCTCTTCGGCAATGGTGAGGGTGCCGACCGCAAACTTGTCCATCTCGAAAACACCCATTGGGCCATTCCAGATGAGCGTCTTGGCGTTTTTGATCTCTGCAACGTAGAGGGCTATGGTCTCTGGCCCGATGTCTAGGCCCATCATGCCGTCTGGTATGTCAACCCCGTTGGTTATGGTTGCGGGCGAATCTTCTTTGAATTCTGGTGCCACCATGTGATCCAGCGGCAGAAGCAGCTTGGTGCCCTTTGCCTTTGCCTCCGCCAATATTTCTTTGGACAGATCCAGCTTGTCCTCTTCGCAGAGGCTCTTGCCGATGGGTACCCCTGTGGCTTTTAGCAGCGTGTAGCTCATGGCCCCGCCAATCAAAATGGCGTCTGCGCTGCCGATAAAGTTTTTGATCAGGTCTATCTTGTCAGAAACCTTTGCGCCGCCCATCACCGCCACTAACGGCTTTGCTGGGTTGTTCGTCACCTTTCCAAGTGCCTTTAGCTCTTTTTCCATCAGGAAGCCAGCAGCCACGCGATCTTTGGGAAAGAGGGGGACGACGCCGGCCACCGATGCATGTGCCCGGTGCGCGCTTCCGAATGCGTCATTGACGTATGTGTCCGCCAGACGGGCCAGCGCAGAGCAAAATTCGGGCTTGTTTTTGGTTTCGCCTTTGTCGAACCGCAGGTTTTCCAGCAGCAGCACTTGGCCTGGCTTTAGTGCGGCGGCCTCTCGCTGCACTTCGTCGCCTATGACGGCCGACGCTAGGCGGCAGTCAATGCCTTCTTTGTCCTCAAGCCACTCTGCCACGGGGGCCATGCTATAGGCGGCCTCGAAGCCGGTGCCCTCTGGGCGGCCAAGGTGCGAGCACATGACCACGCAGGCTCCGTTATCCAGCAAGTGCTTCAATGTGGCCATAGTCTCCTTGATCCTCGTTGCGTCTTTGATTACCCCTTCCTTGATGGGCACGTTGAGGTCGGCCCTGAGGAAAACGCGGTGGCCTTGGACGTCTAGCTCTTTGAGATTTTTGAATGGCATGTTTGCCCCCTTGGTTGATCCATCTGGATTAGCACAATGTATTATGTCCTATTTGGCGGAATAAAGAAAGTGGCCGGAAAATATTATGGCAGTTCAATCCTTGTAGGTTGAACTGCTATGCAAGGATTTGCAAGCAAATCCTTGCTGCGTATTGCTCGTAGGCGGGCTTTGCCCGCCGTTAAGCGAGCAATACAAGCGTGATTGATATATACGCAGGATGATTGCAAGGATTGGATCAGCCACTGCTTATGGACTACAACAGATTGAATTGCTAGAACAGTTGGGATTACAGCCCATCGTCCAGCTCAAATTCGGGGTCTGGGTAGGACAGAATTTCGGGCCCATTCTTGGTGACGGCCACCATGTGTTCAAACTGTGCGCTCAATTGCCCGTCTGCGGTGCGGACGGTCCAACCATCGGGTTCGACTAGGCACCTGTACGATCCGATGTTTAGGATTGGCTCTATCGTTATGGTCATGCCCGCTTCCATCCTGAAGCCAGTGCCGGGGCGCTGTTCCGCGAATAGCACCTGCGGGTCTTCGTGCAGGTCGCGGCCAATGCCGTGTCCTATGTAGTCCCGCACTATGCTGTAGCCTCGTTCTTCGGCAAACGACTGCACTGCCGTGGCCATGTCGCCCAATCGCAGGCCAATTTTGCAGTGGCTGATCCCAATGAACATCGCAAGCTGGGTTGTGGCGATCAGGTCGCGTTTTTTTTCGCCGATGTCCCCAACGCCCACAGTCAGGCAGGTGTCGCCATGAAAGCCGTCCAGCTTGGCCCCGCAGTCAATGGCCAAGATGTCCCCATCTTTCAACACATAATTGTTGGGAGTTCCATGGACGACGCGGTCATTTACAGACAGGCAGAGAGTGCCTTGAAAGCCACGGTAGCCCTTGAAGCTGGGCACCGCGCCATGTTTGCGGATATAGCCTTCAGCCAGTTTGTCCAAATCAAGCAAAGACACCCCAGGCTTCGCCGCCCTTGCGGCAGTCCTCAAAGCGTTGGCGGTCAGCCGCCCCGCCTCTTTCAGCTTGTCAATCTCCTTGCGGTTTTTCAGGCGTATTTGCTCGCGGATCGGCGACATGCCCCTCCAAGCAATCTGTTGTGATTGCGGCTCTATCTAAATACTTTATCACTCTTGCCGCAAAACTCTGACTTTTTTGAGCAGTGTGGCCCCAATAGGCAAATTTACAATTGAGGCACTTGCAAAACTATCTGCCCGCCCATCGAAGCCATGTCCATGTATTAGTCCCTACATAGGGCAGTGAGCGAGGCGAGTACCAGGGGTCTGGGGAGTAGCGAAGTGCGGGCTCGCATGCGAGTCCGTGCTGAGCGAATCCCCAGTTAGCATTTAATAAG
>JAITFL010000104.1 GCA_031281385.1 Holophagales bacterium
ATCGGCAGCGACGAAATTTGGGATCTTTCGGAAAAGGCCCTAGCTGATGCCCTGACAGAGGCTGGCTTTGAATTTCATATCAATCCCGGCGAGGGCGCATTCTATGGGCCAAAAATCGAATTTCAGGTGCTGGACGCGCTGCGCCGCCCTTGGCAGCTTGGGACGCTGCAGGTTGACTATTCCATGCCCGAGAGATTTGGCTTGAGATACGTGAAGTCCGACAACACCGAAGGCACTCCTGTGATGCTCCACAGGGCTATTTTGGGAAGCCTAGAGCGCTTTATGGGCATCTTGATCGAACATTGTGCCGGCGCATTCCCCGTATGGCTCGCCCCCGTCCAGGCGATAGTTCTGCCGATTACCGACAGGGCCCGCGACTATGCAAACGAATTGAGAGATAGCGCCCGTGGGCTGGGCCTGCGGTGCGAGGTGGACGCGAGGAACGAAAAAGTGAACGCCAAAATCCGCGATGCCCAGATGCAGAAAATACCGTACATGCTAGTTGTTGGCGACAGGGAAGTTGTGGACAGAACGGTGTCCGTCAGGCTCCGAAAGGGGGGCGACAGGGGGGTAGAACCTGCGATGGGCTTTTTCGAGTCGCTGGCGGCGGAAGTAAAACAGCGCCGCTGATAAAAAAACTATTTCATTTTGGGCAAATTGCTGGTAGCATTTTAATTCTTGGCTATGGAGGGCATCTATCAGGTCAGCAGAAACTCGTATCAACGACGGCATCAGAGCGCCAGAGGTGCGCGTCATTGATGAAGATGGCAAGCAACTCGGGATTCTCAGTCCCTTCGACGCAGTCCGAATTGCCGCCGAAAAGGGTTTGGATCTGGTGGAAGTTTCACCCACAGCCAATCCTCCGGTCTGCCGGATCATGGACTACGGCAAGTACAAGTTCATGGAGGCCAAGCGGGAACACGCCGCCAGGGCCAAACAAAAAAACATTGTGGTCAAAGAGGGCAAATTCAGGCCCCGCACCGATGACCACGACTTTGAATTCAAAGTCAAGCACATTCTTCGTTTCCTCAGCGAGGGGGACAAAGTTAAGGTGGTTGTCATGTTCCGTGGGCGCGAGGTAGTCCACCGCGACATTGGCTTCAAAATCATCGAAAATGTCCTTGGGCGAGTGGCTGACGCCTGCATCGTTGAAAAACCAGCCAGCATCGAGGGGCGCGACATGCACGCCGTCATAGCCCCCCGCCCAGCCGACCAAAAAAAGGCCAAGCCGCCCAAGGCCGAGCCTGACACAGGGCAGACCAATTAGCTATTGACAGATACAGACAGAGCAGAGAGGTACCAAATGCCAAAACTAAAAACACACAAAGGCGCCGCCAAGCGCTTCAAGAAGACAGGCACCGGGGCGTTCAAGCGCGGCTGCTCGCACCTGCGCCACATTTTGACCAAGAAGGCCAGCAAGCGCAAGCGTCAGCTGGACATGGGCCGCATGGTGGATAAGGCCGACGTCGCCCGCGTGGTTGATATGCTCCCGTACGCATAAAACACAGTGAAAATACTGCTTGACTGTTGAATTTTTTGACTAGGCGACTCGTCGCCCCCGACATGGCTCACAAAAGCCCAGATGGGCTGCCACAAGGAAAGGAACAACAATGACTCGTGTAAAACGTGGATTCAAGCGCGTCCAGCGCCGAAAGCGGATGCTGAAGTTTTCCAAAGGCTTCTACGGGGCAAAATCTAGGCTCTACCGCTCGGCGAGAGAGGCGATAGACAAAGCGCTTAAGTACGCATACAAAGGCAGGAAGATCCGAAAGAGGGACTTCAGGAGCCTCTGGATAGTCCGCATCAATGCTGCTTGTGCCATAAACGGCATCAACTACAGCCGGTTTATCGGCGGCCTCAAAAAGGCGCAGGTGGAGCTGGACAGAAAAGTTCTGGCCGACATCGCAGTTCGCCAGCCTGAGGCGTTTGCAAAGCTGGTTGAGGCTGCCAAGGCCTGACGGCCAAAAACCCTGTCTAGGGAACAGACCACCCCAGTTTGGGCAGTTATTCCCGTTTCGCGCTGCTGGATTTATGGCAAGACAATCCTGAACGGCAAAAAATGGTATCATTGTCACTGACAGTGTCCGCACTTGGGTCGCATTTGCGCGGGCCGAGTGTCGGCTTTCGAGGCACCTATGGATTTGTCCCCCTTGCCGCCTGAAATAGGGCAAGCCTTTGAAGAATTTGCCGGGCTGTTGGAGTCCTGCAAGGACTTAGACTCGCTCATGCGCCTGAAGGGTGCCTACTTGGGGCGCGATGGCAGCCATGCCGCCAAAATGATGGAAATTTTGAAAGAGGCGCCCCAGAAGCAAAAGAAAGAGCTGGGCGCGGTAATCAATGCGGCAAAAAAAAGTTGGGAAGATGCGCTAAAAGCGCGGCATGAAGAACTGGAAGCCAACCGCAGGCAAAGGGCCGCCCAAGCAATGGCCTGGGACGTGACGCTGCCGCCGCCGATGCCCCCCCGTGGCGCGTTTCACCCAATCCATAGCATTATTTACAGGCTGGTAGAAATATTTAGGCCGTTGGGGTACCACGTCGAAGAAGGCCCCGAGGCGGAAACAGAAGCAAACAACTTCGATGGGCTCAACATTCCCGCGGACCACCCGGCCAGGGGCAGCGCGGACACATTTTTTTTCCGAAAGTTCCCAAATGTGCTGCTCCGCACCCACACCAGCCCCGTCCAGGTGAGGGTCTTGAAGAGGTTGGCCCCGGAGATTGCTCAAAAGGGCGGCATCAGGTTTTTGGCGCCTGGCAGGGTGTACCGAAAGGACGAGATAGACCCAACGCACAGCCCAATGTTTCACCAAGTCGAAGGAATGTTGGTGGGGCGCAATATTGGCATGCATCACTTGAAGGGGACGCTGGACTACGCCATGAAAGAACTTTTTGGGCCAGCCGCCGGCACCCGCTTCAGGCCCAGCTATTTCCCATTCGTAGAGCCAGGCTGCGAAGTGGATGTGCGCTGCCCGCTTTGCTTTGGCAAGGGGTGCCGGGTCTGCAAAGGCTCCGGCTGGGTGGAGATTCTGGGCGCGGGGCTAGTACACCCTAATGTGCTAAAGCACGCTGGCATAAACAGCAGCGAATGGAGCGGCTTTGCTTTTGGCATGGGCGTGGAGAGGATAGCCATGATGGTCAGCCAAACCCCCGACCTTCGCCTGTTTTTTGAAAATGACTTGAGGTTCCTAGCTTCTATGGGGAGGCTGGGCTGATGCTAATAGAACTCGGTGCGCTACAGACGGAAATATCAGCAATCAAAGGGATGAGCATTGCAGAGCTGTGCGAATGTCTGAGCATGATTGGTTTCCCGATAGATGGCGTTTCCACGCAGCATGGTTCCACCATCCTCGATGTAGATGTTCCTGCCAACAGAGGGGACGCTCTTTCTCACAGGGGGCTGGCCAGGGACATTGCGGCAAAGCTTGGGTCGCGTCTGCCAAACCTTGCGGTGCCTTCCGTGCCGGTCAAGAAGACCAACGGCGGATTGGCCACGATACCAATCGTTTTGGAGGCCGACGCATGCCCTTTGTATGCAGCCGCATTGTTGAGCATTGACTGTGGGAAGGATGGCCAAACTCCAAAAAGCGCGGAAGATTTTTTGGCGGCCGTTGGCTCCAGCGCGAAAAGGCTGGCTCCGGTGGACGCTTCAAACGAGATATTGCACAGGTACGGGCATCCGACCCACGCATTTGACGCCGACAAGCTGTCGGGCGGCATTTGCGTCAGGTGGGCCAAGCTGGGCGAGACGCTTGTGACGCTGGATGGTGCGTTGCTCAACTTGGACTCAAAAGACATGGTTATAGCCGATGAATCTGGCCCAATAGCTTTGGCGGGTGTCATTGGCGGGGATGCAACAAAGGTGACGGGAGGCACCAAGAGGGTGCTGCTGGAAAGCGCGTACTTTGATCCAGCGGCGGTGCGCTCATCCGCTCGCCGCCACGGCCTGCAGACGGACGCATCCCTGCGTTTTGGGAGGGGGGCTGATATTGCTTTTGCCGAAGCGGCCAGGGACATTTTTGCCAGCAGGCTGATTTCTTGGGCAGGGGCCGAGCCTGTGGCTTTTTGGACAACTAGGGCAACCGTCAGCCGAAAATCAGATGGCCGCGATTCCATTTTGATGCCAAACCTTTTAGAGCGGATCGCCGGCGAACCGATACAGCCTGGCGAGGCGGGGAACATTTTGCTGCGGCTGGGGTGCAAGGTCGAGCCCGCGCAGGGCGGGCTGAAAGTCCAGCCCCCGACATGGCGCCACGACTTGTCCATAGCGGAAGACTACGCCGAAGAAATCCTGCGAATAAAGGGATACGGCAGCATAGGCGCGGCACTCCCGCTGCAGGGCGGTGCGCCCGGGTCTATGCCGGAAATGTTCCAGCTAAAGCTGGCCATATCTCGCCGTCTGACGCATCTCGGCTTTTATCAGGTTGTCACCCACGGCTTTGTCGGCCCGAGCGTGGATGCCGGGTTTACAAAGAGCGACGCCGAAGGGCGCACTTTGCTCAACCCGCTTGGGGCGGACTACAGCGTCATGCGCGGCTCGCTCATGCCCAGTCTTAGGGACATCGCGGAAGCCAACTTGAGAAATGGGGCCAGGGACGTGCGACTATTCGAGATCGCCCCGGTTTTCGACAGCGGACCCGATGGCCCCATCGAAACCGCGACGCTGGGCCTTGTTTGGGGCGGAACCATTGGGGGCGAAGACCCTCTCACCCCATGCCGCCCAGTGGTGGTGGCCGACTTGATGGCTGCTGCATCCGACATAGGCCTTTCAGGGGAGCCAACCATTTCTGAGCTATGCCACCAAGTCTTTGGAATGGAAATCCCAATGAGCGCGTTTCAAGGGGAGCCAGAAAAAATAATTCCCACGTTCCAGCCTTTCAGCCGCCACCCGGCGGTCACAAGGGATTTGTCCCTATTGGCCCCGCTGGGCTTAAGCTACGGGGCGGTCGAAAAGGCGATGTGTGTTGCGCTTGAATCCAGCCCCGTCCAAAGCGTCAGGTGCGTGAACGTCTTTAAAGACAAAAAGCTCATCGAAGAAGGCAAACAGGCTTGGCTTGTCAGGATTAGGTTCCAAGCTATGGACAGGAACCTGACTGGCGCGGAGGTCGAAAATTGGGTAAATGCGGCCATCGAAGCCGCAAGAGCGTGCGGTGCCGCGCTGCGCGGCTAGGCAAAGGACATTGAGGAGCCAAATGGAAGTCCTGAAGCGGTTGGAGGAAAAAATTCAGGCCCTAGTGGCCCACAGGAAACAGCTACTGGGAGACTTGGAGCGGGCCAAGGCACTTTTGGATAAGCGCGAAAAGGAAATCCACCAGCTACGCCGCGACCTTGAGGGGGCGCAATCAATGGCCGCTGCCTTGGCAGAGGAGCGGGAAGCAGTGAGGGCGCAGGTCGAGTCCATATTGGATCAGGTTATTCAACAGATCGAGGCCCAAAAGTGACCGATGGAAACATGGCGGACGACGCCCAAGAATATCAGGTCATGGTACTGAACAGGCCCATCAAGGTTGCCTGCCTCTATTCTGGCATGGATTTGGATGCAGCAATAAAATTGCTGGACGAAACATTTCAAGACATGGAGAGACTTTTAGGGTTAAAATATGAACGTGCGCTCTCGGATCTGGATACCAGTACCTGGATGCTGACAGGCGCACTCAATCTGGCGCATCGTGTGCTGTGCCTTGAAAGAAAAGCCGCCCTGCAAGCCCGAGATCTGGAAGAGCCACTCTCCAAACTGCTTGAATCAATTCCTGACGATGTTATCCCTAACGGTCCCAACACAAGTGCCAACTGGCCGCCGCTGGTGGAATAGCCATTTTTTCCCTGCGAAGCCCGTGATTTGGCCAATCGCTTGTTCCGTAAGCTGTGACGGGATGCCTTACCCTGGCCTTGTGCGCGTCGCGCGGCGAAGCGCCTTAAACCAGATGACTGGCTGCCCCCCTTGTAAATAGGGAACATGGCAGGCCCTCACGGCCGAGCGGGGATTTTTTCAGGAAACTTCGGGTATTACCGCATGGTCGGCTCCAACACTTAGGAGTCTCCAATGATCATCGCTGTAGTAGTTTCTAGCGTAGTAGCCGTAATGGCTGTATTGCTTGGCCTGATGCAGTACCGCAGGGCCCAGAAAGCCGCGCTGGATGCGGCAAAAGCGCAGTCCAAGGCCGAGATCAATATCAAGGCCGAAAGAGAGCGCCTGATAGCAGAGGCCGAAAGAGAGTCGGCAAGAATCGTTGCCAACGGGCAAAAAGAGGCGGCTGCCATTTGCCGAGAAGCAGAACTGAAAAATAAGGAGCAGGCTCTACACGCCAGACAAGAGGCAGAAAAAATTGCCAACGAGAGGATGGCGTCCTTGGAAAAACAGGAGCAGAGGCTGCAATCAAAAGAAGACAGCCTTGACAAAAAGCTTCAAGCGGTGGACAAGAAAAACAAGGAGCTAGAGACCAAAGAAGAAAAAGTCAAGCAGCTCACCGAAAACTTGAAGCACAGCAATCCGAGGTAAAGCAAATAATCGAAGCGCAGTCACGGAAGCTGGAAGAAATAGCTGGCCAAAGCAAAGAAGAGGCAAAGGCCGAGCTTAAATCGCAAATGGAATACGGCGCCAAAATGGAAGCCGCAAAAATGATAAGGCAAATAGAAGAAGAGGCAAAAGAAGAGGCGGGCAAGCGGGCCAGATGGGAGATAGCCTCGGCCATCCAGAGGATAGCTTCAGAGGCGGTGACAGAAATTGCCGTCACATCAGTTCAGTTGCCAAGCGACGACCTGAAGGGCAGGGTGATAGGCCGCGAGGGGCGCAACATTAGGACTCTCGAAAAAGCCACCGGGTGCGATTTCATTGTTGACGACACGCCCGAAACAATCGTCGTCAGCAGCTTTGATCCAATCCGCAGGGAAGTGGCCAGCAAGTCGCTGCACAAGCTGATCTCGGACGGGAGGATCCACCCCGCCCGCATCGAGGAGATGGTCGAAAAAGTCAAAATTGAAATGGACGAGCATCTTAAGGGGCTAGGCAAAAGCATTTCCATTGACATGGGATTCCCAGATGTTCACCCAAAATTGCACAAACTGCTGGGTAGGCTCAACTATCGCACCAGCTACGGCCAAAACGCGTTGGAACACACCAAGGAGGTTGCCCGCATCGCAGAGTACATGGCCGCCGAAATGGGGGCCGACCCTCGCATCGCTAGGCGGGCCGGGTTGTTCCACGACATCGGAAAGGCCATAGACCGCGAAGTCGAGGGGACTCACATAGAGATTGGCATGGAACTGTTGAAGCGATTTGGGGAAAAAGAAGACATTATCCATGCAATGAGCTGCCACCACGGGGATTTTGAGCCGCGCACAGTGGAAGCGATGCTCGTGGCTGCCGCAGACGCGCTCAGCGCCGCAAGGCCAGGGGCCAGGCGCGAAATGGTTGAGACTTATTTCAAACGCCTTGAGCAGCTCGAAGAAATAGCCACCAGCTACAAGGGAGTCCAGAAGTGCTACGCAATGCAGGCGGGGCGCGAAATCCGCATCATCGTGGATTCTGGCGCGATAAATGATGACCAGGCATTTTGGCTCGCAAAAGATGTCTCAAAACGAATAGAGTCTGAAATGCAGTACCCAGGCCAAATCAAAGTGACCGTCATGCGCGAGACAAGGGCGGTTGAAATTGCAAGATGATTTCCTTAACATTGAATAAGAACTAGCGCGAGATGGACAAGATGGAAGCCAGTGACATCACAGAACCTGCGGAAGGCTGCCCGATAAACTTGCAAGACAACTTTCCTGGGGGGGAATACGATCTCCAGGCCCTCGCGGACGAAGCGGAAGCGTCCCTTGTAGCTGGCGACAATGGGGAGATGGAGCCGCTTAGACAAAAAGTCAAAGAACTGGAGGAGTCTCTCCGCTCTGAGGACGACAAGTACAAAAGGCTTCTTGCAGATTTTCAGAATTTCCGCAACAGAGCGGCCAAGGACGTACAGATGGGCGTCGAACAGGCGGAAAGGCGAATCATGCTTGAAATCCTGCAAGTGTTCGACAGCTTTAATCGCTGCATGGGGTCAACGTACGGCTCGATTGAGGATCTAAGGGCCGGGGTCGAGCTGATCCAAAAACAGTTCTGCGACATTTTGCGCCGACAGGGGGTCTCCGAAATAGAAATGCGCCCTGGGGACATGTTTGATGCCCATGTAGCGGAAGCATTGACCACTGTGGATGCCGCAAATTTCCATGAGGGCAGCATAGTGGATGTTTGCGAAAAAGGCTATAACCTTGGCGAGCGGCTACTGCGCCCCGCGAGGGTTGTGGTAGCGCGTGGGAGCAGCCCTACCTGATTTTTGCCTCACCCGTTTTTCGGAGCGTTCCAAATGGCTGGCAGGATGATCGGCATAGACTTGGGCACGACTAATAGCTGCGCCTGCATTTTGGAGGGCGGGGAACATAGGGTAATACCATCCTCAGAGGGTGGAATGACTATCCCATCGGTTGTGGCCTTTGCCGAAATCGGTGAAGTGCTGGTGGGCCATGCCGCCAAGAGGCAGGCGATTACAAACCCCAAGCGCACACTGTTCGCGATAAAGCGGCTGATAGGGCAGCGTTTCGATTCTCAAAAAGTTCAGGAGACGATAGCCCACCTGCCTTATCACGTAGTCAAGGCTCCCAATGGCGACGCATGGGTCACCGTTGGCGAAAGGCAGTACGCCCCCCCTGAAATCAGCGCCATCGTTTTGGGGGAAATCAAGCGCGCCGCAGAAGCCTACACAAAGGAAAAAATAGTTGACGCCGTTATCACTGTCCCTGCATATTTTGACGACGCCCAGCGCCAAGCGACTAAGGACGCGGGCCGCATCGCGGGGCTGAATGTTCTGCGGATAGTCAACGAACCCACTGCGGCGGCGTTGGCTTACGGCATTGACAAAAAGGGGAAAAAAGAACTGCTCGCCATCTGCGATTTGGGGGGCGGCACTTTCGACTTTACTTTGATGGAGATGAGCGACGGCGTTTTTGAAGTGCTGGCCACCTCTGGCGACACTTTTTTGGGTGGCGAAGATTTTGATTTGGCGATCATCAAGCATCTGCTGGACAAAGTCCAAAAGGCATACGGCGTTGACATCAGCGGCGACCAATATGCTAGGCAGCGCCTAAAGGAAGCATCAGAGAAAGCCAAGTGCGACCTGTCCTTTTCCGACCAAGTTGAAATAATAGTCCCATTCTTAGCCAAGGGCGCAACCGCAGCAATGCACGTAGAGGAAAAACTGACTAGGGGCGAATACGAAAGGATGGTTGCCCCCCTAGTGGGCCGGATTATCGGCCCAATTACAGACGCCCTGCAGCAGGCGGGCAAAACTGCATCGGACGTTGACCAAGTGATCTTGGTAGGCGGGCAGACAAGGATGCCCATGATCCAAAGGGCCATCAAAGATTTTTTTGGCAAGGAGCCAAGAAAGGACATAAACCCAGACGAGGTGGTAGCAGTCGGGGCCTCGATTCAGGGCGCGGTACTGAGCGGCGAGGCAAAGGACTTAGTGCTGCTGGACGTGACCCCGCTTTCGCTAGGCATCGAAACACAGGGAGGCGGATTCGTTAAGATCATTAAGCGCAACACCACGATTCCTGCTAGGGGCAAACGTGTTTTCACCACGGTGGCCGAAAATCAGGCAAGGGTCGAAATACACGTACTGCAGGGGGAGCGTGAGCTGGCAGAGGCCAACAAAAGCCTTGGACGCTTCGATTTGATGAACCTGCCGCCTATGCCAGCGGGGGTTCCGCAGATAGAAGTTTCTTTCGACATAGACTCAAACGGAATAGTGAAAGTCGCGGCTGTTGACTTGGCGACAAAGGCCGAACAGACGATGAACATCCAGCCCAGTTCGGGGCTGACGGAGTTTGAAATCCAGCGGATGATCAGGGACGCAGAAGAATATGCAGAACAAGACAGCCGCAGAAAGAGCGAACTACAGTATATAGCGAGCTTCGATGGGCTGCTCTTTGCCATCGAAAAGGCGTTCCACGATTTTGGCAAGCGCCTCTCTGAGGAAAAGCAAAAGGAAATTGGCGGTCTGCTTGCGATGCTTCGGCCAGTGGCAACGCACAAAGACGTTTCAGTGATAAGGGAGAACGAAGCCAGATTGTTGGAAGCCCAAGATTTGCTGACTTCCGCCGCAATCGCGTCCAGCGAAGACAGCATATCTTTCATTGAAGCCGATGGCGACGATACGCCCATCGGCGGGGAAATTGTTTAGGGAAGCCAATGCAGCGAGGGCTTTCATCGCACCCGTGCGGACAAAAAATGCTGTAACAATGCCAAATTGCGTTCAACTGGCGTTGAACGCTTTACGCCAAAGTTTTTAAAAAAGCTGGGAAACCCAGCATTTTCAAAAACTTGCGGGCGCCGGTTCCCGTCGCCTTATACCAAGTTGCGTTCAGATGAACGCAACTTGGTATAATCAGTTAATGCAAGGCGGCGCATCGAGCGCGGCCCCAAGTTCTTGGTTTAGTCGGCTCTCGCCCACCAGGGCATCCACGGCGAAGCTTGGCATAAACCAATTTGGCTGGAGCATGTCATTTTTCGCCAGCCGGGAGATGCAATGAAGCGGGATTATTATGAAGTCCTCGGAGTTCCCAAGGGAGCCGATTTAGACGAGATAAAAAAAGCCTACAGAAAACTGGCGATGCAGTACCACCCAGAC
>JAITFL010000118.1 GCA_031281385.1 Holophagales bacterium
CGTAACGGACATTCCCCCTCTGCACCGGCAGCAGGGGCTCGATCCTCTTGAATTCTTCGGATGTTATTCTCATGCACTAAAATTAGCACATCCCAAAATTAGTGTCAACACGCTCTAGCAACACCAGATGCGGGCAACCCTGAGCGGACCCCCAGTTAGCATCCGGGCGAGCTCCATGACCCGGCGCAAAACGAAGCAAGTCACCGGGCCACGAACCCGAGCACGTAAGATAAGCACCGGACAAATACTCCAACTGGGCCCCATTCCGCCCGATGAAACCACCGGGCGCATGGTTCAGCATTAGGGCGAACTCCACGACCCGGCGAGGGATGAACCAAATTATATGAGTGTCCGCCCCGAGCACGAAAGATAGAATCAGGAGCTAGAAACAGATTGAATGCCCGCGCTGAACGGAGTCTTGCAGACACAATTAGCCGAGTTTTGCAAGAAGATCAGTTGTCAGTTACAAATTACATGGTACGGGATTAAGAATTGATTGAGGCAAAGCCTTGCAACTGGCAATTGCCATTTGCTTCCGCATTTGCTATAATGTGAAAATGCTAACTACGCCCTTGACCCACGCTCTGACTTTTGACGATGTGCTATTGATTCCTGGGTACAGTGAAATTCACCCCAACAACGTGGACATCACGGCCAGTCTGACGCGAGACATCAGGCTTGGCATCCCGCTCCTTAGCGCGGCCATGGACACAGTGACAGAATCGGCTCTGGCCATCGCACTGGCGCAGCAGGGGGGCGTTGGCATCATCCACAAGAACATGACCATCGAGGATCAAGCGGAGGAAGTGGATAAGGTCAAGCGCTCAGAATCGGGCATGATAACCAACCCCATCACCATTGGACCCGATGCTGCGATACGCGACGCGGAAAAGGAAATGGCCAAGTACAAAATATCTGGCGTGCCAGTGGTGGAAAATGGCAAGCTGGTGGGCATACTGACTAACCGCGACCTGCGCTTTGAGACCAACTTGGACTTGCAGGTAAAAGAGCGCATGACTTCCAAGAACCTTGTCACCGTCCCCGTGGGGACCACGCTGGAAGAGGCCAGGCTCCGCCTGCAAGAACACAGGATAGAAAAATTGCTTGTCGTAGACGAAGACGGCGGGCTACGCGGCCTCATAACTGTTAAAGACATAGACAAAAAAGAGAACTACCCCAACGCCTGCAAGGACAACCTTGGCCGCCTGAGGGCCGGGGCGGCGGTGGGGGCTGCAGCCGACCTGATGGATAGGGCAAGGGCTCTAGTAGAGGCCAGGGTAGATGTGCTATGCCTCGACAGCAGCCACGGCCACAGCAAGGGAATGATCGCCGCACTGAGAGCGCTGAAAGAAGCATTTCCCGACACCCCAGTCATAGCTGGCAACGTGGCCACCTACGAGGGCGCCAGGGCCTTGGCCGAGGCGGGGGCGGACGTCGTCAAAGTGGGCATCGGGCCAGGCTCTATATGCACTACGCGCATTGTCACTGGCGCTGGGATGCCCCAGCTCACGGCCATAGAAGAGAGTTCTAGGGCCTGCCGCGAACTGGGGGTGTGCTGCATCGCAGACGGCGGCATTAAGTTCAGCGGCGACATTTCAAAGGCCATAGCCGCAGGCGCCGACAGCGTGATGATAGGCAACCTATTCGCAGGCACAGAGGAAGCCCCGGGCGAAACAGTTTTTTACCAAGGGCGCACATTCAAGAGCTACCGAGGCATGGGTTCCATTGGCGCCATGAAGGACGGCAGCAGGGATCGCTACTTCCAGGCCGACAAGTCTGACGTCAAGCTAGTTCCCGAGGGCATAGAGGGCCGGGTGCCATACAAAGGCAAAATGGCCGACCTGGTAGTGCAGCTTCTGGGCGGGCTGCGCGCCGGCATGGGGCTGGTTGGCGGCAAAGATATACCCGACTTCCAGCAAAAAGCCACATTCGTCCGCATAAGCAGCGCAGGGCTGAAGGAAAGCCACGCCCACGATGTGATGATAACCAAGGAAGCGCCGAACTATAGCATGTAGATTGATGCGGACTGGCACCCGCGCCATGATTATTTCGAATGATGGCGCAGCGAGGTCATTCGCCAGGCAGATTCATCGAGCAAAATGGCGCCCGGCGCGTTCCGGCAGCACGTTCCTATCTTACATACTCGGAATGATGACCCGGCAATTTGGCTTGTCATGCTCCGGTTCATGGAGCCCGCCCGGATGCTGAACCATTCGCCCGGCGGCTTCATCGTGCCGAATGATGACGCAGCGAGGTCATTCGCTGCTTGACCTCGGGACGAGCATTTTTCGGCTTGTTGAGTTTTGTGCCGGGGCTTGGAAAAGCTTCCTGAATACTAACTGGGGATTCATTCAGGGCGGCCTCGCATGCGAGCACTTGGATTTCCGCCTTGACAGAGGCGCAGCGTTTCATATCCGCTCCCCGCTGGCGCGGCTCGCTCCATTTCACTCGCGCCTCTTAGCGCGTTCGCGCTCTCAGAGAAGTTTCCCCAGACCCCTAGTCCTCGCTTCGCTTACTGCCCTATGTAGGGGCTGATACATGGGCATGGCTTCGATGAACTAGTGGATGCCCGGTACGGCTTCGATGAGCGGGCGGATGCCCGGAGAAAGCTTCGTGAAAGGTTCGGATAATTTGCAGTAGGCTCAATTCACTGCCCAATCAGCAACCCACTACTTCGGAATACCATCCCCTGGCCCTCTCTATTGATATTTTGCCGTGCAGGAGTGTCCTTCCGTCTTTGAATATTGTGACCTTCAGCCCGCCGTCGCAGCCTGACAGGGCGAGGGGCGAATGTTTCCACTCCGAGCCAGTCCTGGCCTCCAGCCTTGGTTTGAGGCGCAGCAAATCCAAGTCGCCTGGCGGGTTCACCCGTATCTGCACTCCATCTAGGCCGCAGAGCTCGGTGGCCTTGACGGACCACTTTGAATCCAAAAATTCCGTTATTTGGTTTGTGCAGTACTTGCATCTGGTGACTGGCGGGGCGATGAACTGCCTCTCATTTTTCCATAGGTCAAACCTTGCCAAGCGTTTTTCAAGCGCATCGTCCTGCGGGCCGCTTGTCAATATTTTGATCGCCTCCATTGCGGCCCAGCTCGCAGCAACGCCTACGGCGGGGCCAAGCACGCCCGCGCTGTCGCAGGTGTCAACGTCCCCGGCTTCGGGGGGGGCTTCCATGAGGCATCTGAGGCAAGGTGTGGCTGGCGGCGCGATGGGCCATGCCATAGCCTCGCTTCCTATGGCACCGCAATAGACCCAAGGGATGCGCTTCAAGATGGAGACGTCGTTTATTAGGTACCTCGCCTCAAAGTTGTCGGTTCCGTCCATGATCAAGTCGTAGCCGGACAGCGCGGCAAGCGCGTTTCCGCTGGTCAGATCCGTCACCAAGGGGGAAATGTCAATCTCTGAATTGGCACCATGCAGCGCGTCCCTGGCGGCCAGAGCCTTGGGCTTTCCGATGTCCGCTTCGGAATAGAGTATCTGCCTCTGCAGGTTGGTCAGGTCAACCAAGTCGCGGTCAATGAGCGTCATGTGCCCCACGCCCGCGCGCGCCAGCCAAGCGGCTATGGCACCGCCCGTCGCCCCAAGGCCAACGATGGCAACGCTGGCCGAGCGCAATGCGTCATCGCGGCCAAGGCCCAAAAATATGCGCTGTTTTGCGTAGCGGGTCATACTAGGGGCAGGGATTAGGGATCAGGGGCTTGGGGCCGCATCATTTTTCGCTGGCTCCTAACCCCAAGCCTCTGGCCACTCTTTATTTGGGCCATCGGATACGGGCCTGTTTTGCTTGCAGCTTACGGCTATTCAGGTTTTTTCTGGGCTTCTTGCTGGGAGAGCCATTCTTGCTGGAGGCGCTCGCCGCTTGAGATGGCGAACTTATAGACGTATTCAAAGCGGTCGGCGCCCTTGGTGAGGCCGATGATCACTTCGTACACTCCTTCGGCCTGGGCCTCAAAGGGGCTGGCGATGACGTTGAACGTGCCTTCCTTGGCGCCTTCCGGTATTTGGACGTCGCTGTCTTTGATGATGTCGCGCCTTTCGCCCGCTGGGGAAACGATGGAGAAGCTGAACTTGAACTGTCCGTCCATTCGGCCAAAGCGGGTGTAGAAACAGACCTTTGGAAGAACGAATGGCACGTTTGGCACGACTATGTGATGGTCGTAAATGCCCATGAGGCTAGTCTTGCCCCCCACTTCTTGGCGGATGTCGTCGCAAAGCATTGTGTACTCGTGCTTTGGGGCCTTGATTTGGACTTCTTGCATATTTTCTCCGTTTAAAACAAAAACAACTGTCTGACACTCATACTAGCACAAAAAACACAATTTCAACACACGAAATCGAAACTTTTTAGAACTGATGCCGACACGCAATCAAAAACGCCAGCCGCGAAATCACTCCCGCGTCCGTATGGGGTGGGTAAGGGTTCCGAGCCAGGGATCAAAGCAGCCGACTAATTCAAAATTGCATGGACGCGTTTTTGAATTAGAATTGGAATAAGAGCTTTTTTGCTACAATGTATGAATAGCTTTTTCAAAAGGGGGCAGGGATTGAAAAAATGGCTCGAAATACTGTTGAGTGTTTCGCTGCTTTGCGTCCACGCTGCAGCCCAAGGCGTCCAAGGGACACAGGAAAAAAAGATACAGATCCTTGCGACGGCCAACACCGGGGCCGCAATCCTTCCCTACGACCCTTACTCACTGGCCGCTGCTAATAGGGGCTGGGCCAAGCTGGCCAGCGCCATAAAGGCAGAAAAAAACAAAAGCGAAGCGACCATTTTGGTGGATTGCGGCGACGCCATCCAAGGCTCCCCGATGGCCTACATCTATCAAAAAATGCGGCCTGGCCTCTCCAACCCCATCGTCAAGATAATGAACGACCTTGGCTACAGGGCCTACACAGTTGGAGCGCACGACTTCGACTTGGGTTCCACTTTTGTCAGGGCAGCCGAAAAACAGGCCAGCTTCCCATTTTTGGCGGCCAACGTCGTGGACAGGGATGGAAAGCTATTTTTCAAACCATTTACAAAAATCAGCGTTGATGGCGTGTCCATAGCCATCTTGGGGCTATTCGTCCCCCACGCGCCCAACTTGCTCACCACTCACGCCCAGATGGGGCTGGCGGCCAAGGACGCCATAGATGCAGCCAAAGAGTGGGTGCCCAAGCTAAGGGGCGCGGAAAAGGCAGACATAGTGATAGTGATGGCGCACACGGGCTGCGAGGGGCCGTACACAGTCCCAAACGAATCTTCCACCGCCATCTCCATCGCCGAAAAAGTCCCTGGCATAGATGGGATAATCGCCACACAAGGGCAGCAGCAGATGTCCACCCGCTACAAGGGCATCCCCATCGTGCAGCCCCTGCCGCTGGGCCAGAGCATAGCTTCCATAACTATTTCCCTTTCCAAACAGGGCGGGCGCTGGACTGTGCGCTCATCAAGCCCGGTGGCCATCCCGCTGGACCCATTCCTGCAAAACGACACGCAGGTTTTGAGCGCCACAGAGCAGGCCCGCCTAGACGAAAACTACTATCTTGACGAACAGGGCCCCCAACTGTCCGCGCCCCTAGACGGGCGCTGGTCAACCGTCGAGCCCACACAGCTTATGCAGCTTATCCACGATGTGCAGAGAAAGGCCACGAGGGCGCAGTTGAGCGCGGCGCCCAGTCCTGGGGCCAGGATATTCATTCCCAAGGGCCCAACCTCGGTGCGCCAATTCTATGCCTTGGCGCCAAACGAAAACCGCGTGGCCCGTATCCGCATAACTGGGGCGCAGCTTAGGGCCTACCTAGAACATTCTGCCAGATATTTCAGGTTCAGCCACCTGCCCGAACTTATAAACCGCAACGTACCGCTGGCCGACTACGACATGGTGGGCGGCTGCAACTACGCGCTGGACATCAGCCGCCCAGTGGGCAGGCGGGTCTCTGGCCTGACGTTTGAAGGCAGCCCCGTCAGGGACGACCAAGTGTTCACCATGGCCATCTCCACCTACCGCCTAGCCGGTGGCGGTGGCTTCATGGAAGCCATAGGGTTCAAAGGCCAGCCGGATATGGTCAGCCGCGAGACGCTGAGGAACCTGCTGATGGATCACGCCCTCTCAAAGGCCACGCTGGACATTTCCACGCCAAGCACTTGGCGCACCATACCCTACCTCGACAGGGAAAGGGTGGAAGCGGCGTACAGGTAGTGCCAAATAGCAGCCAAGCGCCCATTTAGCTAATTTTTATAGGAGAACGCCCACCATGAAAAATATCCTTTCAATCATTTCGCTCTTGCTCTTTTGCCAAGCGGCGCCGCTGTTTGGCGATGACCCAAAGCCATTGCCGCGCATAGGCATAGCTGGCATTTCAATTGAGTGCAGCACATTTTCGCCTGCTGTCACGCCGCTAGAGGCATTCCGCCAGCGCGAGGGCGAAGCTCTCTTGCGGAGCTACCCATACCTTAGCGCGGATTCGCCAATGGGCAAGGGCGCGGTCTGGCTCCCCGCCATGCTGTCGTCCGCCACTCCCGGCGGTATCGTAGAGCGCGAAACATACGAAGCGCTTGTCAGCAAGACGCTGGGGCTGATCAAGGCCAACATGCCCTATGATGGATTCTTTTACCACATACATGGCGCGATGAGCGTCGTGGGGCTGGACGACCCAGAGGGCGACTTCCTAGAAAGGATACGCGGAATCATCGGCAACGATGCAATAGTTTCCACGTCCATGGACTTGCATGGCAACGTGTCCATGCGCCTGGCCGAACTGTCAGACTTGATTACCTGCTTCCGCATGGCGCCCCACGAAGACGCGGCCGATTCCACCAAGCGCGCAGTCGTGAACCTCTATGACCGAATCACGTCCGGCAAGGGCCGCCCCGCCTACAAGGCCTGGGTGGCAGTCCCCGTGCTGCTGCCTGGCGAAAGGACCAGCACCCGCGTTGAGCCAGGCAAGTCGCTGTACGCGATGATACCCGGCATAGAGGTACTCCCAGGCGTGGTAGATGCTGCGATATGGATATCGTACGCATGGGCAGACGAACCCCGCAACCAAGGCATCGTGATGGTAGTGGGAGACGACAGAGAGCAGGTTGGCAGTTCCGCCAAAAAAATAGCCGAAAAGTTTTGGGCTGTGCGCCGCCAATTCGACTTCGAGGCGCCCACCAAGTCGCTGGACGAATGTTTGGACGCGGCCATAGCCAGCAAAAAGAAGCCATTTTTCATAAGCGACATGGGCGACAACCCAACGGGCGGCGGCGCGGGCGACGTGACCTGGACTTTGGCCAGGCTGCTCAAACGGCCCGAGTTCAAGTCCCTCAAGGGCAAGACAGTGATCTATGCATCCATCCCAGGACCCGAGATGATAGCCGCCGCAAAAAAAGTGGGCGTGGGCGGGCAGGCGGAAGCTATGGTGGGCGCAATGGTTGACAGCCGCTTTGAGGGCCCAGTCAAACTCTCTGGCACTGTGATGTACGCCAGCGACAGAGAGGCCGTCATCAAAGCCGGCAGCGTATTAGTTATCGTGACTCAAGACCGCGCGGCCTATCACTACGAGAGGGGCATGACGGCCATAGGGCTGAAGCCCCGCGAAGCTGACATAGTCATGGTGAAGCAGGGCTACTTGGTGCCCGACTGGTACAACATGCAGGCCGACTGGATGATGGCGCACACCCGAGGCGGCGTTGACCAGGACATAGCCAACCTGCCATTCAAACGCGTCGTCAGGCCGATGTACCCCTTGGACCCCGACATGCCCGACCCCGAACTGAACGTGATATTTGTGCCGTCGGCCAAGGAGAAATACGGAAGGTAATGATTCCGCCATTGCCAATTTAGCCATTCGCAACTTCCGCGCAGTGGCACCCTAACCCCTATCAGCGCGGGCGTAGCCCGCCTCTGCTGTTATTTCGACAGCCAGCGGCGGAACCAGGCGGCGAATGATGTGGGGGGGTGGCGCGTAATCAGCGGGGCATGGGTGCCATCGCCGCGCATAAGTTTTATCAGCGAGAGCCCCATCAGGATGGCCGTGCCTGTGTTCAGCATCTCTGCGGCGGGCTGCGCCCAGACGAAGCCCCTGAAGCCAAACAGGTGGTTCAAAAGATAGAGCAGCGGGATAAAGAACAAGAGTTGCCGCCCAAGCGTGATGACCATCGCCTGCAAGGGCTTCCCAAAGGCCTGGAACGATACCATCAGCGTTATCTGGGGGCCGATGAACGGCAGGGCCCACAAAAACGGATCCAATATCGCCTTTCCAGCCTCGACTGTCTTGGCGTCGTTGACGAAGAACCCAAGGAAGCTGTCCCCGAATAT
>JAITFL010000153.1 GCA_031281385.1 Holophagales bacterium
TAAATGAAGAGGGTTATTTTTAGGCGTTTTGTTGGGGAAGAGCTAACTCGCACAATGTGGACAGTTTGAGAATTCGAATGCTTCGTGAGCAGGAAAACAAATCGGCATTTGAACTTGCCGTTGACATGGCCCCGAAAATAGAGGCGCCAAACGAGGCCATTTGTCGCTGTATGGAATTTTTGGAAAGCCACCAAGTTTGCTGCGAGTGCTTCCAAACCATGCGGCTGACTATTTCGGAAGCCATCGCAAACGCCTTGGAACACGGCATATTCCGCCTACCTTCCGCACTCAAAGAAGACTTGTTTTACTCGAAGACCGATTGGCTGAACGAAAGGATGGCCGAGTCCGACCAAGGCCATGTGACTCTGAATCTCAAGTTGATGTTCGAGGATGACAGCCCCCAAGAGATCAGCGCCGTCAAAGTCGAAGTCACAGACTCTGGGCCTGGCTTCGACTGGCGCACATACATGAAAAACCACGCGATGCCCCCCGCAGAAAAAATCTATGGGCGTGGACTCGCCATAATCAAGCTGTATGCAAGCCACATGAGTTTCAACGAAAAGGGAAATTCTATACAGTTCATTATTCCGTGTCGGCGCGGCTCTGTCAATTCAAACTGCCCGTCAGAGTAAAATCGCTGGGGCAGGCCGAATTACACCAACTTCGAGTCCCAGATTACAATCTGTTTCTAGTTCCTGATTTTATCTTTCATCTTCGGGGCGGTAAACTAAGCGGCTTGCTTCGATTTTTACCGGATCATGGAGTTCGCCCGGATGCTGAATCATACGCCCGGCGGTTTCATTGTGCCGGTTGAGCACGCAGCGCGGTCATGCGCTGCTTGAACTCGGGACGAGCATTTTGCAGCCTGTTGCGTTTTGTGCCGGGGCGTGGAAAAGCTTTCCGGATGCTAACTGGGGATTCGCTCGGGCCCGCCGCGCATGCGCGTTGAACCCTCGCTACTCCCCAGACCCCTAGTACTCGCCTCGCTTACTGCTCTATGTACGGGCAGATACATGGAGATGACTTCGATGAGCGCGGAAAGGGTTTTGTAAGAGGCTCTGTATCATATAGAATACCTCGTTGGGTGCGTCCTGCTGGAGCGAAAGAACAACAGAGTGTGGCCTATGGTCCATACATGCTCTAGGCCAGGGACGCTCTTTTGAAGCGCAGACACAACGGATGCCTCGTCTTCCGCCGTGTTGCTGTTGAGCTTCACCTTTATCAGCTCTAAGCTGTCTAGCATGATGTCTATCTCTTGGGCCAACGCATCTGTTACGCCCCCCTTGCCTATGTGCAGGACGGGCTTTAGGTGGTGGGCCTCGGCCTTGAGTATTCGTTTTTGTTTTGACGTTAGCATGTTTGCCTCAATTTAATCATAGATCACTCCCTGCCTATGACGCTCTTGAGCCTAGCGTAGCCAGCCTTGCTGACAGGCAGCTTTGCTCCGCATTTTAGGACGGCCGCCCAGCTGTCAGTTTCGGTTTTCTCCAAGCGCAAAAGGCGATCCAACTGGATGATGTAAGAGCGGTGAATCCTCAAGAAGCGACTTGGATCCAAGCGTTGCTCCAAGCTGGTGATGGTCTGCTGCTTTAGGTAGCCTTTTTCTGGCGTCTTGAGAAGCACGTAATCGTCCTGCGCTTGAACGTAGTCAAGGTCGGCAAGGGGGACTAAGGTAATTTTGGGGCCGTCTTTCACCGCTATTCTGTCCAAGGGCCAATCGCCCTTTGCAGTGTTCGCCAAATCAGCGGCCAGCGCCCTTGTCAACCCTCCACTTGCCAGCCGCGCCTTTGCCCGCTCGATGGCTTCATCAAAGCGCTCGCGGCTGAAAGGCTTTAGTAGGTAGTCAACCGCGTGGACTTCAAAGGCCTTCAGTGCATGCTGGTCGTACGCGGTGACGAAAATAACCACGGGCATAGGATCCAGCAGTTCCAGCACCTCAAACCCATCCAGTTTTGGCATTTGGATGTCTAAAAACAGCAATCCAGGCTTTAGCTCGTTTACGGCCTTGACCGCCTCGAAGCCATTGCTGCACTCTGCGGCCAGCTCTATGTCTCGGTGGATTGCTAGATGCTCTATGACAACGGCTCTGGCCAAATCCTCATCGTCAACGACAACTGCTTTGATCAACCGCTCATTCATTGTTCGCTCCCTTCAAAACTAGCGGAAAATTGAGACGAACCTTAAAAGTGCCGCCGCCTCGGCTTGCCTGCAATAGGGCCTCTTCGCCAAAAAAAGTGGCCAGCCTTTGCTGCACCTGCCTAAGGCCAAGGCCCAGCCCTTTGGTGGAAGCCACCGCAGCAAAATCGTCCGCCGGGTTCTCCAATTCAATCATTGCCAACTCGCCCTTTGCTTCCGCCCTCAACCGCACGGTTCCACCCTCTATCGTCTGCGCGATACCGTGTTTGATTGCGTTTTCCGCCAGCGGCTGCAGCAATAATGTCGGTATCTCGGCGCAAAGGCATGCATCGGAAATGTTCCACTCCACCGTCAGGCGCGGCGCGAAGCGGATCTGCTCAATGGCAAAATAATTTTTGAGCAAGTCAAGCTCTTCCGAAAGGGCTACAGACTGTTTTTCGCCCAGGCGCAAGCCCTTCCTCAAAAAATCGGCGAGAAGTACGCACATTTCGCGGGCCTTGGCTGGATCAGCCGTAGTGAGCGCACTTATGGAGTTGAGGCTGTTGAACAAAAAATGCGGGTTCAGCTGTGCCCTCAGCGCACGGAGCTCGGCCTCCCTAGCCATCACGCGCAGCTCCTGCCCCGTCCTCTCGGCCTCCCTAGACTTTACGTGGGCAATGTAGATGTAATAAACCGCCTCGCACAGAGCGCAGGCCACAAAACCCATCAACGCAAGGTCAACGAACTTGGGGGTCAAAAACTCTGCATCCCCCCACAGCGCGATGGCGCGCGTCGCCAGAAGCATCGCAGTCGCCCATATTGACCCAAAGATGAACGCCAGAGCCGCCAGAGACGGCAGCAACATAGCCAAATCAGTTCTCTCGGGCCTCAATGCACGGCAAGGATAATAGACAGGTAAAAAGAGTAGCCCCCAAAAAAAGGCGGCGAGGCCCCCAAATTCCATAGAGTACGCTAGCTGATGGCCCAACCCCACCATTACCCCGGAAATAGCCAAACCAGCGCACAGCCAACCGATGAGGTAGGCCACCAAGTTTCCTAGGTTTGCCAGGATTGGGTGCATGAGGAATTATAACAAACGCAACTTGGTATTAGTGGTCAAAGGTCAAGCACTGCAAAGCACATCACTTCACCACTATGCCGCCAAGAATCGCAGTGCCGGTCACCACCAGCTTTGGGCGCGCGCTGCCATCTGCGGGCTGTTGGACGCTCTGGTCGTCCACTTCGCTCAAAAAGGCGGATGCTTGGATGGACACATCCCACTCTTTGGGCAAAAGTATCACCACTCCGCTAAATAGAGCAAAGACGTTTATCTTTGCAGTGTCATGCTTCATTGTCGTCTGGCGCAAGTCCAGCTCGACTCCACCGAAAATCGCCTGTATTGCCCCCCCATCGAACACGCCGCTGTTTGGCTTGAGCTTTTGTCCGCTAAATATCGCGTTGATGGGGATAAAATCGTCCGGATTGTTTTGCTCGGGCTTAGCCACGAAATTGGACTGGCTGTATTCGCTGTATTTATCCATTCGCTGGCCCCTTTTATTTCAACTCGATCCCGCCAAACATTACGGTGCCAGTCACCAGCAGTTTGGGGCGCGCACCCGCTGCCGTTGGCAGATTGATGGTCCTGTCCTCCACTCCACCTGCCACCGCCGAAACCAACACGGATACCTCCCACCCCTCGGGCACAAGTATCTCTCCGCCGCCAAAAAGGGCAAACACGTCAATCCTGGCAGTTTCGTGTTTCATCTTGACTTGGCGCAGGTCTATCTCAAAGCCGCCGAAAATTGCCGTTATCTCTCCCCCTGCGAACATGCCGCCGTTGGGTTTGTGCTTGTATGCGCTCAATATTGCGGTGCCGCGCGCAAAGTCGCCGGACTTGTTCAGCTCTACAGGCACTTTCCGGTGCCTTTTGACTGCGTGGAAGACGATAAAGACGCCGATGGCCACAAGAATGCTGGGCCAGATGATGTCACCGAGGTTGAACCGCCCCCATACGGTGCGGGCAAAGAGCAAAAGACCGATGGCGAGTATCACCCATCCGCCAACGCTGCGGAACTTCTTCTCCAAAATTTTCACCACCCCCACCGCAATTATGATCAAGGGCCACAGAGCTATCGGCCGCACATCCAGCCACGGCGGGAAGAATGAAGTCAGTTTTTCAAGCGCAATCAAGATGCCCAACATCATCAGTCCGATGCCGATGGTCATAAGGGTGAAATTTACCTTTGACCTTGGTGACAGATTGTTCAGATTGTTGTATTCGTCCATGGTTTTCTCCCTTAGTTGTAGTTGCCGTAGTTGTTGTTGTCGTTAGCGGCATCGCTTTCGCTTCCAGAACTGATGGACACAGCGCCTGTGCCACCCTCGCCGCCTTCATCTTCGTGCATGGGCCATTCATCCCGGGCGTATTGCTGCTCTTTGTCCCTCCGGCAGCTTTTCTTTGGCAAGAATGCCTTTACAGTGATGAGGAGTCCCACCCAAATCATCACAACGGGCCACCACATTTCGATGAACCTGAAATGGAAGCTGCCGTAGTGGATCTGCAGTTGGGCAAGCTGCAGCAGTGCGCCCCCCATCAAAAGGATCTGCCCCCAGATGCTGAAAAAGCCCCTGTTCCAAATCCTCACCAGCCCCGCCACTATCAGCGCACAGGGCCAATAGATCAACACATCCTCAATGTATATGTAGTAAAGGTTGTGCAGCAGAAACGCCGCGCCCAGCCCTATGAGGATGATGCCGAATATGATGCCTTTTGGTATTTGAGGGCGCATCGGCCCTTCCCTTCCGCAATTCATGAAACCTCCCAAGTGATAGCGGGGCGGAGAATCCGCCCCACGATTCAAATGTAGGATGGTTTTATGCCGCTGGGTTGGGCAAATCGGCCAATGGGCCTAATTAGTCGGCGAAGCGAATCTATTTTAGGGCCTACGCCAAAAAAAGTTGGGACAGCCTTCTACGCCCTCATGTCCAATACAGTCCCCATCATCTGGGTGGCGTTTGGGGTGCCGGTAGTGGGGTTTGGTGCATAGGTGTTTTGGTTCGCAGCCAAGTTGGCCGCTTCTCTGTTATCCCTATCCGCCTGCCTGCCCTGCTGGATGTTGTTGTTCGTACGCTCATCCTGCTCATCCGTGCGCCTTTGGGCGGCCTGGTTCGCCCGGTTGGCTTGGTCGGTTTGATTGGCTTGGTTGGTCCTCGCCTCGTTGCCTGCCTGGACAGTTTGGTTGGCCTGGGCGACTTGGGCAGCTTGTTCCTGGCGCTTCGTCTGAAGCTCTTCCGCCTTCAGGTTAGCCGCATTGTTGTTGGCCTGCGCCAGCGGGTTTTGAACCGCTGGATTCGCCACAGGGGGGGCCATTCTCGTGGTTGCTTGGACTTCCATTACGCACCTCCGCTCAGTTGGTCATATTAAGTGTATGGCAAAAAAGGGGCTAGTGGGCAAAAAAAAATACATTTATTCAAGATTGATAGATGTTGATAAAATATTTATAGAGTGGCCCTGTATCAAAGCGTCCGGGATCAGAAGTTAAGGGTCAGCTCCAGATAACCTTCCCACCCCGGCTCTTCTCAGCCCAGGCCATGTCGAAACCGGCGCAGTCTTCAACGGGCAGCCTAAAGTGTATTTTGGCCCACTCGCCGTCAAATTCTCGCCCAACGATCTCTGCGTCTTTGAAACTGGCCAACAGGGAAAATGGCAGATGCGCCAGCTCCTGCGAAGCCTCTATCATGCCCCGGGCCATAATCTTGATTTCTTCAAACAGCCCTTTTGCCTCTGCCTCGCCTATCGCCCCAAGGGCGGCGGCAGCGTAAGCCCTCGCCAGCCCGCCCGTACCCAGCTTGGTGCCTCCGAACCAGCGGACACAAACCACAAGGGAGTCAGTTATTTCATGGCCTTCCAGAACTTTCAGCATGGGCTGGCCCGCAGTCCCCGATGGCTCGCCATCGTCGTCGCAACCTTGCGCCGACACGGGGAGACCCTCCCGCCACGCGGCGCAATGATGCGTAGCGTCATGGTATTTTTTGCGGGCGGAGGCCAACAGCGCTTCTCTAGTGGATGCGTCGGGCGCCGGGTGCAACTCCGCCAAAAAGACTGATGCCTTTTCACGGGAGCGGAAAGTGGCGGCTTCTTTGAGTTTCTTCATCTATATTATGATAGCCGGAATTGGGGCCAAGAGGTATAGGGGGTTAGGGATTCGACACCACATGCTTAACCTACACTACCCCCTTGTTAGATATGCCTAGGCACCGTGCCCACACTCTTTTTCAGCGCTTCGCGGCGCTGCTCGATTATCCCCTGTGCTATTTGGCGCACTCTCAGGCTCAGCCAGCGTTCAGTGGAACTCCCGATGCGGTAATCCGTGGGGCCGAAGTGGTCAACGCGCCCTTCCCGCCTCAGATTGTCAGCCTGCTCAAGGCTTATTGGGTCGTTGTCGTCATAGACGGCAAAGGCAGTCCCCCCATTATGCCTCACGACGGAAAAGGCCGGAACGTCGCTGGGCCCGTCCGCAACATAGACCATGTTTGCAAATGGCACCCGCCTGTCCTCTTTCGCCACCGTTGCGTTTACATCAATAGCTGGGTTTTTGTTGGAGCCTTTGTTGATCTCAAACAGGGCGCGAGTTTTGCTGGTGTTGTCGTATGCGATGGCTATCTGGGTGATTCCCGTCATGGGGAAAAGTGGTACGGGCTTGTCGTTTTCGTCCAATTTTGTCGTGGCAAGCGGGTCAAAGTTTGGTGGTGCCGGAGCCTCTATGAACTCGCTGGCCCAAATGCCATCCACACATTCCCTGATGGCGCTGCCCTCTATCATCGCCTTTAGCCCAGCGGAAACGATGTAGTGCTCGAGGTGCAACTCGAAGCGGCCCGCGTCGGGGACTTCTTCCAGCACGCGTTGCAGGTGGGGAAACAGTTCAGGCAGACCAGGGTGGAAAACTATTCTAGCGCCCAAATCGCGCAGCTTTGCGTTGGTTAATCCCTGCATCAGCCCGTGGGCAACGTAGGTTATCAAGTGGTTCAGATAGGCGTTGTCGGGGCTGACGTTAACGCCCATGCGGGAATAATAGGCAGGCAGCGCGTTGACTTCGCGCCAGAAGTGGGCCTCCTCAATGCCGTACTCCTTGAAAATTGGGGCCTGCATCGAGCCGGGTATCAGTGTCTTGTCAAAGTCCCACACTAGGGCGATCACGTTTTGGGGGTGGATTGGAGTGGCCATGTCAATAAGTTTATGACAAATGAGCTTTTTGCAAAACCCGGCGGCATGTCTGCTATGCAAATGCAAGAAACAAAGTGTTTAGAGGGAAAAATACCTTGTTGGCGCAAGTTACAAGTGCTAGGTGTTTTTTTCTTGTAAAGTGCAATAAAATTATTTGGGGGAGTAGCCATGGCATCAATCGTTAGTCGCAAATTGCCAACTTGGAAGGCTACTGCACTGATGCGGGTGGCCTTTCTTGGGGCCCCCAATAAAAATGCCTTGCGCACCCAGCAAAACCAGTGTAGGCTAGATAGTTCGGAGAGATGCCGGAGTGGCCGAACGGGCTCGCCTGCTAAGCGAGTGTACTTGATAACCAGGTACCGAGGGTTCGAATCCCTCTCTCTCCGCCATCGAGGGCAAGGCGCGATCCCCGCTGGTGTATTTTCGCGGGGGCCTTTGCCAAAGCCATTGGGCAAACATGAACCGCAGGCACCGTTGTTCCCCGCTATAATTGGGATTGCTTTTCTGGAAAGGTGGACACATGCGTGAGCTGATAAAAAACGACCCACTGAAATGCGTCGGCTGCACCAAGTGCCTGAGGGTGTGCCCGATCGAGGGCGCAAACGTCGCGCACAACGATGGCAATGGCCTCAAGGTGAAAGTTGACCACCAGCGCTGCATCGTCTGCGGCTCCTGCATACAGGCCTGCCACCACGAATCCCGCGGCTTCGAGGACGACACCGAGCGCTTCCTGTCCGACCTGCAAAAGGGCGTGGCCATCTCCATGTTCGCCGCACCCGCCAACCGGGCGAACGGGGACAAAATGGGGGCGCGCCTCCTGTCCTGGCTGCGCCAGCAGGGCGTCAAAAAGATATACGACGTTTCCTTGGGCGCGGACATATGCACATGGGCGCACATCCGCTACATCCAAAAAGAGAGGCCCGCCTCCGTCATAACCCAGCCGTGCCCCGCCATCGTCAACTACATCACGACCCACAACCACGCGCTGCTGCCCAACCTGTCCCCAGTGCAGAGCCCCATGCTCTGCACGGCCATTTACATGAAAAAATACGACCGCGTCAGCGAAAAGATAGCCGCCCTCTCCCCCTGCATCGCAAAATCGCACGAGTTCGAGGACACGGGCTTTGTGGACTACAACGTCACGCTCAAAAAGCTGTACGACTACATAAAAAAGAACAGAATATCGCTGCCCACGCAAGAGAGCGGCTTCGACCACGCAGAGTCTTCGCTGGGGTGCCTGTACTCGATGCCCGGCGGGCTGAGGGAAAACGTGGAGCTGCACCTTGGGAAGGCGCTGCGGATAGACAAGTCCGAAGGGCAAAGCACCGTCTATCTGGACCTGGACGAATATGCCAGGCGCAACGGGAAGCAGCTGCCCGCCATATTCGACGTGCTGAACTGCCCCGAGGGCTGCAACCTGGGGACGGGCTGCGCCCACGACCGCAGCAAGTTCGAGGTGAACCAGATAATGGACGAGGCCAGGCAAAACGTCCTGCGGGGCCGCAAAAAAGCCGATTTCGACAAGCTGTATGCCGGCTTCGACAAAGCCCTGCACCTCAACGACTTCATCCGCACATACAAGCCCAGGAACGTGAAGGCCCTGGCCCCCTCGAATTCCCAGATCGAGCAGGCGTTCCTGAGCATGGGGAAAGAAACGGAAACGGACAGGGCGTTCGACTGCGGGGCCTGCGGGAGCACGTCCTGCCTGCAGATGGCCAAAAGGGTGGCCAGCGGGACGCACATCCCCGACGGCTGCATCCAAAACGAAAAACAGAGCATCGAAAAAAGCCATAAATCAATAATGGATCTGTCGGCGGTGAACCTTGAAAGCACAAAGGAAATTCTGGGCGACATCTCCAATGTCAGCGATCTGTCCGAAAAGATAGCCCAGAGCATCCCCGGCGTGGAAGCCGCTATGGAGAGACAAAACCAGATGGCGGATGAAGTAAACGACATAGCCATGAAGATCAACATGATAGCCCTCAACGCATCCATTGAGGCGGCCAGGGCCGGGCAGCACGGCAAGGCCTTCGCGGTCGTGGCCAGCGAAATACAGAAGCTGGCGGACGCTTCCAAGGCCACGGTTTCAGAGACGCAGAAAGTGACCGAGCAGGCGAACGCCTCCATCAAGGCCATGAGCTCTTTGGCTCTGGCCATCAAGGGCGACCTGGGGAAGACGTTCCGCAACGCATCCGACATGGCACAAAAAACAGAAAAATCCATAACAAAAACCTGAAAAGGTGGCAGGCGGGGCCAGTTGCATTTTGGAACCTGCACTGGGTTAGGCAACTGAGGGCAAAAATTGCCGAGCGCACAAAGAACTCCATGCCTGTAACAATCGAGGTGGAAGAGCGGCGAATCTAAAGAATTGCATGGGTGGGTCGCCAATTTTATGAAAATTTCATACAATCTTTACAGCCATGAAAAATGGCATTATAATTGTTGTATTGAGTGATGTGATGGACTCTTGACCATGCCCCTTTCCTCTTCCACTCCCGGCCCCATGCGGACACCGATGCAGAACCATTCAGCGTCCTGCCGGACATCCGCCTACGGCTGGGCAAAACGGGAGCCAGCGCAAACGGGCAGGGGGGCCAATGGGCAGAGGGGCTAAGGTGGCGGCCAAACTGAACCCAGCCGTAGAGAAGCGGCAGAAAATCATGTATGATGCCATACCCATCTACTGCACACTTTGGGACGAGAACTTCAAAAAGATAGACTGCAACGACACGGCCTACCTTTTCTACGGGCTGGCCAGCAAAGAAGAGTACCTGTCGCGACACGAGGAGCTTTCCCCCGAGTTCCAGCCGGACGGTAAACCGTCAACAGAAAAAGCCATCGAGATGATCAAGATCGCTCTTGAGAAAGGGCGGCACGTCTTTGAATGGATGCACCAAACCATTGACGGAGAGCCGCTTCCATCGGAAGTGACTTTTATTCGCGTCAACATTGACGAACACACAA
>JAITFL010000006.1 GCA_031281385.1 Holophagales bacterium
GCTTTCCGAATGTTTATGAGGAGGTTGCGCAGAAGCTGACCACACGCGGACAGAACTTTCGCTACCCTCCAGACCTCTGGACGGCCCGCCTTGATGCTTGGAATCCAAACAGCGCGCCGATGGCACCTGTAAGCATGCCCATCGCGGCCAGAAAACAGTAGCTCTTTGGGGAAAAGAATGCCATTTTGGCCAATTCGGCTAAGAAGGGTGAGACGTCGATTTTCCCAAGACTCAAGGGCAGCCACACCGCATAAAGTCCGCCTATGGCCACCAGCGCACCCAAAAGGCCCAGCAGCGCACCTTCCAACAGCAAGGGGGCCAGAATGAACGGCTCCGTCGCGCCCACCAGCCTCATGATGTTTATTTCTTCGTTTCTGGACATGACGCCCATGCGGACCACTGTGGCCGTTGAGAAGGCAGAGACCAGCAGCAGCAAGGTGCCGAACCCGGCCAGCCCTCCCCTTATGGCGCGAGCGCCCTTGAGCAGCGACTCCAGCCTTTCGTGGTCAACCACAACGTCGCCGACACCCTTTATCTTCCTCAGCCCCTCGCCGGCGTCCATGGCCCTCCCACGGTCGAGCAGGTCCGGCCGCAGCGTCAGCTCAAGGCTTGGGGGTATGGCGTCGCCGCCTATCATCTCCAGCATAAGCCCTGCGTCCTTGACCGATTCTAAAAACTGTTTTGTCGCATCTTGGCTAGAGACTTGCCGGATGGACGTGAACCTAGGGTCGCCCGTGAGTTGCCTCTGCAAAGCATTGATGTCCGCGCCTTCGGCGGCAAAGACGGTTATCTTTGCCATGGAATTCATTTTGGCCACCCAGCGATCCAATGTATCTATTGCCAGCAGCCCCCCGCCTGACACAAAAAGGCCGGTCGCCAGCGAGAGGGCAGCCAAGAGGAAAAGCGACTTGTGCCTAGAAAAATCTCTCCAAGTGTCCTTGAAAACAAACCCGGCCAGCCTAAGAAAAAACATAGCGCGTCAATTGCTTCCATCGAGCGCAAGGCCACGTATGTAGAGGCTGGAGCCAAGGTTCAGCTCTTTTGACGTTGCATTGGCCCCCATGGTGGGCATGCGCCAAATCCATAGCGTCCCCGAGCCTTCCGTGCCAGCGTTGTTGCACGTTGCGCCCACCAACCAGTCCTTGGTGAAGGCGTGGCTAAGCACCCTTAGGTTGGGGACGCTGGAAAAAGCGACATTGGGTTCCACGTTCATGCCTGGGTTGAACTGGCCAGCACCGAACATCAAGAGCGACGGGGCGGATGAGTTCACGTTGTCAAAAAGGTGTTTGGCAAAAAAAACGTTTCCGCTGCTATCAACAGCAAGGGAGCCGTACCTTCCCAGCTTGGGTTTGTCGTTGCTGGATTCGCCGATGATCAGAGAATTGATCGGCTGGAATCCAGAGGACGTGCCTCTCCGCAGCCTAGGGCCAGAGTACGACACACCCGTGGTCGGTAGCGTGAAAGAACTCCCCTCGTTGACATAGACATAGACGGCTCCGCCTGTGCCAACGGCCAAGCCAGTGCCGCCTCCCCCGTCGCCGAAGTATAGGTTTATCATGCTGTCCGCGCTCCAGGCGACGCTAGTCCCATTCGAGAGGCCACCTGGGCCTGCAACGATCCATATCCTGGATTCGGAAGAACTGTACTCGGCAACGTAGAGGTCGCCAGACCTTGGGTCAACGGCCGCTTGGCCGAATTTTCCATTTGGGAGGCGCTGGCTGTCAGACTCGCCTAGCCTAAAAAAAACGATTTCTAGGGCGGGTATCTCCACATTGTTCTGTTGCGAGCGGGCGCGGTCTATCCGCACGACACCTCCGGTTTCGGAGACCATGTACAGCCTGTTGTTGTTCGCGTCGAAGCACATGCCCCCCCAGGCCAGGTCTTTCACCTGTTCCAGCAGCGAACTTCTCAGCCGCTTTGATGGCACGGTTTCGGGGTTGTTTAAGAGGGTCGCGATGTCCGAATAGACCAAGACCCTATAATTGGCGGCCCCGTTGGAAGAATCGAACACGTACAGCGAAGTGCCGCCCCCCCCACCGCCGCTTCCGTCATCAGGGGGGTCAACGCAGCCCAAGCCCAGTGCCATGCCAAAGGCCACCAACGTCCCGGCGATAGCCCTTATATACCCATTTTTTACCATGTGCCGTCCTCATGCGGTCAATACCCGAGTGCCGCCAAGGCGCGGCAAGTTCCAATTTGTATTGTAGCAGATTCACGGATTCTTCGATGTGGACACTGATGCTTTGGAGGATGGCTCCAAGGCAGGCGATTCAAGCGGGAAGAATACTCCGCCCGCTGCTTAGCACCCAATCCGCCAATTGTCCATTGCAGAAAACTTTTATGGTCTCTGAATGAAAATTCATAATTTATGAATGACAATTCAGGTGCGCCACCTGAACTTAAGATAGAGGCTCTGCGGCCTTGGGTGTTTGGCATCGCATCTTGGAAATCTTCCGAATGCTCACTGGGGATTCGCTCGGGTCCGGCGCGCATGCGCGCCGGGCAACGGCCAATTAGCAATAACCTCTACCTCTTACAACCTACACCCTAACTGTTATAACCTAAATAGTCGAGGTGCTATTTGCAAGAACTCTTTGCCCCCATAGAAGATGCCATTGAGGCCGTACGGAACGGCAAGATGGTCGTTGTCGTGGACGACGAGGACAGGGAGAACGAGGGCGATCTAACCATCGCAGCCCAATTCGCCACGCCTGAATCCATCGCTTTCATGGCCGCGCACGGAAGGGGCCTTATATGTACCGCGCTGGAGGGCAACCTGCTAGATCGTCTGAGGATCCCCCAGATGGTGCAGGACAACTCCAGCCCATTCGAGACGGCCTTCTGTGTCTCCGTCGAGGCACGGGAGGGGGTCAGCACGGGCATCAGCGCACACGACCGCGCTAGGACTATAGCGACATTGATAGACCCCGCTTCAAAGCCTAGCGACTTTGTAAAGCCAGGACACACGTTCCCGTTGCGGGCCCGCCCCGGCGGGGTACTGACCAGGACGGGGCAGACAGAGGCTTCCGTTGACTTAGCGAGGCTGGCCGGTCTGCACCCCAGTGGCGTGATTTGCGAAATAATGAAAGATGACGGCACCATGGCCCGCGTACCCGACTTGACCATCTTTTGCAAAAAACATGGATTGCTTATGGTAACGGTGGCTTCATTAGTTACTTATAGGTTGAAAAAAGACCCCATCGTCTGCATGGTCGAATCCTACCTCAAGATGACTCAATGGGGCCAGGTGACAGTTCATAAGTTTCAGAACACTTTGGACAAGTGCATGTACTTTGCGTTCCAGATCGGGGACGTGGCGCAAAATGTACCTTTGGTCAGGGTTCACCTTGGCGCATTGCCGGACGATTTGGACGGCTTCGGCTCCATAGAAGGCTCGTCCTTCCACGCCGCAATGTCCGCCATCCAAAAAGACGGTTGCGGGGCACTCGTTTTCCTGCACCACCGCTCTTGGGATGGTTCCGAACCCGTGCTTGGCCCCGACAACAGGGAAATAGGCATCGGCGCCCAAGTTCTAGGGCAACTGGGCATAGCAAAGATGAGGCTGCTGGCCAGAAACGAAAAACGCTATTCGGGCCTGAAGGGCTTCGGCTTGGACATAGTGGAAACTGTGCAGCTAGGGCCTGGACAGTGAGAAGTGCCTGCGCCCCTTTGACCCCTAACCCTTATAGCAATTTGCGCGCATGACGGCGGGTCTGCGGATTGGCTGCCTTCCCCCGGCCTCCGGTTGGACAAGTGCCATGATTGCGTGTACGGTACAAGATGGAGGCGGGCCAAATGTCCGATGAAAAAGAGATAAGCAAAAAAAAAGCAAGCGAAAAGGCTTTGGAAGAGTACGCCAAGCACTACGACCGAAACGCCGCCTTCAGATTGCTTAAAAAACTGCGAAAAAAGACAAGAGGAAAAAAATGGCTGGTGTCCAAACCCATGGGCGTGATTGTTACCACGCTGGGGCATCTTATGTCTGCGCTGGACAACCCTGAAACCCCGAAACGCTACAAAGCAGCGATCATTGTGGCGGTAGGCTACATAATACTGCCGTTCGACACGGTGCCAGACGTCCTCCCCATTGTCGGCTACAGCGACGACGTGATGGCCGCCGGTGGCGTCTTGGCCCTGGTTATGAGCTACAGCACTTTCAAGCTGGAAGACCTAGACGCGGAGATTGATCGCCAGGGGGCTGTGGGGGAGGCTCTCTAGCACGACGAGCGGCCGGCATTGGAGGCTCCACCCTTGAACCTATATGAGGGTGTAGGGGTTTGGAGTAGGGATCAGAGACCAGTTGCGGCGAAACCGCCTCCTAAAGTTATCCCTAACCCCTAGATGGTTCCGAGGCAGGCGATTCAAGCAGAAATAATGCTCCGTCAGGTGTTTTACGCTCAACCCGCGCTAGCCTCTGATGCAGGCAGCCCGTACTCCCCCCACCTGGCCTCTATCTTTTCCAATATCTCTCTCGGGTACACCAAATCTTTGGGCCACTTGCGCCCGCCGTTTCCCCCATTTTTCCCATAGTTGTCGAAAGGTCTGTTTTTGCGCGTGGCGTCTATGCCCACCTTGCTGCCAAATGAATCGCAGCCGCTGGCATGATCCAATGCGTCAAGTGGGCCTTTTGAAAACAGTAAATCCCTCTCTGGGTCAACGTTGGAGGTGATGCGAAATAGCACTTCTTGCGCATCGTGGGGGTCTATGTCTTCATCTACTACGATTATGCACTTTGTGAGCATCATCTGGCCCATGCCCCATATTGCATTCATCACCTTTTGGCAGTGGCCGGGGTACTCTTTTTTAATGCTTATGATTGCAAGGTTGTGGAAAGCCCCCGCTGCGGGCAGGTGCATGTCCCTGATCTCTGGCAGAATGAGGCGCAATATGGGCAGAAATATTCTCTCGGTGGCTAAGCCAAGGAAAGAGTCCTCCTGTGGCGGCGGGCCAACCACTGTTGCGGGAAAGACAAAATTTCGGCGGTGGGTGATGGCCTCTACGTGCATAATGGGGTACATGTCCGCAGGGCTGTAATATCCTGTGTGGTCGCCGAATGGGCCCTCCAGGCGCGATTCCGCTGGGTCAACCCAGCCCTCTATCACCAGCTCTGAATCGGCTGGAACCTCAATGCCATTCGTGAGGCATTTGACGATCTCTATGCCTTTGTCCAAGAGGAACCCGGTAAAAATGAGCTCTGGCACAAAGGGGGGAAGTGGGGCGGTGGCGGCGTATAGCAACGCGGGGTCGCCACCAAAGGCCACCGAAACAGGCATCCTTTCACCGGGGGCGTAGCCGTGCAGCGCGCGGCTGCCGTCGTGATGCACCTGCGCGTGAAAACCCAATGTGTGGTCGTCATGCACCTGCAGGCGATAGAGCCCCATATTGCGCCGCCCGTCTTTGTGCAGGGCGTGGCTCATGCCCATAGTGATAAATGGCCCGCCATCTTCTGGCCACGTTGTCAGGGCGGGCAGTTCGCCCAATCTTGCGTCCGCGCCCTTTTTTACTATTTCTTGACAGATGCCCTTGTGGACGCTCTTTGGCATCCAATTGGAAACGTCGGCTAGCATCGGCAATTTGGCCAATTTTTCCAGCAGGCCGCCGCCTGGCTTGGGAATGGCCGCCTCCATTAGCTTTTCGATGCGCTGTCCAATGGAATCTAGCCCTTTTTTTTCGACATTCAGCACCATCTCCATTCGGCGAAGGCTGCCATACACGTTCATCGCCACGGGTGCAACGCCACTTTTTGGCTTCTCAAAAAGAAGCGCCTGCCCTCCATTGGGCTGCTTTGCGACGGCGCACGCGACGGCAGCCATTTCTAAGTATGGGTCAACCTCGGCCTTTACTCTGTGGAGTTCGCCAAGCGATTCTAGTTGCTGCAAAAAGCTTTGTAAATCGCGGCCCACGGTTGCCCCTGCTTAGACACTGGCTGATTGTTGTCTTTCCACAAATGGGGCGGCTGAGGGGATTCGAACCCCCGACACCAGGAATCACAATCCTGTGCTCTAACCAACTGAACTACAGCCGCCATTTGAATTAATAGGCTATCATGCGGGCGTTATTTTTTCCAGCGGGAACCTTTTGGCGTACAATGTCATTTTGGAGCTGGAAGCTAGTCCTTTTGTTGAGGGGAGAAATATGAACCGACACACAAAACACATCCTTGGTTTGACGGTATTCGCAGCCGTCTGCATGGCGCTCGGGATGGGCCTGGGACACACATGGACTGCCGGGGCCCAAGAACACCAGCCCGTTTCGGTGAGCGCAAAGGCCGCCGACCAGTTGCCGCCCATAGTGGAGATAGCCGAAAAGCTGAACCCCACGGTGGTCTCCATCGAAAATTCGGCGTACGTCAGAAATTCGCGCAATATGTCTCCCTTTGGCGACCCCTTTGGCGATCCATTTGAATACTTTTTTCGTGAGCCGCGGCAGAACCGCCAGCGGGAAGAAAGAGAAGAGAGGCGCAGGCTGGGCGGCGGCTCGGGCTTTTTCATCAGCCACGATGGCGAGATACTCACCAACGCGCACGTCATAGAGGCGCCAAGGGGCAGCTCAGACCCAAAGATCACCGTCAAAACAGTTGACGGCAAGGAGTATGTTGCAGAAATCCTTGGAAAAGACACAGACCTTGACATAGCCCTGCTAAAGATAAAGACTCAGAACGCCCCTTACGCAAAATTGGGCGACTCGGATTCCACCAAGGTCGGCGAGTGGGTGGTGGCCATCGGCAACCCGCTTGGCCTAGAGCATACAGTAACACAGGGCATCATCAGCGCAAAAGGGCGCTCCAGCTATAGCGTCAGCGGCGACCCAAATGCATGGGTGGGCGGTTTTTTGCAAACGGACGCGGCCATCAATAGGGGGAACAGCGGCGGGCCGCTTTTCAACCTTAGGGGCGAGGCCGTAGGCATCAACAACTCCATCAGGGCCGACGGCCAAAACATCGGCTTTGCCGTTCCCATATCTCCAGTCAAAAAAGTGCTGAACGAGCTCCGCACAGGCAAGCCACTCAACCGTGGTTGGCTGGGCGTCAGCACGGGAGATTTGGACAAGGATTTCGGCGAGGGTCTGGGGATAAGCCAAGGCGCGATGGTAAGCTCTGTCACCAAGGACTCTCCAGCGGAAAAAGCCGGCGTCAAGCCATTGGACGTGATAGTTTCCGTTGATGGACAGCCAATCAAGACCAGCAATGAATTAGTGGAGAGCATCGCATCTCGCAGGGAGGGCGACGCCGTCAAGTTGGAAATCGTAAGAGGCGGTAAGAGGCAGACCTTGATTGTCACCTTGGGCAACCGCGCCAGCCTGAGCGACGACGACTCGCTCAGCGGCGGGCGCAGGCGGGAAGAGGCCCCCAACAAAGAATCCGCTGGAACGGTGGACTTAGGGAAGACGTACGGGTTCGAGGTGGGCGCATTGGACGACCAGACCAGAAGGACTCACCGCATCCCCGACAGCATATCGGGTGTGGCCATAACCAAGGTACTCCCACGCACTTCTGCGTCGGACAAAGGGCTTTCGGAAGGCATTGTTATCGTCGCCGTGGGTACAAAAGAAATCAAGAACTTGGCCGACTTCCGCGCTGAGGCCCAAAAGATTGGCGGCAAGACAATAATCCTTTCCATCAGAATAAGAACAGGAACGAGCGGCAACGGCTTTTCAGAACCGACATTCGTTGCCATCCCCCCGATGCAAGGGAAGTGAATCAGGAGGTAGGGATTGGGGCCAAGGGTTAGGGCTGGTTGAGTGTCTAGCCCTTGGTTACTCTCTGGAGCTTGATGTATAATCTAAGTTTTGGGGTTCAATACCTTGGGGCAGCGGTTACATATATTGGACGCAGGCGCAAGCCTGTCGGATGGGCATAGGGCCGCTCTGCTACGCAAGGCCGCATCTGAGGGCGGGTACTAATGGTCGCGGCCAAGCTGGGGATCATCGTCCTCTTGATTATACTGGGGGCCTTTCTGGTCTTGGCCGAGTTCGCCATTGTGCGGGTGCGTCCCACCCAATTGGAGTCCCTGCTGGACAAAGACCCAAGGGCGCAGGGTGCGCTGGAGGTACAGAGTGGACTCCATTCATACCTCTCGTCCGTGCTTGTAGGGATAACGCTCTGCGCCGTAGGGTTCGGCGCGCTGGGTGAGGGGCTTCTGGCGCCGCTCTTGGGCGAATGGCTTTCCTTTCTTCCTTTCGCCGACGCAATGCCGATGTCCGGCATATCCATATGGCTCGGATCCGCAATCGCCCTATTGGTAATGACAACCGTCCACGTTGTACTGACAGAATTAGTCCCGCGCAGCTTTGCCATAAAGAACTCCACCATCTGGGCTCTCAGGACCGCCAGGCCGCTGATCGTCTGGCATAGGCTTTCGCACCCACTGACCATCGCGCTTTCGGCACTCAGCCGCTGGGTCGAGAAACTGCTCGGCGTCCCTAGGGGAGGCTTTGACGAAGACCAGTCACCATCGGAGGACGAGCTAAGGCGCTTGCTGGCACACAGCGAAGAGAAAGGCGGGCTGGAACACAACAAAGCCGAGCTACTGGACAACGTGTTCAGCTTTTCCGAGCGCACCACGAGCGAAATCATGGTGCCACGAGGAAACGTGGCCATGCTGGACACCCGCAAAGGCTTTAAAGAAAACATGGCCACGATTAGTTCTTTCAGACATTCGCGCCTACCGTTGGTGGACGGCGATCTGGACCACGTCGTGGGCGTGATCCACACCAAAGAGTTATTGTGGCGACTGCAAGAAGATGACGAACCCGACCTAAAGACGCTTGCGCGGCCAGCTTTTTTTGTACCCGAAATGCGGAGGGTGCAGGACCTACTGCTGGACTTCCAGAGAAAGAGGCAGCACCTGGCCCTCGTGGTGAATGAGCATGGGGGCGTGGACGGCCTTGTGACGCTGGAGGACGTCATAGAAGAACTGGTGGGGGAGATACAGGACGAATTTGACCAGGAGGCCACCCAACTGACGAAGGCCGGCCCAGACGCTTGGCTGGCCGCTGGCAGCATCACACTGGAACAGTTGGAGGACGAGCTTGGGATTGCTCTAGGCGAAGACACCGACGCCGTCACACTTGGAGGCTACCTTCAGGAACAACTCGGCCGAGTGCTGAAAAGCGGGGATGAACTTGAAATCAAGGGATGGCACGTGAAGGTGCTGCACATGAGCGGCATGGCACCGGGGAAATTTTTGGTAAAGCCGACTACACGAAGTTAGTGCGAGTCGGATGCCTAGTGCTGAATGAGCGCGTTGCCGCCTGAAAGTCAAGTGGTCAGTGGTCAGTTGCGGATTGGGCATTCAGCACTGAACGAGCATGTTCCCGTTTGGGTTGTCCATGAATCAACTGCCAACTACTTTTTCTTTGTTTCATTATCCGTATTTTTCATATCTTTCAGCATTTTTTCCAGCATCTCTTTTCCAGCATCAACGGTTTTGTAGCCCTTGGGCAGATCAAAAACGGACGCAGGGATTGGCCTTTCCTCAATTTTGGTGGCCTCTTGCCTAAAAGTAACGGTAATGAGGCCCGATGTAATCTGAAATTCGGTTTTAAGGGGGAAACCCTTGATTTTGGCAAACTCCGCTTCGAGTTTTGACGATGCGCCACTCAGGGCAAAAATAAGCATCATTGGGTCTCCAAACATGTTCTTTTCTATGTCCGCTTTAGGTATCGGCATTTCCAGCGTTGGGGCGGTGCTTGTGGCATATAGTTTTTTCTTTCCAGCGGTGATTTCCCACTTAACACAAGCCCTTCCTGCAATGGTTTCAGTGCCCACTTGTTGTGCTTTGACAATGTCGTTCTCTCCAAAGCCAAAGGTGGCTATCACTTTTTTCTTTTTTTCGGGGTTGGCGGTGTCCACTTTGTTTTTCATTATTTCATTCATTTTCATCTGGTCGTCCAATGTATAAATGTAAATAGTTTTTTTAGTGTGTTTTATTTCGTACGAAATTAAATCCTTGTAGTCAATCAATCTGTCAGTTTTCTCTTTTTCGTTGGTTTTGAGGATATAACGAGTGGAGTAGTAGCATATTTCTTCGCTCTTTTGCGTCATTAGCATGAATTTCACTTCGTTCTTGAATGTTATCTTCAAGTCTACTGCAATCAATTGGCCCGCCATCGAAGCGATAGCCAAGGCGGCTAGAAAGTATCTATTCATGTGGGTCTCCGTGCCAAAAATGCCTAATGGCAGTATGGCACATTTTTCCTGCAACAGGCTATCCACTGCAGAGCCGCATTGTGCGAAACGGTATAAACTAGTCACTGTGACAGACACTCTCGACGCATTCATCTTTGCCGCAGGACTGGGGACTAGGATGGCCCCTCTGTCTTCGGCACTGCCAAAGCCCGCTTGGACTCTTAAAGGCAGACCATTGCTGCACTGGGCGGCGGATTCGCTAAAGGGCGCAGGGTGCAAAAGAATAGCTTGTAACGCCCACCACCACGTCGATGCCATTAGGGCCATAGCCGACGACGTGGAAGTGATAGAAGAAAAAATCCTGCTGGGCACAGGGGCACCGTTGAAGCGGATCGCCAACCGCATAGGGCCGGCGGGATTATTGGCCTTCAACGCCGACATCGTGGCAAACGTGCCTTGGGCCATGCTGCGGAAGGAGTGCCTTTCCAAAGGTGCGTCCTCGGCTTGGCTGCTGGTCCCCCACAATGGCGGGGATTGGACCAAATTATACCTGGACATGGACGGCAGGGTGCTGCTGCCGCGCGGCACAATTGGACCTAATGGGCCATACCATTTTACGGGCGCATCGTGGTGGAGCGCGGGAATGGCCGCGTCCATTCCCAACGATTGCTTTGACGTCAGAGATTTTTTGGCGCAAGCCACGGGGCACATTGGTGTTGTGGCCGACCCATTCCCCTGGCTGGAAATCGGCTCGCCAGATCAACTGATAGGTGCAGCAGCGAAACTTGCGCCCGACAATGAAGGCCGTGCGCCAAGCTGCTACATCCACCCAAGTGCCAAAACAGACGCCAATATTTCCCGCTGTATATTGGGCCCAGGCGTGGCACTGGACAGAGGAATGGACGATAGCGACGCGTTCTGGTTCCTGGACGAGGAAGGGCAGAAGAGGATGGAACTGGCTGGCCTCTAGCCACTGACCCCTAATCCCTGATCAAGCGGCTATAGTAATAATATGGACGAAAAACTTTCCAAAGCCGCGACTGCCTGGGGCTTGAAAGATGTCTGCCCGCTGACGGGCGATGCAGGGACTAGAAGGTATTTCCGGGCTTCAGGGCGAGGCGAAGGGCCGGCAGTCATTGTCCTCTACGACGACACTCGCCAGGGCGCAGACGATCCTTTTATGGATTTTCTTTCGCTGCGCGCATATCTGGAGCCGCTGCTGCGGGTGCCGAAACTTTACGAATGCGACGAGAGTGCTAGGGCCATGCTGCTGGAAGACCTTGGCGACACTTCCCTGGAGGGCCGCCTAACTCTGTTCCCCAGCGAGGAGATGCATTGGGCATCAAAGGCCGCTTGGGAGCTTTCGGATTGGGTCGGCCCGCTGACCATCGCTCTGCCAGAGAGTGCCACCTTTGCACGCAGATCATTCGATGCTAAGAAATATGACTTCGAGTGGGCCTTCTGTGCGGAGCATTTTTTTAATGGCCTCTTGCGGAAAAACCCACCCCTGTGGCTGGACAGGATGATGGGCCAGGTGCGGGATTTCCTAGCCCCAAGAGCAAAATATTTGGCCCATAGGGATTTCCACGTCCGCAACCTAATGGTCTGCGGCGACAGGCTGGCCACGATTGACTTTCAGGACGCGCGCATGGGTCCATGCACCTACGACCTTGCCTCAATAATGTTCGATAGCTACTGGGATTGGGCGGCGGGTGCCAAAGAGGCCCTTGCGGCCGAGGTCAAAGGATGCTTGGGCATAGGCGAGGCCGATTTCTGGGGCGAATTGACCCACGTTGGCCTCCAGCGCAATTTCAAGGCCCTTGGGACATTCGCCTTTCAGATGCTACAAAAGGGCAATTTTAGGTACTCCACGGCCGTCCCACGGGCATTGCGGCACATCCAGGGCCACTTCGAGTGCCTGGCCCACGGAGAGGGCGTTATCCAAGCCCGCCATTGGCAAAAGGCCGCTTTGGAAATGATGCAAAAGGCCATTGACCGCTGAAGGGTGAAATGGGACAATCATTGGTTATAAGACAACTTAAATAATGGTTTTTTCGTTTTGTGAAATTTGCGAGATCCTGCAAAAAGGGGGTACGGTGGACAAACTCTATAGAAGGTTCCGGCTAAGGCTGATTGGGCTGTGCATGGTCATCTTGGCCGCCCTCGTCGCCCTAGTGCATTTTTCAGTCTATGTTACGGCTAGGAACGACATCATCGAGCAGGCGGAGAACAACGCTGAAGGAATCGCGGCTTCGGTGGCAGCCAGCATCATGCTGGACGCAGAAGGGTACAAGTCGTTTCTCCAGACGAAGGATGCCAGCTCCGAGTACTACAAAAAAATGCACGCTTTTCTTGCGGATATTAAACGCAACATCAACGCCAAGTACATTTACACCGAGCTAAGGCTGGACGCGGACACCACGGAATTCATTTTGGACGCAAATCCAATCGGTGACGCAGGCTACTCGGCTCCAGGTGACAAAGATGATGAGAGCGATGATCAAAAAAAGATATGGCTGAAACAGATGTTCGATAAAAAGGGCCCTGTGAGCTACAAGAAACACGAGGGCAAATGGGGTACGCTATTCGGCGCGCATGCGCCCATTTTGGGTGAAAATGACGAATGGCTGGGTTACGTCGGCGTTGACATGGACTATTCGCACCTGAGCCGATACCTCTTTAGGCTGAATGCTGTGCTAGTTGCGATCTACCTCCTGATCGTGGGTTTTTCCTTGGCGCTGCTGATGAGATATTCCAACGCGATATTGGATCCACTGCTCAAGGACAAATTGACGGGGGCTTACAACAAGAGGTACTTTGAAAATTTCCTTGGACACGAGATAGCCCATTCGCTCAGGTCGCATAGGGAGCTGGCCCTGCTGATGCTGGACCTGGACCACTTCAAGAGGATCAATGACACCTACGGCCACGTCTTTGGGGACAAGGTCTTGGCCTCCATAGCTGACACGGTGAGGAGCGTCATCAGGCCCCAAGATTTTTTCATTAGGTATGGCGGCGAAGAATTTGCCGTGATGATAGCGAATTCGGACATGGAGCAGGTCATGGAGGTGGCCGA
>JAITFL010000010.1 GCA_031281385.1 Holophagales bacterium
CAGGTACAAGCGCTTCCGGAGGGTCTGCACGCGCTACGACAAGCTCGACCGCATGTTTGTGATGTTTATCCACATGGGACTCGTCCACGATGCTTTACATTAGTGTCAACAGGCCCTAAAAAGTCTATATCAGTCCCATGTAAGTTCTCCAGAGCATGGGCCCACAAAAAACAACTATCGGCACGGCTAAGGCTAGGCCGCAGCCCAAGGGGTACATGGTGTTGGAGGCCCGCCTGCGCAAAAAATGGGTGGGCAGGACAAACACGGTCATTATCAGGACGCCAACGAAGAGGATGCCCAGCATGTGTTCCCAGCCCCAAAAGGCTCCAAGCCATGCAAGCATCTTGAAATCCCCCATCCCCATGCCCGATTCCAGCGGCTCTTTATGGAACATCTTAGTGGCTATGGCGTTACGGATTTTCACATAGGCAAAATTGAAGGCCCAGGGGAAGCCATATCCCAACGCTAGGCCAAGGGCACTGCTCTTTATCGTCACTGCCCCATGCAATTGATGCCAAGCGGGTGCCTGCTGCAGGCCGTTGTAAAAAGTGTTGACGTAAAGATAATCCCAGCCGCCCGCAGAGACGATGACTGCGGCCTTGGGCCAAAACACCTGCGGCAGGGCGAACAACAGGCCAATTGCCATCAAAGGTAATTGCAGTTCTTCGGGCAACAGGTACTCGGTTAAGTCCGTGCAAAATAGGACTATCAGCGCGTAGCCGCACAAAATGCCCTTGAACCATATCAAAGTTCCGAAAGGAAAGATTAATGGCGAAATGGCGAACAGCACGCAGGTGAGCAGCTCCACAGCCGGGTACATTATGGGAATTTTCCAGCCGCAAGCATGGCACCTGCCACGCAGCCACAGCCACGAAAAAAGAGGCACGTTGTGGTGCCACTTGATGTTTTTGCCGCAAGACGGGCAGTGACTAGGCTTTGAAACAATGTTGCGGTTTTCCGCCTCTTCCTGCGGAAGCCTGTGTATTAGCACATTCGCAAATGACCCAAACGCTAGGCCAAAGGGTGCCAAGATGCACGCCAAGGCCAGAGGGGAAAAATCTGCAATGGACATAATAATTACGATACATGGTTTTCAAATCCAGCGCACCGAATAGAACCTCATGCTGTTTGCGCCAAGCAATGGCATTATTGAAACAATATCAGTGATTGAGGCACAATATGAATAGCCACAAGGAGGCCGCATGAAATATTTCGGCATGATCGTCCGCCCATTTCTCAACGCTGGCATTATTATTGGCCTATCGGCCGCCCTCTTTTGCCAAGAACCCCAAGCCGAATCTCAAGTTGCGCCCCAAGTCAAGCCTAGGGTTGCCTTAAACACCAGTTATGGGACGGTTGTGCTGGAGTTGGAGCCTTCGATTGCCCCACAGACAGTGGAAAATTTCCTGAACTATGTAAAAAGCGGGTACTATGACGGCACCATTTTCCACCGCGTCATTGCTGGCTTTATGATACAGGGCGGTGGCTTTACGGAGAAAATGGAGGAAAAACAGGCCGGTTCGCCGATCAGGAACGAATCCAAGGCGGACAGCCTAAAGAACGTAAGGGGAACAATTGCCATGGCGCGACTTAATGATCCCCATAGCGCGACAACCCAATTCTTCATCAACTTGGTTGATAATCAGGTGCTGGACTCCTCATCTGGCGCTGCTGCCAGAATGGGGTACTGCGTTTTCGGTAGAGTGGTCTCCGGCATGGAATATGTTGACAAAATAGCCAAAGTCAAAACCATCAGGCGCATGGGGCATACCGATGTGCCAGAATTTCCCGTCAGGCTGCTCAAGGCCACATTAATGCCAGTTGAGGGCGATGACGTAAAGTGACGGGCAGCAAAGCCTAGTGCAAATTGAGGTGTACGCCAAATTAGAAAATTAGAAACTGGCGCTAACAGGGTAAGCAGCCCATTAGTTTTTTCAGAGCCATTTTTGAACTCTCCCACGCCATCAGCCGCATCGCTTCGCTGGGCGCACACCAGTGGTATTCGCTGTGTTCCACTGGATTGAGAGAAACTAATGCGTCTGGCTCCACTTCGACGTGGAAGCAATTTTCGGTGCAGAATTGAGGCTCGTCGCCGCTGGTTTTCGCCAGCTTTTGGTCTATCAAAAATGTATGTTTGAAGCCTAGTGGCTGTATTTCGCCCACAAGCCCACATTCCTCTAATGTTTCACGGATAGTGGCTGCCTCTGGTGTTTCGCCGTGTTCCACCATCCCGGTGACGCTCGACCACCACGTGCCATCGGAGGGACAGCGAAGCATCATCAGAATCTTTGGGCCGCTAGGACTCCGCTTCCACACTGTCGCCGAAATGCTTTCGGCAGGGCAGGGCGTTGGTGCGGGGTCGAGTGCCAATATTTCTGAAAGATGCTTGGCGAGGCTTTTCTCTGCCTCATCCCTGCTAGGACAGCCGTTACCAAGTATGGAACGCAGGCTGCACACGCCCTTGTCCGCTATGCCGCACGGTGTTATCCAGCCAAAGTGATCCATGCAGGGGTCTAGGTTGAAGGCTATTCCGTGCGTTGAGACCCACCTGCTTAGGTGTACCCCGATGGCCCCTATCTTTTCTGGGCCCCTCTCGGTATTTGCCCAGGCACCAGGGTGGCGGTCCAATCTCATTGCGTCAACGCCAAAGTCTCTCGCGGCGTTTATCATGGCCTGCTCCAGCCCCCTGACGAAGCGCCCTACGCTCTGCCTACCGTCTTGGAGATTGCATATTGGATAAACCACCACCTGCCCGGGCCCATGGTACGTGACCTGTCCCCCGCGGTCAGTCTGGTGTACCTCTATGCCATTTTCGGCAAGAAACTCGCTTGATGCGTGTATGTCCGCTCTGGTTGCGCCTCGCCCCAGCGTATAGACAGGGTTGTGTTCGAGGATTAGTATCTGGTCTGGTACCTCGCTAGTCCGGACACGTCCAGCGAGTGCTTTTTGCATGTCCAGCCCAGCGCCGTACAGCACCATGCCAAGGCGGCGGAACTGGGCTGTGCGCGGTTTGGCGAAACCGATTTCCATTTTTGTATTCTATATCGAGTTGCAGCCAAAGAGAACTTTGTGGGCAACTCATTTTTTTAAGCTATACTAGATTGATGCAAAATGACACCCTCGCCCCCATCGAAAACAACCTAGACGCCGCTGGGCCAGTGGGTTCGGAACTCGACCTGCTCGCAGAAATCAATAGGCTTCGCACTGAAAGAAACGCCTTTGTCTTGGCCCACTACTACCAAGAGCCGATAATCCAAGACTTGGCGAATGTCGTCGGAGACAGCTTGCAGCTTGCTCAGGCCGCGCAAAAGGCAAATGCCGATGTGGTGTTATTCTGCGGTGTGCATTTCATGGCGGAGACGGCAAAGATACTCAACCCAAATGCCACAGTGGTGCTGCCAGACACGGATGCGGGTTGTTCGCTGGCGGACAGATGCCACGCCGAATTATTCAGGGAGTGGCTGAAAGACTACCCAGACCACGTTGTGGTCAGCTACATCAACTGCTCCGCCGGAGTAAAGGCCCTTTCGGACATAATCTGCACCAGCTCAAATGTGGTTAGGGTCATCAACAGTATCCCTCTGGACAAAAAAATCGTCTTTGCGCCAGACCGCCACCTTGGCCGCTGGGTGGCCCACAAAACAGGGCGCGAAATGGCCCTTTACCCAGGGTTTTGCGTAATCCACAAACAATTTTCCGCCAGCGCAGTTTCCCAGGCAAAGGCCGCGCATCCCCATGCAAAGTTTTTGGCCCACCCCGAGTGCGACATCTCTGTAAGCTCCATGGCGGACTTTGTGGGTTCCACTGCATCAATGTTGAATTACGTTGCCAAAGATTCTGGCAAGTCGTTTATCATCGGAACCGAAGCGGGGATATTGCACCAAATGAAAAAGGCCAGGCCGGATGCCGAATTTGTGCCCATCCCAGTTGACAGCGGGGGCAATGCCCCCCTCTGCCCTTACATGAGGCTGAACACCTTGGAAAAAATGTATTTGGCCCTTAGGGATTTGAGGCCCCAAGTGGCATTGGACACCGAGTTGCGCCAAAAAGCGCTGGCTCCACTAGAGAGGATGCTGTCATTGGGCTGATCGGTCTGGCTTTTCCAGGCCCCCAAGAAAAAAACGCAAAAAATTAATTCTTTTGTGCAAATAGTTTATGAATGGCTGGTATCATCAATAGATGTAAAGTGGAGACCGGCCATGGAACAAAAAAAATACCGCCTTGTTACCCGCAGTGACTTTGATGGCTTGGCGTGCGCCGTTCTGCTAAACGAAATGGGTATCATCAACGATATTCGCTTCGTACACCCAAAGGACATGCAGGACGGCAAAATCGAAATAACGGACAACGACATTACCACCAATTTGCCTTACGTTGAAAGCGCACATTTGGTGTTCGATCACCATCTGTCTGAAACCATCAGGAACGTCGGCGAGAAGAAAAACCACATCATCGAGCCCGAAGCCCCTTCCGCCGCCCGCGTTGTGTATAAATACTACGGGGGCAAAAAGACCTTCCCGAATGTCTCCGAAGAAATGATGGAAGCCGTTGACAAAGCCGATTCCGCACAGTTCACCTTAGACGAAATACTGAACCCTCAAGGTTGGGTTATGCTCAGCTACTTGATGGATTCCCGCACCGGCCTTGGGCGCTTCCGCGAGTTCAAGATCAGCAACTATGCCCTGATGATGAACCTGATCCAGTACTGCCGAACAAAGACCATTGATGAAATTTTGGATCTCCCCGACCTAAAAGAACGCTTGGTGTTCTACCAAGAACACGCAGAAAATGCCAAAGAGCAAATACTGCGTTGCACAACGATCTACGACAACTTGGCCGTGTTGGATCTGCGAAAAGAAGACGTAATCTGGGCTACCAACAGATTCATGATTTATGCCCTGTTTCCACACATCAACATTTCGATCCATGTAATGTGGGGCGTCCACAAACAGGTCACGGTTTTCGCCACGGGCAAATCAATTTTGAATAGGACAAGCAAGACCAACATAGGCGAATTGATGCTCCAGTATGCTGGTGGCGGACACGCAGCCGCAGGCACATGCCAGATTGACAACGACAAGGCCGAGTCGGTTTTGCAAGAGCTGATCCAAAAAATAAGAGCGGATGGGTAAAAATAGCCTTGTGCTTTGAGCCGCGGCATAACTAAACAGGTGTTGCATACGGTTGTTTTGCTCGGTTAAGGTAGGGCAGGATTGAGTTGTCTGTCAACGGCCATGGGGTGAATATGCCTGATGGAATTGCTTTGCCATGCGTTCACTGTTCACGCCCTGCATGTATAATCGTCCAAAAGGAGGACACGCCATGCCACAAATATCCCTAGACATCCAAGACTCGATGGCCGACAAACTCCAGACAGCCGCCACCCAGCGCAATTACTCAATTTCTTCTTTCATCATCTCCATCATCGCCGAAAAACTCAGCGAAGCGGACGAGGCCGAAAGGAAGAAAAACTACGCTCTGGAAAAAACGCAAGGCTCATTCAAAGACGAACCGCTCAGCAGGCCACCTGACATTCCTTGGGAGGCCGATGCGCCGAGAAGGTCTAACCTGCTATGAGCAATCACCTTTTACACCAACACTTGCATTTGGCAAATGGTATGCATTGATTTGAGTAATGGGAGGGTAGAGCGATGGAATCCAACCAAGGGAAAA
>JAITFL010000033.1 GCA_031281385.1 Holophagales bacterium
TGGTCTTCGTCCAAGACAAAAAGACAAAGCATGTCTATAACGCGTTTGTGGCGGAGGTGAGTTTTTAGTAGGGATTAGGTTGCAGGAGGCAGGGACGCTCAACCCGTATTGCCCTTGACCCCGACTCCCTAGCCTCTGTAGCCTATCTTTATTTGCTGCGGCTTGGAACTGGTGCGATTTAATCCAATCCCTAATAAAATCAATACTGATTCTATTAGGGGTTGGAATGCGCGACAGGATGTCGCGCCCGAAATGCGAAGCATTTCGTGTGGCAGAACGAAACTGAAATTTGCAGTCAGCCGAAAAATGGGGAAAAGCCGACATTTCAAGAAATGCCCATCAGTACAGTCTTGCGTATCCGATGGGGCATCGGATACCAAGAGGGCGAGCCGCGCCTCGCCACAGCCGACTAATTCAAAATTGCATGGACGCAATTTTGAATTAAAAATAGAATTAACTAGGAATCCAGCATGTCCACCAGCCACAAGCGAGCCGATGACAAGCAAGTCCTCATAGTGGAGGACGATGAGGGCTTTCGCGAAGTCCTTTCTTTGGGCTTGGGCGCCGAGGGCATAGAAACCTTTGCCGTTGGCTCTTTGCGGGAGGCCAAGGAGGCGCTGGCAAGGCAAAAATTTGCCGCCGTGGTCTCCGACATGCGCCTGGGTTCCGAGAGCGGGCTAGACCTTTTGTCTTGGATAAAGGAAGAGAGCCTTGACATTCCATCGGTGATAATGACGGCGTACGCGACCGCTGAGACGACGGTGCAGGCGCTTTCGTTGGGCGCAGTTGATTTTCTAACAAAAGCGAAGAATGACATACACGAATTGGTCAAGGTGGTTCAGGGTCTGATGACTAAGGCCGCTCCGTTTGATATGTCCGAAGATGATTCTTCGAGTGACCTAGTGGGCAGCAGCGACAGCATAAGGCGAGTACAGGCGCTGATAGGCAAGTACGCCATAGCCGATGCAACCGTGCTGATCACGGGCGAAAGCGGCACGGGGAAGGAGATTGCGGCTAGGCTGATCCACCGACATTCGGCAAGGGCCAAGGGCCCATTCGTGGCGGTGAACTGCGCGGCCCTGCCCGAAAATTTGTTGGAGTCCGAGCTATTTGGCTACGAAAAGGGCAGCTTCACGGGCGCAAGCACCGCCAAGCGCGGCCTTTTCGAGGATGCAAAGGGCGGCGTTGTGTTCTTGGACGAAATCGGGGAGATGCCACTTCCGCTGCAAGTAAAGCTGTTGAGAGTGCTACAGGAGCTAAAAGTGAGGCGGATAGGCTCCAGCAGGGAGACGCCCATAGACGTCAGAGTGATATGCGCCACCAACCACAACATAAGGGAACTGGCGGACAATGGCAGTTTCCGACAAGACCTGTACTATCGGCTCAATATTCTTCACTTGGAGATGCCACCGCTTAGGCAGAGATTGGAAGACCTGCCCGCGCTCATCGGACATTTTTTGGCTGGTGCCTGCGCTAGGCACGGCAAGCCTTCCATGAGCCTGACGCAGGATGCCATGGACGCGCTGATGTCATATTCTTTCCCCGGCAACGTGCGCGAACTGGAGAACCTCATGGAGCGCTTCGCTGCCCTTGGCTCTGGCGGCGCCCTCGACAAAGACGTTTTCCCCGACAACATACTCGCAGAACTGGAGAGCAAAAGGCACGACAATGCCGAAAGCCCGGCTACTGCCAGCCATGTGCGCGGACATGAGGCGTGGATACCAAGCGGCGGGCTGGACTTGGACGCATACCTAAAATCCACCAAGGGCTATTTCGTGCAAAAGGCCCTTACGCTTTCCGGCGGAAACAAGACTAAGGCCGCCCATCTGCTGGGCATGGGCTACAGGCCCTTGAAATACTTGCTTGAAGAAGCGGGCGGCGCGGAAGCCTTGCCCAAAGAGCATCCCGCGCCGCAAGATTTTCCTCTTCCAAAATCTCCCTAACGCTCATCGAAGCCATGTCCATATATCTGCCCCAACATTGGGCCGTAAGCGAGGCGAGTACTCGGGGTCTGGGGTGCAAGCGGGGCAGCGCGAGAACAACGCTGAACAAGCTGAAAACGCACATGGCAGCACTGGCGACCAATGTGCCGCAGAGACTAACGGAGGATGTCTCGCGTATCCGGAGCGCAAGCGCAGGATACCGAGAACCTGCGAGCGATGCAACCGAGCGCACCCCAGTTTAGCATCCGGGCGGGCTCCATGACCTTGCGCGAAATGAAGCAAATTGTCGGGCCGCGAATCCGAGGACGAAAAATAGAATCAGGAGCTAGAAACAAATTGAGCGCCCACGCTGAACGGAGTCTTACACACAAAATCAGCTAGGTTCTGCAAGCACCTAGCTCGGCGGCAATCAGCAATAAACGCCGCCCCGAAATACTTGTCACTTTTGGTGCAGATGGCGCATAATAATCATAGATATTACAAAGGCCATCTTTTGCCAAGGAGGTTCCATGAAAGCCGAAAAAACGACCAATAGGCTCAAGAAGATAAGCCAAATGGGGTTCTCGCTGATGGAGCTAATGATCGCGCTGACTATCGTGGGGATCATGGCCGTTGTTGGCCTCAACGTCCTTCGCAACCAGACGGACGATGCTAGGCGCATAAAGGCCTTCGATCAGATGCGGCAAGTCCAGAACGGCTTGGCCGAGCATTATATGAGGTACGGCTACTATCCAGAATTGGGAAGCTGGGAGGCTATGATAAGTGCCAGCTCCCCGCTCCTGCTCAAAAATTTCATACCCGTAAACATTCCGGTCAACGACCCTTGGGGGCAGCCCTACGAAGGAAAGTCAGAAAAGACCAAGTTTGAGCTGAAGTGCTTGGGCCGCCCCGACAAAGGGCCTGAACTTGGGCCGATCATCATGAACCAAGACCGAACCATCGGAGCGCCTGGCGAAGTGCAGGCCGATGATGGCGACCAGCGCGGAGTTCCGGCCACAGCCGAGCCAGAGACAGCCCCGCAGTGATCGAGATAGCCAAACTGCCGCAAGACGGCCTGCGATTAGAAGGCTCCAGCGAGTTTGTGCTTTTAGAAGAAAAGGAAGCGCTTAGGGGCCTCTCTTGGCAACTGTTTCTGGTGCCGACAGACAAGGACGGCTACAAGGACATCTTCTTCGACATACGCGCCGAGGCCCTCTATGAGGGCTTCTGCTGCAGGTGCCTTGAACCAGTTGATACGCCAATGGTGCTGCGGGCGCAGTTCTTGGGTAGCTCCGACCCAAACCTAGTGGCCAGGGGTTCGTACATGCTCGGCGCCCAAGACCTAGACGTTGTCTATCTGCCAGAGGGCATTTTGGACGAGGCGGCACTGGTGGCGGAGCAATTTGTCTTGCAGCGCCCCATGCACGCACTATGTGTGGAAGACTGCAAGGGGCTGTGCCCCCAGTGTGGCAAGAACTTGAACAAGGGCCAATGCGCCTGCCGACCCGCTGGCGATGCGCCAAATGGGGCACTGGCGAAGGCACTGGCGCAATTGACTATTGACGATTGAGCCTATTGCAAAACTCTCTACGCTTCCATCGAAGCCTTCTCCATGTATCCGCTCCTATTTAGGGCAGTAAGCAAAGCGAGTACTAGGGGTCTGGGGAGTAGCGAGGGAAGCGTTCGCATGCGAGCGCGACCGAGCGAATCCCCAGTTAGCATCCGGAAGATTTTTCCAAGCCTCGGCAGTGAACGCAACCGGCCGAAGGACAGTTGTTCCGAGCTTACGCGGCGAATGACCTCGCCGCGCATCTATTCGGCGTGTTTTAGTTGCATTCATACCACTCTCTCTTGCGAATCACTCCCAGAAGCTCGCGATGTTAGGTAGCCTCACAGTTGAAAAATATCGGTGCGCAAGTGCCTCAATTTGCTAATCGGAGTCTTGCAGCCTCAAGTCAGGCAGTTTTTGCAAGCGGTTCAATTGTGTGATATAGTAATAAGTGCGCTGCCTAAGTCACTGATGTTCGGCGCCCGATCATTCGGCCAAGCCCTTGATCGCGAGAAAAATCAATAGGAGATACAAATGCCAAACCCCAAGCGCCGACATTCAAAAGCTAGACGCGACCGCCGCCGCTCGCATGACGCGCTGGACGTGATGAGCGCAAGCACTTGCCCCAACTGCAGCTCCCCCAAGCTCCCCCACCGGGTATGCCCATCCTGCGGCTTTTATAGGGGCAAGCAGGTCATCAGGGTAATGGACGCAATCTGAGGCAATAGATGCCCAACTTTTATCGCATAGCGCTGGACGCGATGGGGGGCGACATTGGCCCCAAGGCGACCATTTCTGGCGCGGCGATGGCCCTTAAGGCGATTCCCGACCTGTACTTGATACTCGTGGGCAACGAAGACCAAATCGAGCAGCAACTGGCGTCCCACTCCCTTGAAGACGATCAACTGGCGCGCACCAAGATTGTCCATTCCAGTTCGGTGGTCAGCATGCAAGACAGGGCCACGTGCATTCTGAGGGAAAAAAAGGACAGCTCGATAAGGGTGGCCGCAGAGTGCGTCAAAAATGGCGATGCACACGGGATGGTGTCAATGGGGCACACCGGCGCGGCTATGGTGGCTTCCATGAAGGTCATAGGCAACTTGCCGGGCATAGACCGCCCGGCTCTGGCGGCCATCTTCCCCAGCCTAAGGGGTACCCCCACCGTTTTGCTTGACGTGGGCGCAAATGTTGACTGCAAGGCAGAACACATCGCCAAGTTTGCGCTGATGGGGGCCGTGTATGCCGAGGTGGTTCTGGGAGTGGACAAGCCAAAGATAGGCGTACTAAGCGTTGGCGAAGAAGACGGCAAAGGCTCTGAAACCACAAAGCAGGCATCGGGCTTTTTGCGCGACCTAGACATCAATTTCGGGGGGAACGCCGAAGGCCGCGACATCTGGAATGGCGACTTCGACGTTGTTGCCTGCGATGGATTCGTTGGCAATGTGGTTCTAAAATCATCGGAAGCGCTGGCAGAGGGCATCCGCTACGGACTAAAGGAAAGCCTAGAGTGCAACCTTTTGGGCCGCATGGGTGGCTTGCTCGTCCGCCCCTCGATGAGAAAATTCTACAAAAAATTGGACTACGCAGAATATGGCGGTGCGCCGCTGTTGGGCGTTAATGGCATCTCCATCATCGGCCACGGGCGTAGCCACGGCAAGGCAGTGGCAAGTGCCATACGCGCCGCCGCCAGAGGGGACAGGAACCACATCAACGACCGGATCCAAGAGCGTATGCGCCGTCTGCTGGACGCGGGGCAAGGCAAATGACTTGGGCTGCGGCAACCATTGCAGCCACCCGCCGAAAGATAGTTCAATTTGAAGAGGCGCTGGGATGAAATATAAAAGGATATTGCTCAAACTGTCGGGCGAGGCCATGATGGGCGAACAAAAGGGGGGCATAGACCCCAACGTCGTCAAGAGTATAGCCGCCCAGATAAAAGAGCTGAGGGATCGCAACATAGATGTGGGGATAGTCATCGGGGGCGGCAACATCATCCGTGGGATGGTCGCCGCTTCGATGGGCATGGACAGGGTGACGGCAGACCACATGGGGATGCTGGCTACCGTTATCAACGCGCTGGCACTCCAGGACGCTGTAGAGCATTTGGGCATCCCGGTGCGCGTGCTCAGCGGTATCGAGATGCAGAAAATAGCCGAATCCTTTATCAGGCGCCGCGCCATGAGCCATCTTAGCAAGGGCAGGGTGGTCATATTCGGAGCGGGGACGGGCAACCCATTCTTTAGCACCGACACGGCCGCCGCGCTGAGAGCTATCGAAATTAACGCCGAGGTGATACTAAAGGCCACAAACGTGGATGGCGTCTATTCGGAAGACCCCAAAAAAAACCCAGAAGCCATTCGGTTCGAGCAAATAACCTTTCAGGACGTGCTGGAAAGAAATCTTAGGGTGATGGACGGCGCGGCCATAGCCATTTGTAGGGAGAGCGGCATACCCATATTGGTATTTGACATGAAGGTGCCAGGCAACCTAGTGGCAGCCGTGGAAGGCGCCGCGGCCGGAACTTTGGTAGGCAATTGAGGTGCTTGCAGTCTAAAATTGGCTAGGTTTTGCAAGAGGCTTTATTCCAATTCCAGATAGAATCAGCCATGATTCTATCTGGAATTGGAATGCGCGACACGGAGGTCGCGCCCGAAATGCGTAGCATTTCGTGAGGCCAGAACGAAGCTGAAATATGCAGTAGGACGAAAAGTTGGGGGAAGCCAACACTTCCGCAAAGCCCAACAGGGCGGCCTTGGTATCCGATGGGGCATCGGATACCAAGAGGCGAGCCGCGTCTCGCCGTAGCCGACTAATTCAAAATTGCATGGAGGCAATTTTGAATTAGAATTGGAATTAAAGATGAATAAGTATCTAGCCAAAATCCCCAATGCCGCAGTCATTGACCTGCCAGAGGCCCTAGAGTGCTTCCGAACTGATGAATCACACATAATCGGTGACTTGCCGCTGGCCGTAGTGAAGCCAAAAGGCCCAGACGCATTGAGAGCTTTGGTGAGCGTTGCCAAGGGGGAAGGGCTTACATTAGTTCCACGTGGAACGGGCACGGGGAAGGCGGGCGGGGCCCTGCCAGTGGGTGCCTCGATAGTTGTTGACCTCTCGGAATACCCGGGCGAGTTGAAAGCATCACCGGAAGCTATGGCACTCCGCGCACCCGCTAGCGTGTTTCTGAGGGACGCAAAGTCGGCGGCGTCCGAAAAGGGGCTATTTTATCCACCAGACCCAAATTCATGGGATCAATGCTCCTTTGGAGGCAGTTTGGCCACAAACGCCGGGGGGCCATGCGCGTGTAAGTATGGCGTGACGCGCCATTGGGTGCTCTCGGTAGATGCGCTGATGGAAGATGGCGAAATTCACCGTTTTGGGGTGGAAATAGTAAAAAACAACGCCGGGCCTAATATGACGCAACTTTTGGTGGGCAGCGAGGGCATCTTTGGGATAATCACGTCGGCGGCAGTGCGCCTCATACCAGCCCCAAAAGAGCGCGTTGCAATGCTGCTGCCCGTGTCGAGCTGGGGCGACCTGCTGGGCCTGCCCAGCCGCCTAGTGGGCGGCGGCCTAGTGCCAAGTGCGCTGGAATTTTGGGATCCTCAAGTACTTCAACACTTACGTCAATTCGGCCCAGAGGAGGCTAAGAGCCTGCCCGGCGAGGCGCTGGCTATTCTCGAATTTGATGACGCAGGCTGCACGGGCGAAAAATTTTTGGGCGACTTGATGGACTTTTTGGGCCCGCTGGCCGAACACGCACAAGCGGCTAAGGACGAGAGGCAGCGTGAGGCTGTTTGGGCCGTCCGCCGCCAAACAAGCACGATGCTAAAGGAACACTTCCCCCATAAAGTGAGCGAGGACATAGCAGTGCCAAGGCCAAAGATAGAGGCATTTTTCGAGGGCGCACAAAGGCTGGGGCTGCCCATAGCCACCTACGGCCACCTTGGGGACGGCAACCTGCACGTCAACATCCTTGGCAAACTGGGCCGCAAAGAAATGGACGCCCACATAATGACCCTTTTCAGGCTGGTGCTGGAGCTGGGAGGCACCATCACCGGCGAGCACGGCATTGGCCTGGCAAAGAGGGACGCATTCCTGGCTCTGTCAGACCCTTGGCAGGTGCAGGCAATCAGAGCCATGAAGAAAGCTCTGGATCCGTGCGGCGTTTTCAATGCGGGCAAAATAATTTGAGTCCCTTGCAAATTTTTCTTCCAAACAGACATGGCTACATCGAAGCCATGTCCATGTATCTGTCACAACATAGGGCAGTGAACGAGGCGAGTACCCGGGGTCTGGGGAGCGAGCGGGGCAGCGCGAAAACGACGTTGAACAAGCTGAAACGCCCATAGCAGCATTGGCGACCAATGTGTCGCAGAGAACAACGGAGGATGTCTCGCGTATCCAAGCGCCAGCGCAGGATACCGAGAAGTTGTGAGCGATGCGACAAGCGAGTTCCCCAGTTCAGCATCCGGGCGGGCTCCATGAACCGGCGATGAGTAGGCCAAATTACAAGAATGTTCGCCCCGAGTACGAAAATTACGCGCCGGGCAAATACCCCAGCCGGGTACCCATTCTGCCCGATGAATTAGCCAAGCGCATGACCGCGCTGCGTGATCAATCGGCATAAACATGACGCGGGCGGAGCCCACAGCAATACCAAGTTTTTCTAAAAACTCTTAGACCACCTCCCCAAATTGTGTTATAGTCAACGCCCTTGACCATCGCTACAGATTGGTATGCTTCACCTGCGCCTTCCATTCCGCTTTTAATGCAGCCTATCGCCGTAAAGTCTTCATTCCTTTTGGAAGAGTGCGGTAAATCCGTTGCGGGCATAAGTCTGCGCCCCCAGTGTATGTGATATCAGGTACAAGTTACAAGATGAAAACCGTTGTTGCAAGCGGCTTTGCATCTTGCATGTACCGCATCAGCAATAGGATTTGGTATGAGATATTTAGCCTCACAGCCCAAAATGAGAGGCTT
>JAITFL010000043.1 GCA_031281385.1 Holophagales bacterium
AATAGGAGATGGCATGAAGATTAAACTGTCCCCCCCCGCAATCCTTCTTTCCGCCCTCTGCCTTCCCTTGGCAGCCCAAACAAATTTTGAATACGTCCTTTCCAAGCACAAGGGCAACAGGATAGTCCTGCTGGGCGAATGGAAAGCAGAAGATATAAGCAAGTGGAGGGCCACGCTTGATGCCGCTGGAGTCTTTGAGCATGGCTTCTCCTTGTTGTCTAGGGGCAGCCTCAGCGAGTCGGCGGACTCGCTTGGGCCAATGCGGTTTGGGATCAAGCAGGGCGACGTAGGGGCTTTTGAAAGCTGGGTCCACCAACGCTATGGACTCAGCCGCGGAGCTAGGTGGGCTGCCATCGGCTTGGACGGCAAGCTGGTGTCGTCAGGCACCCAAGTGCCCGCCCCCAAAGAATTTGAAGCATTTTTGGATCAAAGGGGCATAAAGAGTCCGCTTAGAAAGGTCAGGGACTTTCTGCGCGAAAACCCAAGCCACAGAGAGGCCATGGCCGATCTGCTTAAAGAAGTGCGCCGACGCGCCCTGCATGTAATGCCCGCCGACACCACCGAAGACCTTGGCACAGAAAAAGACTTGCTGACTTGGGGCGTAATGGCAAATGAAACAGACAAAATATTCAGCGGCGACTGGGCAGGGCTGGAACTAACGTTTTTCGCGCCCCACAAGCCTCAGCCAGAAAAATTCAGCCCCTTGATGAGGAACGTGTTCCGCAAGCACATCCCAAAAATCGAAGCGGCGCTCAGACTAGACCCCGCTAACGATTCGCTCTGGAATATATGGGGCTGGATGGCTAGGAGCCAGCCAAGCTATAGATGGGATACATTCATCAACACCATAGAAACTTTCGATTTTCCGCTGGAACGCGTAAGCTGCCCATCCAGTGCCACCTGCGTGTGGATAGTGGAACAGGCCAAGTCCAAGGGCGACTGGGAGACTCTGGCCAAATTCGCAAAACGGGCCAGAAAATACGATTCGGACATATCCGAAATGGCAAACAAAATAGAGTGGGTACCCGGGGGCGTCGTGATTTACAATGATCAAAAACCGATTGAAGGCTACCCAGACAAATCAGCCTTTCAGCCACACTTGGAGGCCCTGCTGAGGCTGGGTGACCTCGAGGGGGCAAACAGAGTTTATGACGAGTTGATCAGAAGCGCCGGGGTGGCACAATCGGATTCCGCCAAAGCCAAATTGGCCACAGATGTTGCAAAATCCCTTGGCAAGCAGGACATTGCCAAAGTATGGGAAAAGGGGGAACAGATATTTCCAATTCAAAAATTCCCTGACTCTAAAATTAACTCCTACAGATATCAGCCATATTTCTATATTTTTGCCAATACAGACAGCGATTTTTTTAAGCAATTTATTCGCATCTGTTTCGGGCTTTATCCAAGGTTAAATTTTGAAAGAACGGCCCCTTGGAAAGACAACGACATAGGCTGGAAAAAGGACGATGGGGAGAGATGGGGACTATTTGGGGGCGACAATAGTATACTGGCCCAAGGCACGACAGTGCCCGACCCAGAAACCCTGCGGAGCGTCTTTAAGAGCAACAATATTGTCAGTTTTATGGACTATTCCCGCACTTGGCTAAGGGAAAAAGGCCCCACCCCTGGCATAGAAATATTGCTGGCTGGTTGTATCATTCGCTACAATAATGTCCAGATTATCAATTGGATGTACGATGGGGCAATGTATGGGGCTTCTGCCAAGATTGAGGACGATGTCGGCGAAGGTGGCGACAAGGAAAACCTAGACGAAGCCAAATGGGGAGAAGCCGCCAAACTACTCCGCAAATTATTGGGTAGCCCGAACGCGCTATATAATTTGCTAAACATGCCCCCTGCTAGGGGCCCTGCCACCAAAAGCCAGTTGATGAAATCGCTCTCAAGTCAATACCTCAACGCCATCGAGTCCTTGATAGAAACAAAGCCCTCCGATGAAAGGCTATGGAACCACTGGCTCTTTTGGTGCCACGTAGGCGGTGACGAGAGGCCACTGGAGCCATTGGTGGAACGCTTAGTGCCCAGCCCACTCTCTTCTTCTGGCGACCCTGTGCCATATTCAATAATGGATAGCTACTATGATAGCTGCGTAAAGAATGGCAACTGGCCAAAGGTCATAGGGCTGCTCAAAACCGTCTGGGACAGGCAGTTTGAGCGCATGAACGAAGCCAAAGCCCAACAAGAAGAGAACCTAGACGAAGTTGCCAAAATGCGTCAACGGTTAATGAATCCGTCCTCAGACAGCTTTGGCGACCAAGTCGGCATACCCCTTATCGAGGCATACCTGCGCGACAACAGGCCAATTGAGGCAGACGAAATCTTCAAGGCCTGGTTGGATTCGGGCAAACAGTTCAACGGCATCGCCAAATTGGTGGAACTGGCAAAAGAGCTAGGCCAAGAAAGGCTTGCAAGGGAGTGGGAAGCTAGGGCGGCAAAAAAATAATGCTTCTTGCAAAACCAAGCCAATTTGGGGTTGCAAGGCTCCGATCAGCAATTTGATACTTCATTTACCATCTTCGCCATCGGATAGCAAATCGGCCCTTAGTTCGTCCATGCTTCTAAATGATTTGGCACTAGGGTCGTTCAGCAAATTTTCTGCTTCGGCAATGGCGGCTTGCGTCGCGGCGTTGGGCTTGTGGCGCACTACCTCAAATGGAAATCCGCCCCGCATAATTGACTGGCGAAGAAATACATTTACCGCGTCTGTGACAGTCAATCCAAAGCTGCCAAAGAGTTCCTCGGCGCTTGCCTTGACCTCTGGCTCGATTCTCAGGTTCAATATTGATGTTCTGGGCATACATCCCTCCCCCCAAATCAAAGCATATTACATTTGCGATACATTTGCAACACATTTATGGGGACGTTTGAAAAAACTCGCTTTTCAGGGACGCAACGGACAACGAGAACAATTCAAGTCTGCCACAAATCGGCCCATTTGGTGGCAAGTAGTGCAAGTTGTAAACTGTAATCCTAGCTCGGATTTCACATGCCAATAGTTCCGCCGCACCCGCTCTCCTATCGCGCTTCCCTAGAGGCCTTCCTGCAAGAGGACTGGGGGGCGGGGGACTGGACAAGCCTTGCCGTGCCAGACAGCCCAGCCAAGGCCATAGTCACTGCCAAGGCAGACCTAGTGCTGGCGGGCCTGCCCATAGCCGTTGAAGTGTTCCGACTGACAGACCCATCGCTCGAAGTTGAAACCCTTGCAAACGATGGGGACAAAACTACCGTTGGGGCGCAGGTGATGTGCATCGAGGGCCCATCCCGGGGCATCCTTATGGCAGAGAGAGTCATGTTGAACCTGTTGCAGAGGCTATCTGGCACAGCCACGCTCACTAGGGCCTTTGTTGACGCAGTAGAGGGCACGGGCGCAAGGATATTGGACACGCGCAAGACCACGCCGGGGCTAAAGATATTGGAAAAATATGCCGTTAGGTGCGGCGGGGGCTTCAATCACAGGGTCAATCTAGCGGACGGCATACTCATCAAGGAAAACCACATAGCCGCAGTGGGCGGGATAGCCCCCGCTGTCGCCGCCGCCAGACACAGCTCGCCTAACCTGCTAAGGATAGAAGTCGAAGTGGAGACCCTGCAACAACTGGCAGAATGTCTGTCCATACCAGAAATTGATGGGGCTCTGTTGGACAACATGCCCGAAAAAACTATGGAAGCTGCTGTTTCTATGCGAAACTCTATGCGAAATTCAAACGGTAGGCCATTTTTCTTAGAAGCCAGCGGCAACATGAGCCTAGCAAGGGCCAAGGCCGTCGCCCTGACAGGCGTGGACTTCCTCTCCGTAGGCGCGCTCACACACAGCGCACCAGCCGCGGATTTGAGTTTGAGGATAATGTAATTGACAATTGCCGGAATTAATTGTTTCTATTTCGGAGGATCGGATTTTTCTGGTTTTGGCGGCAAGCTGTAAATTACTTCGCCAGAATCATCAAAAAACATCATTTGTGGCTCGCCTTCAGGCGTGACATACATCATTATTCGCGGGTTGCCTTTCGCATCGGCAAGTATGACGCTGGAAGACAGCCCCTTTGTTCTGCCAACAAACAATCTTGGTATTTGATACGCTCCGGCTTCTTGGAGTTTTTGCCTTATTGCGCTCTTTTCTTCTTCGGTGCTGGCGTTTTTTAATGCTTCAAAAAGTGGCTCGTAATCTTTTTCCAGCCCCCTGTCATATACCGTTAGTCCAGTTTCCATAGTTCCATTGTTCTCATAATGGCCCAAGGCCAATTGCTGATCGCCGCCAAAACGATCCATCGAAAAGTGCATGCCAGATGATGAATTGCCTTTTGAGTCCAATTTTCCACTATAAATCAAGCCGCCGCACTCATCGCCTATGTCGTTGTAAAAAGCAATGCCAGGCATGTTGCGATCCTTTGACGATTCTTTACCATTTATAATAGCTCTGGGGAATAGCTTTCGGTTTGATATGACCATTTCGCGCTTGCCGTCTGGCGAAATGATATTTATGCGCTCTACGTCTATTTCCTTAAAGCGCTGCTTTGCCTTATCGGCGGCCACAAAAATTGTGAGCAGCGCTCCAGTGGCGATGGCCATCTTGAGTAGGCGGTTCTGCATTTTAAGTTGGGCGAGTTCGGTGTTCATGGTTCCTCCATGTGTGGGCGCAAAACCCATTGGTTAAAAAATAGCCGCAGGGATTGGCTTCCCGATGCGGCGTTGTGAATTGTCTTTGTCTTTAGTTTAGGCTGATACCCGAAATCATCGTTTAGATGTTGCACGTAAGTATCTAACAATAGGCAATTTACCCCCCCACCCCCACCCGAATATTTAGCGAAGCCGACTTAGCCCGTCCGCTCGGCTGCGCTGCCTTGGCACCATTTGTCCCTGTGTTGCCTTGCATGTCTGTCCTGGGTGGCTCGCGTTGTTGATGGGTTGGTGGGTCAAACTGCAAACAATTTAGGTTAACACAATTTGGGGAGGTGGCCTAAGGGTTTTTAGAAAAACTTGGTTATGTATGGCGTTCAAATGAAACAAAATGCGAAAACGAAGCATAATAATATTAATGAGGAGGGCGTATGAAGCGCATTAAAGGCCCTGCTGGTTTTACCTTGCTGGAAATCCTGCTGGCCCTTACCATTCTGGCGATATTGTCCACCTTGGGCATAGCTGGCTATAGGCACAGCCGCCGCGCCGCATCGGAGACCGTACTCGAGGCAAACCTCGCAATCATTAGGCACGCCCTCGAACAGTACAAGGCAGATCGGGGCAAGTACCCTGGGTCGCTGGAAGACCTGGCCCGCGAGGCGAACAAGCAGTACCTCAGGGAAATACCCATTGACCCGATACTTAGGACAAACAAGATGTGGCAGGTCGAGTACGAACAGCCAGATCCTGACAACCCAGAGGGAGAATCCGGTGTCAGCAACGTCAGAAGCGGCGCGAATGGCACCACTTTAGACGGCAAGCCCTATTCCGATTTGTAATTCCAATTCCAGATAGAATCAGCCATGATTTTATCTGGAATTGGAATGCGCGACACGGAGGTCGCGCCCGAAATGCGTAGCATTTCGTGAGGCCAGAACGAAGCTGAAATATGCAGTAGGACGAAAAGCTGGGGGAAGCCGACACTTCCGCAAAGCCCAACAGGGCGGCCTTGGTATCC
>JAITFL010000122.1 GCA_031281385.1 Holophagales bacterium
ATTTGCGTTCAACGTTAGTTGAACGCAAATTGGTATAAGCCAAGTGTGACAAGTGCATGGAGCGGCATGCAAACCTACTGTCGGAGCTTAGCCGCACCCCGCTCCTAAGCATAAAGTAAATTATCGGATTTTTCTAAGTAAAATCAAGTTGTAGGGAATGGCGCGGGCTGGCTGCTTGAGTTCTGCAAGCATCTCGGCAACTTGACAACCGCATCGTCTTCACCTTCCGTACTTTTGCTTCGCCGATGGTACGAATATCACGTTCAGCTCGGGGTCTGCCATGTTCGGGTCCAGCGGGTACATCGGCCTGACGATGCGCTTGAAGGGCAGGTTGGCTATGTCTTGGTCCACGCCGCCGCGAGTGTGCGCCATCATCCAGTCGGCCTGCATGTTGTACCAGTCGGGTACTAGGTAGCCCTGCTTCACAATGACTATGTCCGCTTCGCGGGGCTTTAGCCCAATGGCTGCCATGCCATTTTCATAGTGATACGCTGCGCGGTCCTGGGTCACGATGACTAGGACGCTACCAGCTTTGATGACGGCCTCCTTGTCGCTGGAATACATAACCGTGCCAGAAAGTTTGACGGGGCCTTCAAAGCGGCTGTCAACCATTGCGCCCACCATCGCTTCGGCCTGGCCTCCCACTCCGGCTTTTTTTGCGGCGGCTATCATCTCGGGGCCGGGAATGGAGGCATAGATCACTGTTTTGCCCTTGGGAGACTTAAACTCGGGGCGCTTGAGCAGCCTGGCCAAGGTCCAGGTCACGTCGCCCGCGCCGCCGCCCGTCGGGTTGTCGCCCATATCGCTTATGAAAAATGGCTTCTTTTTGCTGGCAATGGCCGCGTCTAGGCATTCGTCCAGCGATTTGGTGGGTGCCTCAAAGTCGAATTGGCGGCGCACGGCCCAAAACTTTTCGGCGATTTTTTTTGCGGAACCGCCAACCTGCTCTCTGTCGTCGCCGACGACCATCACGATGCCTTGGTTGCGGGGTTCGTCGGCCCAGGCGTACGAGATCCATATTGCAGCATCAATTACGCCTGGCAGGGCTTCTATGCCGGGTATCATCGCGTACAGCGATTTGCCTGGTTCCACGCGGGTGCTGGTCCTTTCGCCCGGAAGCAGCACGGGGACGGCCACCCAAGCCTTGTATGCGGGGCGGCCCTTGCCGGAGGTGATGCGGTCATAGAGGTTCACGACTGCGCGCTTGGTGGAATCGGCCGCGTCTTCGTGTGGAGCCATGCGGTAGCAGGTAATTAGGTCTGACAGTTCGGCCAAGCGCAGGGACACGTTGCCGTGCAGGTCCATAGAGGTGGAGACGATGGCATCGTTGCCGATGATACCGCGTATTCTTTCAAGGAAATCGCCCTCTGGATCGTCCAGCCCCACGACGCTCATTGCGCCATGTATGTGGTAAAAGAACCCATCGTAGGGCATATTGGCCTTGATGAGTTCCAGCGTCTTGCTGACCAGTGCTTCGTACGTCTCGCGCGCGACGATCCCGCCGGGGGTGGCCGATGAGAGCATTGCAGGTAGCCAGACCGCGCCCTTGCCCATCGGCGAGTCTGCGCTGAGGTATGGGTAGCTCCGCAAGAGCGCCTCGCCCTCGCGCTGGCGGAAAGCCTCCAGTGGCGTTATGGCCGGCGAGAAGGTGCTGCACTCAATTGAGATGCCGGCGATGCCTATGCGCGGCAGTGGCTTTGGGTCGTCGCCGAACAGTGCCGCCGTGTGGCAGAAAAGCAGGAGCGAGATGGACGATAGTATCTTTTTCATCATGGAATTTCTCCTCGGAAACTAGAAAAAAGGATTCTTGACTGCTCTTTGGCGTTCCGCGCCCTCTGGATACATTCATAATTGTCAACTGCCAACTACCGATTGTCAATTGAGCGTCTTGCAAAAACCCTCTGCGCCATCGTAGTCATCTTTCCTTGAACTATGGAGTCCATCGGATTGGCGTTTAGGAATGGCTTTGCACTACCTGTACGCCGCCTCTACCCTCTCTCTGTCGAGGTAGGGTATGGTGCGCCAGGGGCTTGGGGGGGGAACGTCCAGCGTGGCTTTTGAGAGGGCGTGTTCCATGAGCAGATTCCTCAAAGTTTCGCGGCTGACCATCTCCGGCTGGCTCTTGAATCCTATGGCGTCCATGAAGCCCCCGCCCCCTGCAAGGCGGTATGTGGAGATGGCCATGGTGAACACTTGGTTGTCCCTGACGGGACTTCCCTCGAACGTCAGGGCGGAGACCCGCCTGCCCACGGGGCGGCTGATGTCCAACGAATAGCTGCAGCCGCCTACCATGTCGTAGTCTGCCAACGGGATGTTGCGGTTTATCAGATCGGGCAGGTGGCTGAACCTGAAATACTTGCCGGAATGTTCCAAGTAGGCTTTCAGCTGCGCTCCAGTAATGCGGATGCGGGCCACGCGGTTTTCGTTTGGTGCAAGGGCATAGAATTGGCGCACCGAGGTGAGACCTTTGGGTATGAATATTCTTGCCCCTGGACTGGGTGCCGCGCTCAGCTGCGCTCCCGTGGCTTTTTTTTGCACATCGTGGATCAGCTGCACAAGCTGTGTCGGCTCGACGGTTGACCAGCGCCCGTCCAAGGGTACTGGCAGCTGGGGTCCATGCTCGTCTAAGTAGTAGCTTTCATCCAAGCGGGCCTGTTCGGTGGCACTCAAAACTTGCATGTCATTTGGCAGGAAAGGGTCCAGCGGGATGGCAGCCGGGTTCGATGAACGCAGCGTCCAGCGTCCGCCCTGCTTGGAGAGTGAAAAAGTTATCGAAGCTATGCTCTGGCCCAGCGGTAGGGGCTGCACGATGGGGATCCCCTTGTGTCGGGTGGACATCTGCTGTTGCCCTTGGGTGGCGATTATCCCGTCTATGCCAGGGACTTTTTCGGCGATGGAGATGGCGGTGGAGGATTCATTTGGGACTAAGTGCGGACTTTCGCAGCCCGTGTGCGCCATCACTATCACTATGTCCGCCTTTTCTGTGCCCCTCAGCTTTGGCACCCACTCTTTGGCGGCGTCTATGGCGTCCTTGGCCACCAGCCCCATCTGGGCGTGGGTGCTAAGCAAGTTGGGCGCATGGGGGACGAATAGCCCCAAGATGGCAATAGACACTCCATCGACGCTGATTTTGGTGAATGGTTTGAAGTATAGCTTTCCTTCCCTGTCAACAATGTTGGCCGCCAAGAAGGGGAAGTTGGCCTGCTTTTCTGCCGCCCGAACAAAGGTGGAGCCAAAATCAAAGTCGTGCGCTCCAAGCGTGTAGGCTCGATAGCCAAGGTCGTTCATGATCTTTATGATGGGGTTGGACAAGCCAGGCCGCATTTTTTGGTAAATGTACGCCATCGGGGAGCCTTGGAGCGCGTCGCCGCAGTCCACGAGTAATGTGGCGTCATTTTTGTTTTTTTCCGCCTTGATCGTACTCGCCAGCTTGGCCCAGCCCCTATTTGCGGTGGCGAGCGAGAATGTGTCGTAGGGAAGGATAGCGGCCCCCGTGTTGGCAGTCGCAAGTAGCTGTATCTTTTTTTCTTGCGTTCCCTGGACGCCTTGGGCGGCGGCTTGTGCGAAAAGCAGCGAAACACACAAAAGCACACCGAGCCATTTTTTCAATGCCTGCCCCCTTTGAAAAAACCTGTCAATAAATTATAGCCGAAAAGTCGCCGGACGGGAACAGTGTTCTGGCGGCTTCGGTAATCTTATAGCAGTTCAAACCTATTGTAGGTTGAACTGCTATGCCAGAATTTGCTTGCAGAATGAACTCGACGGCATCGAAACTCTGACCTGCGAAACAATGGGATGAAAATTGCCGAAATGATT
>JAITFL010000156.1 GCA_031281385.1 Holophagales bacterium
CCATGTCCTGTCCGAGATGTCGTGCCGCCTGTGTGCCTGTTTCATAGGTTCTCCTTAGTCCATACAAGGAGTTTACATGGCGCAGCGGGAAAAATCAAATCTATTGACGACACACTCTATGAACATGAAAAAAACAACCATCTTGACAGCCGCCATTCTGGCCCTTGCCTTCGGCTTCCTCGCCTGTGGGAGCGGTAGTGGCGGCGGCGGTGACAATGGCGGCGGCTCAAATTCCGGCCCGACCAAAATCGCTGTGACAGGGGTGTCCCTCAACAAGACTTCCCTCAGTTTAACAGTTGGCGCAACGGAAGCGCTTACGCACACCATTTCGCCCATCAATGCCACTAACCAAGCCGTCACTTGGTCTAGCGACAACAATGCCAAAGCAACGGTAAGCAATGGCGTGGTGACAGCCGTAGCCGCAGGCACTGCAAATATCACCGTGACTACACAGGATGGCAACAAGACAGCCACATGCTCTGTGACGGTGACAGACCCTGTGTCTACTCAGTATGCATTTGTGTCCGCTGGCGATAACTTTACACTGGCCATCAAGAATGACGGCAGCCTCTGGGCATGGGGATGGAATTTTCTTGGCCAGCTGGGCCTCGGCGACACCCCATGGCGCGGCGTTCCTACCCTCGTGGGCGCGGAGAGCGGCTGGGCGTCAGTATCCGCTGGCGTTGCCTTTTCACTGGCCATCAAGAAAGACGGCAGCCTCTGGGCATGGGGGGACAATGGTTATGGCAAGCTGGGCCTCGGCGACAGCACTGACAGAAGCATCCCCACCCGAGTGGGCGCGGAGAGCGACTGGGCGTCAGTGTCCGCTGGCGTTTACTTTTCACTGGCCATCAAGAAAGACGGCAGCCTCTGGGCATGGGGGGACAATTATTTTCGCGAGCTGGGCCTCGGCGACACCAAAAGCCGCTACGTTCCCACCCGCGTGGGCGCGGAGAGCGACTGGGCGTCCGTTTCAGCGGGCGATAGCCACTCACTTGCCATCAAGAAAGACGGCAGCCTCTGGGCATGGGGAAACAATTGGTTTGGCGAGCTGGGCCTCGGTGGCGGCACATTCCCCAACGTTCCCACCCGCGTGGGCGCGGATAGCGGCTGGGCGTCTGTGTCCGCTGGTGATGGCTTTTCACTGGCCACCAAGAAAGACGGCAGCCTCTGGGCATGGGGATGGAATCCCAAAGGCGAGCTGGGCCTCGGCGACACCACAAACCGCAATGTTCCCACCCGCGTGGGCGCGGATAGCGGCTGGGCGTCAGTGTCCGCTGGCGATCACTTTTCACTGGCCACCAAGAATGACGGCAGTCTCTGGGCATGGGGGGACAATAGTCTTCATCAGCTGGGCCTCGGCGACAGCGGAATCTTTGGCACAGACCGCAACGTTCCTACCCGCGTGGGCGCAGAGAGCGACTGGGTGTCAGTGTCCGCTGGCGGTGGCCATTCACTGGCCATCAAGAAAGACGGCAGCCTCTGGGCATGGGGGTTCAGTAGTTATGGCCAGCTGGGCCTCGGTGGCGGCACATTCCCCAACGTTCCCACCCGTGTCACGGGGAAATAGGGCTGACAGACGGCATTGGTGATAGGGGCCTAACGGCCCCTTGTCTTTTTGTTCAAGGAGTGTAATACCAATTCCTGTTGCCGATGCTATAAAATTCAAGATGCAAAAAAGTCTGTAGCAATGGTTTTCATCCTGTGACATGTACCTTGAAACAGGTATTACTTACCCAATTCCTACAATCAAACCCCTATTTCTATCTTTTGTACCCGGCAGTTTTATCGTGTCGATTGAGTACAACTGCGCCTCGATGGTGGACACTATGCGGCAAAATTGATGCGGGTTACGCCGCGACAGTATTAATGCGGATTGAGTGTGTGACACTGGGCGAGTACTATGACCACCTGAATCGCCTACATCGGAACCGCGCCCCAAGCACCTGCCAGCTCATCGAAGCCATGTCCATGTATCTGCTCCTACATAGGGCAGTGGGCGAAACGAGTATAAGGGGTCTGGGGAGTAATGAGGGGTGGACTCGCATGCGAGGCCGCCCTGAATGAATCCCCAGTTAGCATTTAGGAAGCTTTTCCAAGTTCCGGAGCAAAGCGTAACAGGCCGAAGTATGCTCGCCCCGAGTTCAAGCGGCGAATGACCTCGCCGCGTCATCATTCGGCATAAATATCAACGCGGGCGAAGCCCGCATCAGTGCGTATCCTAACCCCTATCCCCTACAACCTACCCCCTAACCACTACCCCCTACCTCCTAGGCTTGCTATACTTGTTAAAAGGCTCTGTGGCATCACGCCGCTCTATTTGGCCTATCCTTCAAACCACAGTCTCCCTGGGCTATCTTGGGGATTTGCGTTGGGTATTCATGGCAAAGAAAAAAATCATCTTGGTTGACGACAACCCGGCCAACTTGACCGCTTGCAAGAAGTCGCTGAAAGACATGTACGACGTTTTTTCGGTGCCTTCGGCGGAAAAGATGTTCGAGCTGCTTTTGCACGTCTATCCAGATTTGATACTTTTGGACGTGGAAATGCCCGGGACAAATGGTTACGAGGCGATGAAGAAGCTGAAGGGAAACGAGACGTACAAGGACATACCGGTGATATTCCTTTCTGCCATGGACGACGCAGAAAGCGAAATCGAGGGCCTTAGCCTTGGGGCCGTTGACTATATCCACAAGCCTTTTGTTGGCCCACTGCTCCTTCGCCGCATAGAGATGCATTTGACGGTAGTAGAGGGCAAGCAGGAACTACTGGCACTGAATAATTCCATACAGGCGCTGATGGCGCAGGATTCCGAAAGCACCGACCAAAAGGTGGAAGCAGAGGAAGAGACCATCAAGGAGCTATTGACCAAGGGCATGCTGCTTTCTAGGATGGGGCGCGAAATCCGTACACCCTTGAACACCATCATTGAGATGATACAGTCGTCAATCACCTCAAACGACATGGCCCACATCAAGCACTGCCTTGGCGTCGCCAACACTGAATCAAGGCTGATAATGGAGATCGTCAACAACACGCTAGACTCGTCAGCTTTGAATTGACGGGCGGAGGAAGGCCATCATGGACGTTGTGCTGCTTTCTGGGGTCATATTGATCATCAGTGCGCTGTCCTGCAAGACAACGGACAGGCTTGGGGTTTCCGTGCTGGTGGGTTTTATAGCAATAGGCGTCCTGATTGGCAAGTGGTTCAGGTTTGAAAGCACGATGACGGTTGACAATATATGCAGATTCGCGCTGCTGCTGATCATTTTTAATGGCGGCTTTCAGACAGATTTTTCTAAGGCCAAGCCTGTATTAAAGGTTTCTTCGTGGCTGTCGTCTGCGGGTACGCTACTGACGGCGGGCCTGTGCGGGGCCTTTGCGTACTACGTGATGCGCTTTGAATTTTACCAAGCGATGCTGCTGGGGGCCGTTATTTCCTCTACTGACGCGGCTTCCGTCTTTTCCATACTGCACTCGAAAAACTGCCATCTAAAAAACAACTTGGGCCCCATACTGGAAATAGAAAGTGGCTCCAACGACCCCTTTGCATATATGTTGACGGTCTTGTTCCTAACGCTTGCCACTGGGGGCCACCAAAACATATTTATGCTCCTTACCCAACAAATCGTAGTCCAAATCGTGCTTGGCGTGGCATCTGGTGTAATCATTGCCAAACTGGGGCAGTTGCTGTTGAACAAATTTAATCTAAGCATAGACGGGCTTTATAGCGTGCTGCTGTGCGGGACGGCTTTCCTTATCTACGGCGCGGCCGAGCAATTTAATGGCAATGGCTTTTTGGCGGTTTATATTGGCGGGATCATACTTGGCAACAGCCGATTGGTGTACAAGGGCTTTTTGTCTAGGCTGTTCAATTCGTTCTCCATGATCATGCAAATATTGCTCTTCATTGTTTTGGGCATCCTCTGCGTCCCATCGGATTTGAAAGCGGTGGCGGGCAGCGGGCTTTTGTTTGCAGTGTTTTTGACGCTGGTGGCGCGACCAGCAGTCATTTACGCGCTTATGAGGCCATTCCGCCGCACAGGGAAAGAGATAGCCCTAGTGTCTTGGGCTGGCTTTAGGGGGGCATCTTCAATCGTCTTTGCCACGATAGTGCTGTATGCGGGCTTGCCTTACTCAAATCATGTGTTCAGCATTGCTTTTTTCGTCTGCCTGCTCTCGGCCATCGTCCAAGGCTGGCTCATGGTGCCTTTCGCCAGAATGTTGGGCTTGACGGACGAATAATGCCGATTTGCTTGCGTTCATGCGTGTTTTAGGAGATTTATACCGACTTGCAATCAAAAGAGCTTCTTGCAAAAGCCTCTTCGCGTTCATCGAAGCCGTGCCCATGTATCCGCCCCTACATAGGGCAGTAAGCGAAGCGAGGACTAGGGGTCTGGGGAAGACGCCCTAGTGCAATGAGCGTTTGAGGCTGCGGTGCAGCCTCAAATGCCAACAGCACTTGGGCGGCTTAAAATGAAGGGTGGACTCGCATGCGAGGCCGCCCTGAATGAATCCCCAGTTAGCATTTAATAAGCTTTTCCAAGACCCGGCGGAAAACCCCCAAGGCCGCAACGCCTTTCTCTCGGGCTTAAGCAGCGCATGACCGCGCTGCGGAGCCCATTCGGCATAAACATCATCGCGGCGCAGCCGCATCATTACTGCGCGCGAAGCGGCCAACATGCTTAACGGAGTCTTGCACACAAAAATTAGCCGAGTTTTGCAAGTGCCTCAAAAGATTGCATGTCAGTATAATACTACTATGCAAACCATAGACTTTAGATCCGATACAGTCACAAAGCCAAGCCCAGAAATGTGCAAGGCAATGGCAGCCGCAGATGTGGGCGACGACGTTTTGGAGCGCGACCCAACGATGGAGCGCCTAGAGTGCAAAGTGGCGGAGCTGCTTGGCAAAGAGGCCGCGCTTTGGACTCCAACAGGCTGCATGTCGAACCTTATCAGCCTGATGATACACCTCAAGCGCGGAGACAGATTTTTGGCCCCGGCATCGGCGCACGTCCTTGGCTCCGAGCTGGGCACCGCCGCATGGCTGGCTGGTGGCATGCCCGAACCGCTTGCTTGGGATGGCGGCCCGGGGCGGCCAACGCCAGAACAGGTCGTTAAGGCCGCAGGCGGGCAAGGGCCCTACTATTCACTGCGGACTACCCTGCTATGCCTAGAGAATACCCACAACTTTGCCGGAGGCTCTTGCCTTGGCTCGGCAAATTATAAAGCGCTTGTCGAGGCGGCAAAGGGCAAGGGCCTGAAAGTGCATCTCGATGGCGCAAGGGTGTGGCATGCGGCCGTGGCCACCGGAGACAGCCTAGCCAGCCTATGTTGGGGCGCCGACACAGTTTCGGTGTGCCTCTCCAAAGGGCTGGGTGCGCCCATGGGCAGCCTGCTGGCAGGTAGCAAAGCCGTTGCTGAAGAGGCCCGCAGGATAAGAAAAATGCTGGGCGGCGGCGTGCGCCAAGGCGGGGTTGTGGCAGCTGCCGGCCTTGTGGCGCTGGACTACATTCCCCACTTGGCCCAAGACCACGCAAAAGCGTCCGCCCTGGCCGATGGCCTAGCTTCGCTTGGCTTCAAAGCCGCCAAGCCAGAGACCAACATACTCATAGTTCCCGTTCCAAAGGCCGGTGAAGCCGTGGCAAAGCTAGAATCCGTTGGCATCCGCTGCCTCACGGTGGGGAGCGCGCTGCGCTTCATCACCCACCGCGACTTGGCGGCAACAGACATCACCGATGCCATTGAGAGAATCAAGCCGATAGCGGATAGCATAGTTTCTTGAGCCAATGGAATCAGAGTTGCTTGAAGCACTTGCGATGTCGCCTTTGTAGCTCTACCCATTCATTACTGCAAGTCCAAAGACGTGTAGCTACGTTCTTTCGATAGGGAACTATATACTTAGTTCCACGGGAAATGAGGGATTCACCCCCAGTTTTCGGTAGAGTGCTCATAGTTGCGCCTCCTTTCTACGTGCTGCTTTGCCCATGTTGTTCCGGGCTCTTGCTGACAATGGTTTGTTCATTCCCCGCCTCCTTGGGAATTGTTGTTATTGGTGATGTTACGAGTTCATGGAATCAAGTATATAGTTCCCTTTCGATTGCTGTATCTAGCGCATGGATTTTATCATCAGAGCCGGTGCCATGTTCCACTCACAAGGATGTTCAAGTAGATTTTCGTTTGCCTTCCGCCAAAGTTTTCGATACAGTAAAGATTGGTGTAGGCAGGAGTTATCCAAGTGATTGCCAATGGCTATCTTTTCACTAACAAGGCCGCGTCTGCAATAGGTGTCCCTGTCGTGACCCTGAAGCACTGGCTTTCGACTGGCAAGGTTCCTGATGTGAGCCGCAATGCGAACGGTTGGCGCCTTTTTTCGCCCATCGATATTGAGCGCATACGCAAATACGCAGAATTAGCCAAGGAACCCGAATCGGCTGACCGAACAACGCCCTCCCTTTTTGCCGTGCAGACCCGCAGCATGGCATCGTTCTTTTCTGGCATCGGCGGTTTTGACCTAGGTTTTGAGCAAACTGGTTTTCGCATCGTCCTTCAATGCGAAATAGAGCCTTTCTGTAAAAAAATCTTAGAGAAACGCTGGCCTACCGTAAAGCGATTTGATGACATCAGGAGATTGCGCAGTGAAGACATTCCTCCCGCAGACGTTTGGGTCGCAGGATTCCCCTGCCAAGACCTCTCGCTTGCTCGCATGGGCAAACGAGACGGACTTAGAGGAAGCAAATCTGGGTTGTTTTATGAGTTTGTTAGATTGGTTGGAGAATGCCTCCCACGAGTTCTACTGCTCGAAAACGTTGCGGGCATACTCAATTCCCACAATGGAAAAGATTTCGGAATTGTCATTTCCTCGTTGGCCGAACTCGGGTATGCTGTCGGATGGCGTACTTTTAACAGCCGATATTTCGGAGTCCCCCAATCTCGCCAGCGAGTCTACATTGTCGGGTGTCGTGGAGACAGGAAGGGTCCCGGATCGATACTTTTTGAGCCCAAATGCGGCGAAGGGGATATTGCGTCGGGCGGATCGAATGAAAAGAAATTTGCGTCCCCATTTCAGAAAATCGTTGGAGATGCTGGCGGAGCAGGACCAGTGATTCAATCCATCGCATATTGTCTGTATGCTACATCTGCTAGGCATACGGGTACAGATTGGAGTCGGAACTACGTATGTTATCCAAAGGTTGGGAAAATTCGCCGCCTGATGCCTTCGGAATGTGAAGGTGTCATGTCATTTCCAACTGGATGGACATATATGCAGGACGTGGAATTGACCGAAGATGATTTAGATTCGGCGCGTTACCATGCCCTTGGCAACGCCGTCACACCTCCTGTGTCGAAATGGATCGCACAAAGAATCTCCGCGTATTTAGCTGTTGATGAAAATCAAGCCCACACGGCGGTCATTTAACATACATTGCACTATTGTACTCTGTCAAATAGTTTGGATCAGGCCAGAGGGCCCTTTCGGCTGGTAGCCGTGATGCGGGGATGGTGCCGCGCAGGCGGATAAACGGCGTTAGGTCTATTTGCCCTTTTTCGCTCTCCTGCAAAACTATTTCTGGGATTGTCAAGACGTACTCATCGGTTTCTTTTCTGAAATCCAGCCTCAGAACTCCCGCGTCAAAGGCCCAATGGCACAATTTGTCAAGACAAATCCCATTGCGAATATCATTGATCCCATGTATTGCCCAAGGGAGAATGTGCGCAGAATCCACTCCTGGAGAATTTGTTGATGGGATTTTTGGAAGATAGTTGCCCGAAAACAAACAAACGTATTTGTATGCTTTTTTTACGTCATCGCTAAACCGCTGTGCATAGGCATCTCTTATCGATAACAACCTCCATTGCTTCAGTCGATTTCGGGCAGATTCCAACCGACTGGTGCTATCATTATCATCAATCATATAGATTTCAGCATTCTCATTCAATCCCACTCCATACGCATCGGAGTCATTGCAGTTTAGAAACAAAAGAATCCAATTTAGCGGATCGTGGTCTGGGCCTTTGATATATTTCCGAATTTCTTTCGCGGATGTTCCGATTTTGTCATCGTCTCCCAAGTACAATGCCTCTTTATGATATTTTAATAGTTTCTGCAAAACAGGATCAGCGGATTTTTCAGCGAGCTCATAAGCTCGAAATATCAAACGAAGACGTTTAATTACGTCAATACTTGATGTGGTTTGGGAAGCATTTGAGAGAATTAGGTAATCGGGGCGAATAATCAGGGATTTGTCCGTTTTCTGTACGATCCCGAATTGGATGGATATTATGGAATACCCATTGTCTACAAGCTGAAGTTTTCCAGCTCGGGTTTGAAATAATTCGCGTTTGGGTTTGGGCAGCAACAGAGCATCGGCAAGGATAAGATAAGTGTGCCTTGGCTTAATAATGCGTGTGCTTTCCTTGTTAAGCCTAATTCGTGGTTTACCTTGCGCCGATTGAATTGAGTTGCTTGAGTAAATGGGATGATTAGGTATCAGTTCAATGTATATTGAACAGCCAATTACATCGTGAACATGGACGTTGTCATGGGATCCAGCAAATTCATATTCGCCTCGCCCCCCACTGGTGCGTAACGCAATGCGCATCGTTCTCCTCCAAAGCCACTTTTTCAAGACCGGTTGCGCACAAGGTATGCCCTGGCAGCAACGATGTTAGCACTAAATTTAGTGTTTTTCACGTGTTATGTCAAGTAATGCTTCTTGCAAAATTTAACCGTTTTTGAACTGCGAGGATTCCTTGAGTGATGAAAAGTTGAAGGAGATCCGCAAGCGCGGCGTTTTGAATGAAAATCCAAACGCGCCGATTGGACACGCGTCGCTGTCATGCGCCGCTTCAGCTCGGAACGATCATCATACGTCTGTTTCGTTCTATGCTAGGGCTTGGAAAAGCTTCCTAAATGTTAACTGGGGATTCATTCAGGGCGGCTTCCCCAGACCCATAGTACTCGCTTTGCTTGCTGCCCTACGTAGGGGCTGATGCATAGACATGGCTTCGATGGGCGAGCGGATAATTTTGCAAGTGGCTCAACTATCAAACCGTTATCACCGAAATATCGGCGTCCACTTCGGATTTTAGTATGCCCTCTATCGCCATCAATGTGCCTGACATGCCTGCGGGGCAGTTCTGGCAGGCACCCATGTAGCGGATCATCACTTGCTTTTCGCGTCTGCCAACGACTTCCAGCCCCCCGCCGTCGGCGGCCATGTAGGGCATAATCCGCTCTTTTAGCGCTTCAAACACTTTTTGAAGGAATGGGTCGTCCGCTGCATCGCTTGCGATTGTCATCCCATGCGGCCCAAGAGACGATGCCGAAGCCATCGGCGGGGCCTCACGTATGAGGGGGGCAAGCACCGGCAGCAGTTCATTCCAAGCAATGCTCTCTTCTTTGATGATCGTCATCCATTTGTCTATCATAAAAACGGATTTTACGTGTCCTGCTTCGAAGAGTGCCTTTGCCAACGGGTCTGCTTGGGCGATTTCCGCATTTGGGAAGTTGCGCGGAAAGCCCGATGCAACGGGTTCTTTCAATATGAACTTTATTGCGTTTGGATTGGGCGAGTACTCGATTTCGGCTATCTTCGGCATCGCGCTACTCCGTGCTTGTCACGTCTTCGCCCTTGAACGCGCTTTGCAGCGTGGCCCAAGGGAGGACGGCGCACTTGACCCTGCTGGGCAGGTCTTTTACGCCTTGGAACAGCGAAAGCTTGCCCAATATGTTGGGGTCGGCGGATGGCTCTAGCTCGCCCCTTATCATTTGCCTGAATTGACTTGCCATCGTTTCGGCCTCTTCCACTGTTTTGCCTTTGACGTTGACTGTCATCAACGAGCTGGAAGCCTGCGAAATGGCGCAGCCGTTGCCTTGAAACTTAATGTCGGCAACGCGGCCATCTTCAACGTTCAATGTCACTTCAATGTCATCGCCGCAAAGCGGGTTCAGGCCGTGGGCGTGGTGCGAGCATGGTTGCAGGGTGCCAAAATTTCTGGGCTTCTTGTTGTGTTCTAAGATGACCTGCTGGTAAAGGTCTCTAGGATCACTTTTGGCATCGCTCACGAAAAAATCTCCTTGGCTTTAATGATGCCAGAGACAAGCGCGTCTATGTCTTCCTCGTTGTTGTAAAA
>JAITFL010000170.1 GCA_031281385.1 Holophagales bacterium
GGCATATTCTTCAAAGAGCAGGGGGCCGGAAGGCTGGCCGTGCTGCAGCCCGTGAAAGGCACCAGGGGCAAGGACATGAAGCTGCTCTACACGCTGCTGGAGAAGCCGGAGAAGCAGAGGAAGGTGTTCCGCTTTTTCGACGTGGCGGCCCAGTCAATAAACGCCAGTTTCAGCAAACACTTTGGCGACCTGATAGCCAATGGGGGCAACGACAGGCCGCTCTATGGGCATTTCACTTGGGCAAGCGGGCCGCCGAAATGAATGGATCAGCAAGAATTTATCGCGCTATAGATTATCGAGTTGAGAATCACGTCGTCGCTAAATCCCTTCCTGGCCCTTTTTTCGGCCTCCGCATATTCTCTCTGCATCTGCTTTATGGCCACCTTGTTTGCAAGGTAGCTTTTCAAGTTGTAGTCGGAGCCTTCAAATTCGATGTCGAAGTCCTCCCCCCACTCTGTAGCCAAGCGGATGAGGGTGTCAACTTTTTCGGTGTCAACCGTCTCTATCGGGCCAAACCCATAAAGCGTGTCCACAGCGCACCCCTTCTTTTTCATCTTATCGGCATTTTGCCCAAAAACTTGAGGGAAATTTAGATGGCTAAATCCTTTGCCCCGACAAGCTCATGGGGCCTCACTGTAGAGGCGACGGGCGACCAGATTTTCTCGCTCCCTCAGTTTGTGGGGAAGATAACCACATTCAAAGACGCCAACGGCAACGTCACGGGACAATCAGGCACGTTGCGCCCCATGCTCCACAGGGTTGTCGCCAACACTATGAACATGGTGGCAATGAGCGCACAGGAAGAAATTGTCGAGCGCATGGGCAGAGACCTCACCATAAGGAACAAGTCTTTCAAGGGCCGGTTCCCTTCGTTCATACAGAACCAAGTAAAGATAACCCAGTGGGCCAACGCAAAGAACTTCCCCAACGCAGACGTGCAGCTAACTGTTGATACGCAGCCCACTCAATCCAACAGGGGCGGCACGCCGCTCATACTCAATGTTCTCTCGGGCGGCCTGCTCAGAAGGCCCTTCGTTGGGAAGCGGGTGGCAATGCCAATATCAGCCAACACTAGGCAGGGCGGCACATTTGAGGGCAAGGTGCAGACCCGCTTCCGCTGGGATCGCCTTATAGCCCTTCCCGTAGGAATAGCTATAATTCAAAATTGCATGGACGCGATTTTGAATTGGAGATGGAATTGGAATAAGACCAAGCAAAATACCCACAATCGGCATTTGATACCAGATTGCGTTCAAATTGCATTTGAACGCTCACGCCAAAGTTTTTGAAAAAGCTGGGAAACCCAGCATTTTCAAAAACTTGCGGGCGCCGGTTCTCGTCGCCTTCATACCGATTTGCAACCGTTTGGTTGCAAATCGGTATGAAACCAGCTGTGGGCATGGTCCAACGCTATGTAGGCAAACTACTTGAACATTGGGTCAGGCTGGATTGTGAGCCTGTGCGAGCCTACTTCTTTATCGTCCACCAACAGGGTGACCTTATAAGTTCCTATGTCCAGTTGCGGGGCGCGTCCAAAGCGGCCGCCCTGCCCTGCAGCACCACCGCCGGGCCTGCCACCTTGGCCCGCTTGGCTGGGCACGTCGCGAGTGAGACCCCAGAACATCTTTTGGAGACCCGATTTGGTGCCGCCGGCCAACGTCGCCACCGTATTGCCTTCAAGGTCTTTGATTACCAAGCTGGCCTTGCCCGCATCAGACTTCAGATAGTAGTATAAGTTGACGCCGATTGGCGGGTTGTCCGCCCTGTTTGGCGAACCTGTTGTGTCGCCGCGCCTGTAGTATCGGTTCCATTTGACCACCGAAGCCGGTTCAAACAGATGGGCGGCTTTGTCGAACGTCTCTGGCTTGAACTCCTTCATCGGATAGATGTCGGCGATGTAGATGCCGCGCCCGTAGGTTCCTATCGCCATTTCGCGGTCTCTGGCTTGTATGGCCAAATCCTTTACGATGACGTCCGGGGCCGAAGTGGAGAATGGAATCCAATTTTTCCCTCTGTCGTATGTAAGGTAAATCCCGCATTCTGTGCCGAGATATAGCACATCGGGGTTTGCCGGGTCTTCTTCCACGTCATAGACGGGAAGGTTCATTCCCCTAGAAATGTCCTCCCAAGTTTTGCCAAGGTCTTTTGTCGCATACAGGTATGTTTTGTCTTCGCTGTGGGTTCTATAGCCACTGAACGCCACATAGCAAGTGTTTTCGTCATGTCTGCTTGGCACCACGCGTTTTACCCACCTGTCGTATGGGATCACAGCACCCTTCGCGTCTTTCTTGAGCGCACCCTTTGAATCATAGAACTGGTCGGTGATATTAGTCCAAGTGACGCCATTGTTGGTTGAAAGCTGCACATTGCCATCATCGGTTCCCACCCAGAACAGCCCTGGCTTCTTGGGTGATTCAGCAAAGGTATAGATCGTTGCGTACTGCAGATTTGTCTTTTTGGAAAGCTCTATGCGCTCGGCATTGTTCTTTGACAAGTCGGGGCTGATGGTTACAAAGGTGCCAGTTTCGCCGCGGGTCGGAGACCTATGGACGAATTGGGAGCATATATAGACGATCCCGGGGTTGTGCGGCGACAGGACAATGGGGGCCGCCCACTGATATCGTTGGAACGGCAGGCCCCTCGCCGTTTCTTCCGGCGTGGTGCGCTTGGCAATGGGCAGTGTTTCGCCGTTTCGCACGTTCATGCGGCTGGAATTGCCAAATTGGCTCTCATAATAGACGAATTCGGGGTTCCACCAATCGCGGACTGCATAGAACCCGTCTCCTGATGGCAGGTATAGCCAGTCTGTTGGGTATATGCCATATTGGTTCCTGTTCTGGGATGGCCCAAGCCACGACCCATTGTCCTGTGTCCCGCCCATGACATTGTAAGGCTGTTCGCTGTCCACCGAAATGTTGTAGAACTGCTGGGCCCTGATGGTATATTTTTCGGTCCATGTTTTTCCGCCGTCCCATGTTTCGCTCGCCGCCCCATCATTCGCGCTAAGGATGTGGTTAGAGTTCAGCGGATCAACCCATACTGTGCGGTGGTCAACGTGCGTTTTCCCGGTGCCATCCCATCCGGTCACGGCAAACGTCTTGCCGCCGTCCTTTGAAACAGTCGTATTGGTGTCGGGGCAGTAAAGCACCATGTCGTTGTTGGGGTCAAAAATGATGCGCCCATAATAGCCGCCCTCGGTTTGGTTTACCTGTGCGCTGCCTCCTGTGTGGCTGTACTCAGTCATGCGCTTCCAAGTTTCGCCTTGGTCTTCCGAACGATACACAACACCATTCCTGACCACAGGGGCCATGTTCCTGAACACGTCCGCGTATAGAATTTCCAGCGCGAGGCGATTTAACACTTGGTACCGCCCCTTGGTGGCTTCCGATTCAGGCTCTTTTTGCAGCTTTTCGACCTCGGCTATCGAAGTCATCAGCGTTTCGTCTTTGGGGTAAATGCGCTTGGCAGTCTGCTGCAACTTTTGCATGTCAATGCCGTTTTTGGTCAAAAAATCTTTGTCCGCTATGCAATCGTTCAAAACATTCATCAAGTCTGCTTCTCTTTCAACGGTTGGCGGAGCAAAGTTGACTATTTTTTTCAAATCGGGATGAATGGCGTATTTTTTAAATAAATCAAAATTGCTATTGTTTTTATAAATCTGGCCCATTCTAAAATTATTTCCGCCCTCGGTTTGGGCAAGCCCTAAATGAACGCCTTCATCTAGCCTTGCGCTTATAATCTTTGGATTTTTCTCATAGATCGTGAGGCCAGTGCGCCCAAGCTCGCTACCGACTGGCAGGCCCGATGTCAGTTTTTTCCACGTTGCCCCGCCATCTGTGGTCTTATATAGGTCATTGCCAGCGTGCCTGTCATTGTAAGTCCAAGTTCGCCTGAAGGTCTTGTGCGAAGCGGCTATGATAATGTTGGAATTGGTGGGATCCATGACAAAATCGCTGACGCCGCGGTCTTTCATTGGAAAAACATTCGTCCAAGTCTTTCCGCCGTCCGTGGTTTTATAAAGTCCACGCTGGCTGGTCGTATCGTTGTCGTACAGTGCGCCTAACGTGGCTACATATACAATGTCAGGGTTTTTGGAGTCAATTTCAATTTTTGTGACGTAGTGGCTTTTTCCCAATCCAACGCTAGTCCATGTCTTGCCAGCGTCAAGGGACTTCCACACACCATTGCCGTGGGCGCTGGATCGGGCGTACATCGGCTCGCCAGTGCCAAGGTATAGAATATTGCTGTCCGATGGCGCAATGGCCATCCACCCCATGCTTTGGTTGCCATATTTTTCAAATATCGGCTCAAAAGAATCGCCGCCATTTTCGGTTTTCCATACGCCGCCACTGGCCGCAAGCGCATAGTAGGTAGTGTTTTGCCCCTTGGGGACAGCAAACATGGCTATCCTGCCGACAAAATTTGTCGGGCCGATCCACCGCCAAGAAAACTGATTTAGGTCTTCTGGCTTTAGCGCGCTCTGCCCTGCCGCTGGGAGCGAGCCGATGATGAGGGCCAAGGGAGTTAGGGCGCCCAACAAAAAATGGCGCATGGTTTTGTTCATGGTGTCTCCTAAAAAAATGGTAGATGGCTAAGGGCATGCCGCCCCATACAAATGGATTGGCATAGAACCCTTTTGTTGAGGCTATTTTAGAAAAGCGATAGAGAGGATCGAAAGTTCAGCGGCCATAACCACCCGGATGGGATTTTCTCCATGCCCAAGCACTTTGGATTATGCCTTCTAGGCTTGGGCATTTTGGCTCCCAGCCTAGTTCGGTCTTTATCTTTTCGCTGGAAGCCACCAGCACGGCCGGATCGCCTGCCCGCCTAGGCTCTTCTATTGTTGGTATGGGGTGCCCCGTCACACGGCGGGCCGTCTCTATCACTTCTCTGACGCTAAAGCCACGGCCATTGCCCAAGTTGTAAGCCAGTCTAAGCGGAGCCTCGCTGCCGGAAATTTTCTTTAGCGCCAACAGATGCGCGTCTGCAAGGTCGGCCACATGGACGTAGTCTCTAACGCAAGTCCCATCTGGCGTTGGATAGTCTGTGCCAAAGAGCCTTAGGGAAGGCATCTTCCCCAATGCAACGTCCAGAGCCAGCGGTATCAAGTGCGTCTCGGGGCTATGATCTTCTCCCAATTTTTCAGAACATCCAGCGGCGTTGAAATACCTCAGACATACACACGACATGCCGTGGATTTCGGACATCCATTTAAGTGCGCCCTCCACCAGCAGTTTGGAGTATCCGTACACGTTGACCGGCTTTTGAGGATGGGCCTCGTCTATGGGCGAATACTCAGGGTCGCCGTAGGTGGCCGCCGTGCTGGAGAATATAAAATGCCTGACCGAGTGGGCTGCCATAGCATCAAGCAGCACTAAGGTCTTTGACGTGTTGTTCACAAAAAAGCGCCCCGGGTTTTTCATGCTCTCGCCCGCTTCTATAAACGCGGCAAAGTGCATGACGGCGTCGAAGCGCTTTGATGAAAATATCTTTCCCAAAAGCTCCCCATCGCCGCAGTCCCCCTGGACAAAGGTGGCGTCGGGGTGCAACGCCTCCACGTGCCCCTTGACCAGGCTGTCCAAAACCGTCACTTGATGGCCATCGCGGACAAGCAGGTCGGCAGCGTGGCTTCCGATAAAGCCTGCCCCCCCCGTCACAAGAATGTGCATATCGTTCCCCCCAACCGGCCAAAGACGTGCCGCATTTGTTCGCGCCCTATTACCCTAGCCGTGTTTCTAGTGTATTCTACTTATCGCTGTAGTGAGAGAGTTTTGAATGAACAAATTTGCACCGATCTTTGCAGGCGTTGGATACGCGACCATCTTTGGATTTTCGTTTCTGGCTTCCAAAAGCGCCCTAGAAAAATTGAACCCATTTGAATTGCTCTTTTTGCGTTTTTCCTTTGCCACCTTGATTTTTGTTTTGCTGGCCGCATTCAGGGTGATCAAGGTGTCATATAAGGGAAAACCCTTGGGCAGCCTGGCGCTGATATGCCTATTCCAGCCAATTTTGTATTTCGCCTGCGAGACCTTTGGCATACAGGAGTGTTCCACTAGCACGGCGGGCCTAGTGCTTGGTGCCGCCCCTGTGTTGGTGGCTTTTTTGGCGTGGATGATATTGGACGAAAAGCCCACCTGGGCCAGAACGATCAGCCTTTTGGTCTCCCTCAGCGGCGTGGCCTTCATAGCCCTCAACCTGACTGGGGGCGAAAACACCTTTTTTGGCCTACTCTTACTGTTTGGGGCAATGGCTTCCGCCAGCCTATACAACGTGTTTTCCCGCAAATCGAGCAAGTACTTTTTGCCTACAGAGACAACTTTTGCCATGATGGCGTCGGGCATGCTAGTGTTTGGCTGCCTTGCATTCCTTAAAGGATCGCCAGGCTTGATTCAAAGAGCATTGCCCGTGCTTCCGCCCATAGCCTATTTGGGCGGCCTATCATCGGTCGTGGCGTTTTTCTTGGTCAATTTCAACTTGAGCAGGCTAAAGGCCAGCCAGTCGTCTGTCTTTTCAAATCTCTCGACTGCTGTTTCTGTCGCGGCTGGGGTCGTATTCCGGGGCGAGGGCTTTGGCCTGCCCCAAGCTGCCGGGGCCGCGCTGATACTAATAGGCGTGTGGGGGGCCAACCGCAAGCCATAAAAAAATTTGCCTTGTACCCACGCGACAAGCGGATTTTAACCCACCTTTTGCGTTTGGCTTTGTAAGAGCTTCATTTTTTCAAGCTCGATGTTGTACTGCCCGATGGCTTCCTCTCTGATTGGATCAGCGGCGGCACCAAGCAAATCCAGCCAGAAATGAACATTGTACTTCCACCAAGCGTGCCCGCCCATGGGAGCCTTGCCAGCGTTTAAAAAAGAAAAATATTCTGGCAATATCTCCATAGAAAAATAGGAAGCGATAGTTTTGTCCGGCATTGAAAAATTTTCTGACAAAGTGCCGAATATGCTAAAAAACAGGTCTTCGTGCATGCCAATGCTAACAAATTCTGCACAAGCGTCAGAAAATTCGTCAATCAGTTGAATGCACTTGGAAACACGCCTCAGGCTCAGCCCTCCGTTGCCCACTGGACACAGCACTCGCGTGTTTTTGCCCTTGTAGCGGTCGGTGTTGACATTAATGCTCAACGCATCTGGCCAAGGGGCACCGACATAATCGAACCCTTGGCCGCACCAATAATCCAATTCATCTTGCAGCAAAATGGCGTCTGTTTGTGATATAAGGATGAATTCGTATTTTTTGAAATTTTCGTAGAAAAGTTTGCTCATCAACAATTTGCTATAGGTGCCAATGGACTGAAAATACTGGTCGTCAAAAGCGGCAAACTTGACAGTTGGAAATGAATTTGAATAAAAACTGTAGTCAAGTGATTTAGGGCAGATCAGATACACTTCTCGCCCCGGTTTCAAAACATTCAGCGAGTGCCGCAACGAAAAAAGCTCGAGGCCGTCAATTATTGGTTTGTACACCGGAATGAGCAAGGCCAAATTGCTTGAGTAATCATTTCGGTCATTCATGGCTATCCGCCCCTTCTCCCAAATACTCGCTCGAGTTCCACCAATGTTATTTTCTTCATCACCGGCCTGCCGTGCGGGCAGGTCAGAGGAGTTTCACACTCCACTAAGGATTCAAGCAAGGATTGTGCCTGTAATTCGTCCAAGGGGTGATTTTTTTTGATAGCCGTTCTGCAAGCCAGTTGGGAATTGAGGGTCTTCCTAAAATTATCCAAATCGGCCCCTGCGCCCGATTCGATGTTTGCCAATAGGTCTTCAATAAGCGATTCGGGAGAACGATCCACCAAGAAATCGGGCAGGCCCCTTATGGTTATCGCATCGTCACCAAAGGCCTCGGCCTCAACCCCGATGCTGCACATTTCATCTAAGAATGGACACAGTTTTGCAAACCCCGCCCTGCCCAAGGAAACCACTTTGGGCGGCAATAGGGGCTGTATCGCGGGCCGGTGCTTTCTCAAAAACAACTGCTCGTAGATGACTCTCTCGTGCGCCACGTGCTGGTCAACTATCCATAGCTCTGATGCGCTCCCCGCCCTATACTCGGCCAAAAGGTAAGTGTGCAAGAAAGAACCCAAATAACGTATGGGCTTTGAATCTTCAAAGAATGGCGCTTTCGCTTCGGCAACTTGCCCATCGTTTGCGGAAAGGCTATATGGTCGGTCAACAGCTTTGGGAAAGGCCAACTGCAGCGACTTTAGCGTTTCTATGTAGTTCCCCCCTGCTGGTGGCCTCTGCGGGAAAGGAAGGGATTGATGATGGGCCGAGCGGCTGGAATGACTGCTAGAAGTATCGCCGACCGAACTACCAAAGCCATGCCAAAATTGCCCAGACACCCGCCCCATTGTGTCCGGAATGCTAGGCAACTCTCCCCTTATGGCCGCCCAAGCGTCCTTTGCCGCCCGGCTTATCCACGGGAACACATGCTGTGGGTCTTTGAACCTGACTTCGCTCTTTGTGGGATGCACATTTACGTCAACAGATTCTGCCGGAATGTCCAAAAACAAAATGACCGCAGGGAATGTACCCTTTTGGAAAAAGCCATCCCAGCCCCTAGAGAGCGCTGACAACATCAGCCTATCCCTCACGGGGCGGCCATTGGCGAATAGGTACAGATGGTTGCGATCCCGAAAGCTCATGTCTGGCGGGCTTAGATAACCATGTATCCGCCAAGGCTCTTCCCCATCCCCAAAGGGGATCAGTTTTTCCATCTTGTCGCCCAATAGCAGAGCAGCCCGTTGCTTTAATTCCTGAACCTTTGGCAGTATCAGTTCGCCAGACCTGTCCGAGCGTATGATCCAGCGGACTTGTGGGGCGGCAAGCGCAAGTCGGGTAACGGTGGCCCAAAGGTGCGCGTGTTCGGTATCGGCAGTTTTTAGAAAGCGCTTTCGGGCTGGCAACTGCATAAAAATGTCCCTCACGGTCACAGTCGTGCCCTTGGCCCTTGGCATCGGCCTCACGTCCCTTATGGCCCCAAACTCGCAACGCAGGACGTTACCTTCCCCATCACTCTCAGAGCTATGCAGGTCAAGGCGCGCAACGCTTGCAATGCTGGGCAGCGCCTCGCCCCTGAAACCATAGCTTGCAAGCGAAGACAAATCATTTGCCGAAGCTATCTTGCTAGTGGCGTGGCGCTCTAGCGCAAGGTACAGATCGTCCCTAGCCATGCCGCAGCCATCGTCGGCCACCTCCAGCAGCTTGCGCCCACCCTCTTCCCAAGCAACGTCTATGGTGGTAGCGCCAGCGTCCAGCGCGTTCTCCACGAGTTCCTTCAACACAGAAGCGGGCCTCTCGACTACCTCTCCAGCGGCTATCTGGTTGGCCACGTGGTCGGGTAGAATGCGAATGCGGGGTGCGCTGCTCATTTGCCTATCAAAGTTCCAAGATACCACAGAGCCAATTGCAAAACATCAGTTTTACAATCTACACTAGGGTAATGAGAACCCACCGATGGGAATTTAGATAGAGGAAGCCGCCATGACCGCTCGCGCTATTCTTTTGTGCCTATTGCTGCCCCACGGCGTATGCGCTCAAGCCCAAAAACAAATGCCACAGACCAAGGCCGTAATTAAACTGGAAGTGGCCGACTTCCCAAAGGAATGTTCATTCAATATCCAGCTAAGAACAACACTCTACATCGTCAGAAAGCTGCCTGTGGAGATTCTCAGCGCGTTTTCACAACCCCAACCGACAATGTTTGAAAATATTGAATTGGGGAAAGACAATGTTTTGAATGGACTTGACTCATTGTCGCCCCACATCTGGGAAATATCATTTAGTCAAGACAGCAAAGCAATAATCAATGGATCGCCCAAAAACGCGGAAATTGCCTTTCCCATCCAGCCCAATCGCCTTAACACCAACACGCAACGAAACGGCATCATTTTGTTTGAAGGCAAGCTGGTCATGTCCCACACAGGCAAGGGCAGCCAAACCTATCTGATAAAAAAATTCTACCCCTTTTCCCCTAACGACCAATGGATATTGCACTTTGAAAACAAAGGGGTGGTTACACTGGGGGACGATGATGACATTATAGACAGGAACATTTCCCTTCTTGTAACACTTATCAAAAAGGGAAAGGGTTTGCAATTATAGGCAAAGGCATTAGACACTGTCTATAGTTTTCAATTTATGTGAGTTTTCCTGAAAATGCGCCCGTCCCTTTCATCGTATATCCATATTTCTTCTAGTGAGGCTCCAATTTCCCATACTTTAACACCTGATTTATATGATATAAATATGTAGCGATTTTGACTATCACTAGAAGCTGAAGAGATTGGTGCGAATTTGAACACATACAACATGTTCAAGGATATAGTACCAGTAGAATCAGAGAATTTTCGAGCATCTTCTGGTGGCATTCTGATTGATGGGATCCGTACTGATGACTGATATTTGTTGCCTATCTTCCAACCATCGTCAATAATTGCTGTTCTTATTTTAGAATGATTTATAAATCCAATATAATAATTCCCTATGAATTTTTCTGCAATATACAGATATTCCGAATAAGTATAGTACGATGAATCCTCAAATTGTTCTTTGTCAGCGTTGTATTTTAGACGTACTTTCTCAATTATCACATATCTCCTCTTTAATACAGCACTAGCTGCTATTTCCTTTTCTACCCTTTCGTTGTAAGCGGCCGTAGATTCAAATTCGTCTTTGCGAATATCAAGAACATCACATAACTCCTTGATGTCATTGATACTATCGCCCTTAAAACTACTAGGGACACTAGTCCAGTTCTTATCAAAAATTAGTCTTTCACTGGTAACAGCATCAACTTTATCATTGGGATCATGTTCTATCTTACCGCACTTTATTTTTATAAGCACTATCAATATTGCAGTAATCGTTAATGTCCAAAATATTACACCGCATGAAGACACACAATTTTCGGGGTCAGTTGATTGCGGTGGTTGGGCCGGGGGCGATGAATCATTTTTGGCCGACTGCTCACTCCCTTGTGCGCTGTTCGCGGCAGCTTCCTTTGACACATCTAGTTCGCATGGTTTCCCAAGCATCTTCTCCCCATAGCATACGCAAAATAGGCGGACGACGTTTTCTGCGTTCTGGCGGTCTGTCCCATATTTGTCAATTAGGCGCTGCGTAAATCGGTATGCAAATTCCTTTGTAATGCGTCCAGTTTTTTCAATTTCAGTGTGGATGCCCATTTCGTACAGCAGAACCATTAGATTGACAACCACTGGCTCTTTTGGGAAATAGTCCTTTAACAGCCCCGAAAAACGCTGCTTCGATTCGAGCGTGTCTTGGCCGATCTGTAACATACTCAAAAACTGTTGTTCAATCATATCTTTGGCCCCATAGAAAACATTTTATCTCCGTATCACCTGTGGGCAAAAATTATTGGTTGTCATTATGCTATCCGCTTCATTGGCAACACATAAAGGGCATTTCCCAGATGTTCCCTTGCGCTGGGGAACATTCTTCCGCAATCTGCTTCATTGGATAGTCACTTAATTTCAGTCCACGGGCAGAGGGGTGGGGCAGGCCAATTAACTTTAGTGATTTGTCACTGTTTTCGGCGACATTGCAGACGTGTTTTCCGCATGATAATTTCTTGACGAGTGTCATAGGTTTTTCTACAGAATTTAGCATCTTGAAAACATTATTAAATGTAACAGTGCCTATGACAAAAATACACTTGGGTTCCAATATGTCAATCACCGCTTTGTGGGTTGGCCAAAACTCCTTGCCGCTGGTGCTTAGGCCCAATTTGTAGAGAGCGCTCTTTTTGCCGTTCATCAGGGAATCTTGGTCAGACGACCGGACAAAGTATAGGTTCGACGCGCAAATATCGTGCAGGTCTTTTCCTATTTCGAAGCAGAGTGCCTTCAATGTTTCTTTGTATGGTGTATCCCCAAATTGCTTAAAGGCACTTGCGGATTTTTCCCAACCAAGCCATTCGCGGATTTCATCCCTTAGCGGCAGGTTTTCTTTTTCGGGATCGCCACCTGGGTTGATGCCAAGAAGATAAAAATCATCTTTTCGCAATGTGGAGATTGAGTTGTACATGAAGCGCCCAGAGTATCCAAGGACATTCGTTGGCAAGGAACATAGACTATTCCAAAGTGACTTCAGCTTCTCTTTCGGCACCATGAGCGACTCTTCCGGCACCAAACATAACTTTTCAAAAAGTTCTTTGTCGAAATGAACGCCAGTCTGTTGTTCCATTTTTCATGTCCAATTGAAACCAACGCGGCTATGCCGAGTCGCAAACTTTGACTGCTACTCCGAATGAGCTATCTCCAGCCTTTGAACTTTTTGATCAGCGCGTTTGTGCTACTGTCGTGGTTAAGGGCGGCGGTGCTGTCTGGGGCAAGCTCTGGCAGAATCTTGTTTGCCAGTGCCTTGCCAAGCTCCACCCCCCACTGGTCGAAGGCGTTGATGCCCCAAATGAGTGCCTGCGTGAATGTAAAGTGTTCATAGAGGGCTATGAGGCTGCCCAATATCTCAGGAGTCAGCCGCTGGGCCATCAGGACAGAGGATGGCCTATTGCCCTCAAATACTTTGTGCGGCGCGAGGTGGGCTGGCACCCCCTCTGCCAGCACTTCTTCCTTGGTCTTGCCAAACGCGAGAGCCTCGGACTGGGCGAACACGTTGGATGTCAGCATTTGGTGGTGCTGCCCCTTGGGGTTGAGCGACTGGGCAAAACAGATGAAGTCAGCGGGAATCAGCCTGGTGCCTTGGTGTATGAGCTGATAGAAACTATGCTGGCCGTTGGTGCCAGGCTCGCCCCAAAAAATGGCACTGGTCGGAACCCCTACAGGCTCGCCGTCTATCGTAACACCCTTGCCGTTGCTCTCCATTATCAGTTGCTGTAGATATGCAGGAAAGCGGCGCAGATATTGATCGTAGGGCAGCACGGCATGGCTCTGGGCGCCAAAGAAGCCAGTGTACCAAATATCCAGCAGAGCCATCAGCACGGGCATGTTTTCAGCAAAGGGCGCAGTCCTAAAGTGGCAGTCCATGGTGTGAAAACCATTCAGCATCTGGCGAAACACGTCAGGCCCAACGGCTATCATGGTGGAAAGCCCAATGGCGCTGTCCATGCTGTAGCGCCCGCCGACCCAATCCCAAAAGCCAAACATGTTGGCCTTGTCAATGCCGAACTGCGTCACCTTTTCCGCATTGGTTGACACGGCCACAAAGTGCTTTGCTATCGCGGCTTCGTCTTTGAGCGAACCCAGCAGCCACTCCCGCGCAGACATGGCGTTGGCCATTGTTTCCTGCGTCGTGAAGGTTTTGCTGGAGATGATGAACAATGTGGTTTCTGCGTCCAAGTCGCGCAGGGATTCTACAATATCAGTGCCATCTACGTTGGAAACGTATCGCACGGCAATATCCCGCTTGGAATAGTGTTTCAGTGCCTCGTATGCCATGACAGGGCCCAAGTCGCTCCCGCCGATGCCGATATTCACAACAGCGTTTATGACCTTGCCCGTATGCCCTTTCCATTCGCCGCTTCGCACTTTGTTTGCAAAGCCCTCCATAGCGTCCAGAACCGAATGAACGTCTGGCACTACGTTGCGCCCGTCCACGTTGACAACTGCGTCCTTGGGAGTCCTCAGCGCAGTGTGCAGCACTGCCCTCCCCTCTGTGGCGTTGATCTTTTGGCCTGTGAACATGGACTCTATGCCGCCCTTGACGTCCCGCGCCTCTGCCAGAGAGATCAGCAGCTTCATCGTTTCATCTGTCACCCTGTGCTTTGAATAGTCGAAATAGATGCCGCAAGCCTGTAGCGTCATGCGCTCGCCCCTTGATGGGTCTTGGCTGAATAGCTGCCGCAGGTGCAGAGGCTTCATTTTTTCGGCGTGGTCGCCAAGAGCCTTCCATTGCGGGGATTGTGATAGCTGTGCCATGTGGGCCTCCTGCGGTTGTGTGGAGCATGTGCGATATGCTCCTAGTTCCCAATTTTACCCTGAATGCAACTTTGTCACCCTCGCAGGGCACTTGGCACAAAATTGGTTATTTGATTGTATTATTGAAAATGCTTGGAGCCAGTACACCATGAAAAAACTATTGCGTTTTTTAATGCCGGCAGTTGCGATCATTGCCTGTTTTGCTAACGCGCAGGAGAGCCTGTCACCAGAGCGCCAAAAAAAGATGCTGGCGTCATTTGACGTGGTTTGGTCAACAGTCAAAAAATACCACTACGACCCAAAACTTGGCGGCGTAAATTGGAAAAAGGCCCGCAAACAATTTAGGCCCTTAGTAAAAAAGGCTAAGTCAGAAGAAGAGGGCCGCAAGCTGATGAACGATATGCTGGGGCTGCTGCGTCAAAGCCATTTAACTGTTTTCCCCGCTTATGGCTTTAGCAGTGCCAATAACTATTCCCCCGGCATTGACCTACGAATATTGGAAAACCAAGCCATCGTGACACATGTGGAAGCCAACTCGCCTGCTGCCGAGGCTGGTGTGGTACCTGGCTGGGAGATCATAAAAATTGACGGCGAAGACGTTGCGCCAATTATCAGTAACTTTGAAAAACAAAACGAGAACAGCACTCGCAAGGCATCAAATTGTGCAAGAGCAATTTTAGGTATGACCAAAGGCAAATCAGACATGCCAATCGAAATTGAATTCCACGATGGCACTGACACAAAAACCATCAAATTGAATAGAATAGAACTCAAGGGAAGGCAAGACAACAGCATCAAAAACCTGCCCTCGAGTCAAAAATATTTTTGGGTGGAAACTACCAAAACGGCAGACGATATTAGAATTATTAAATTCAATATATGGCTGAATTCCAAAGAAGTTTCTAGAGCTTTCAGTGAAATAATGCTTGACGACATTCCGGCCAAAGGCTACATAATTGATCTGCGAGGAAACTCCGGGGGTGATTCCACAATAGCGCAATTTGTTGCCGGATTGTTTATAAAAGAGGAAGGTTTGAGCCTCGGTGAAAAATTTTTTCGCCGCGGGAGGCCATACCGTTTGCGGATTCCCCTGTTCGGCGTGACTGAAGCACCACTGGCCATACTCGTTGACTGCTGCTCGGGATCTACGTCAGAAATTTTTGCCGGTGGAATGCAGGAACTTGGGCGCGCTAAGATTTTCGGATCAAACACAGAAGGCTCGGTGCTGTCCTCCTTGCTCATACGCCTTCCCAATGGCGACGGTTTTCAATACGTCATAGCAGACTGTATCACTCCCAACGGCAGGCATTTAGAGGGCGTGGGCGTAGTCCCCGATGTCGTTGTAGTGCCAACGCGAAACGAGCTATTGGCGGGAAGAGATCCAGTACTTGAAAAAGCCATTGCGTGGATAAGAGAATCCAGCCCTGAAAAATTGTAACAAAGTGCAG
>JAITFL010000172.1 GCA_031281385.1 Holophagales bacterium
GAGGTAATATCCGAGTTGACAGAATCATTTTTTGGCGAAAAAATTTGGCCGCATTGGCCCCAGGCCGGAGAAAGCGAAGAAGGCTTCGAATACTTTATTAAGGATTGGGGAATTGATCCTGGCCGCCCCCCTTCAGATATCAACAAAAATCCAGGGGAACAAAACCAAAGTTTTGTTCTTAGCATGGCCGATTCGGTTTTGGACGCAGGCGGAAATTATTCAAACATAACGAAAGGCGAACATTTCACTGCCAAGATCAGCCTGAGCAAGGATACGCCCTACCTATTGTCGGTCACGACCGAGCCGCCGCTCCCAGATGGCGCCTCTATCGAGCTGAGGATCAACGGAAACGCGCTTTCACCGTATATTTTTAATTCGGCGTCTCCAGAGCCTAAACGGATAGTTCTAACCGGCAATGCAGAATACTATTCCTACTATTTGCTGGATTTCAGCATAAAAAGCCCAACGATCAAGGTTGGCAACGACATAACAGTTAAAGTCAGATTTGACCCCTCATATTAGTTGAAGCGCCAAACAAGCTATGGATCTGAAACCATGCATCAGCTCAATTGAAGAGCGGATTCCTTTTTTCCCTGAACTGGCGATAGTTCTGGGATCGGGGCTGGGCCAGTTGGCCAATTGCCCCGAGGCAGAGAGAGGAGTGTCGCTCCAATTTCGGCAGATCCCAGGATTCCCCGACCAATCTGTGCAGGGCCACGCGGGAAAATTGATATTTTGCGAATTTGAAGGCAAAAAGGTGGTATTCCAGGCAGGGCGCTTCCATTTTTACGAAGGGCACCCGATGTCCTTGGTGACGGCTCCCATGCGGATTTATGCCAAGCTCGGAGCAAAGGCCGTGCTGCTGACCAACGCGGCCGGCGCTTTAAACCCGGCCCTGTCGGTGGGCTCGCTCATGGTCATCAAAGACCACATCAACATGCAGGGCACAAACCCGCTTATAGGCCCAAATGTAGGCCCCGGGCCTAGGTTCCCCGACATGACTTCCCTGTACAGCGCGGAACTGCGCCAACAATTGCAACTTGCTGGAAAGCGGTGCGGCCAAGAACTCGCTGAGGGCGTGTATGTGGCCACTTCTGGGCCAAGTTTTGAAACTCCGGCGGAAGTGCGGGCTTTCCGCCTGCTAGGAGGAGACGCGGTCGGCATGAGCACCGCCCCCGAAGCGATAGTGGCCCGCCAAGAAGGCATGCTAGTCGCCGGTGTTTCTTGCATCTGCAACATGGGCGCGGGCATCCTAGATAAACCCCTGAGCCACAGCGATGTGCTGGAAGCCTCGGATTCGATCAGCGCCGCCTTTGAGAAAGTACTCCGTGGATTTGTAAGCGGGTTTGAAGCCGGAAAGCAATGACCCGACTGCCATCGGCCCATCAAAAAACAGTCGCCAAGCCAATGATGGGCGCACATGAGGGCATCTCGCCCCCATCCACCAACGCCTACCCTAGCACGTGCAATCTGTGACTGGCAATTTGCGATTTTATGGTAGGCACGGTTCCATCGGGTCCACTCACCAAGCCGTTGATTGAAATATTGGCGTCAAAGCCCAAGGCCGATAGCTCGTTTCGCATCTGCGGCAACTCGTTTTCAATGGACTGCGGTCTCTCGGCCCAAATAGTGATGCTCAACAGTTTTGACGAAGATTCCAGTCCAACCCTCGTTTCGCCGATCCCCGAAAAATTTAGCGCCAGCAACACGCGAACTTTGTTTTTGTTTTTTTCGCCATGGCCAGAGTTTTCCTCACTGCCGTCCTCTACCCATATTTCAAGATTTTTGCCTTGCGCCCACGGCAAAGGCAATTCGAAATAGTTTACATTTTCCTTGGTTGCGAGCGCATGAAAAAAGGCTTCCTTGGGCGACACCTGAGGGTCAACCAATGCCTTGATGGCCTCTTTCAGCCATGATTGCCACGTAGGCGGTTTTTCTGGATTGGTGGTGTCCGCGCCATGCGCGGCTGGCAGTTCGGCGGCCCTTTCTTGGGCAGCCGACTTCTGCGCTGCTCCGCTCTGAAAAACGTTGGATCGCTCTCCCACGGCAGGCTCATTTTTTTCCGCTTTTATCGTGATGAGCAGATCCACGATGCTGCGAAACCAATTTGAAATGCTATTTCTGTCTTCCAGCGGAAAAGGGCGGCTCATATTTTGCCCTTCGATCATCCCCTCAAAACGAAGCAAATACTTTAATCGGTCAACAAACATGTGTCCAGCTTTGCCATCCTTTTTCTGCGCCGCATTCTCCTTGTCTTGTCCAACGGGACGCTTGGAAAGAGTGGGTTCCGCGCTTGCGGCCAAGGACTTGGCTGCAAGAATAACCTCCTCGCCGCCACTGCCGAGGGCCTCTGCAATTTGGCGCACGGGGGCGTCGAGCGGCTGATTAGTCAGCAAGGCCAGCATTTGCCTTAGCATCGGCGGAGCAGATTCGACAATAGAACCGATGCCCTGTTTCAGTTCCAAGCCAGCCCCTTGATGGACGAGAAATGCGGCGATGGCATCGGGTTTAGCGTCTGCATGGCCAAGTGTCGCAGAAGCAAGCGCCCTTCTGATTACAATTGGCAGGCTTTCCAAGGTCTGGGCCAATTTACTGGCACTTGGCAACACGGCTTCCTCATCGGAAACCTTTAGAACACTGCCCGCTTCAGGTCGCAGCACCTCGCGCCCAGGTGGCTGCGCTCCAGCCGAAACCTTGACGACATTGTTTGAATCCGTGCGCTGGCCGTCACTGCTAGAACCGAGCTCGCTGTTGGGGGCATGAACTATTTTGTTTGCACTGGTTCGCGGGGCTTGGACAGATTCATTGGAAGCTGATTCATTTGGGGCAACCCTAGCGGCACCTAGATCATAGGGCTTGGCTTCCTTGTCCGGCAATTGACCCGATAGTCGGCTGGGTAATCGCTGGCCCGCTTCCGCGAGAGCCTGTTCGATTATTCTGACAGCATCGGGCGGGGCTTTTTCCAGCGCTGCAACCACCGCTTTGTCTTGGCTTGCGACCAACGGTTTTTGCACCATATGTTCGGCAATCGCCTTTGGCTCTGCTTCCGCGAAACCCAGCAACGTCGCTGAAAGCTCGCGCCTGACTTGAGCTGGCAAAGCCTCTATGGCTTGAATCAGTTTTTGCGGAACTGTCTGCGGCTGAACGCTAGGAGATGCCGGCCGGTCAGCGGTAAGGAGCGGCCCTTTGGTGACCGTCTGATTCGCTATGGCATGGCCCTCTTCTTCGGGCGGACGCTCTGGGGCCTTGGCGGCACCTTCGATCTTTGACAATATTATTTTTGCAATGGCTTCTGAATCGGAATCAGTATTGCCGGACAGCGCCCTTGCCAAGTACCCGCGAACATCATTTGGCAGTGCTTTTATTGCGTACAGCAATTTTTCAAAATTGCTGTGCGGGCCTTCAGCATCGGCTGCTTTTTGAAGCGCGGGGGCGGTGTTAGCGGCATCGGTTGATTTGCTTGGAAATGCGGTTTTTACTGATTCGAGCAATGGCTCAATTGTTTTCATATTGGCTGTTGAATTCGCCTCTGTATTTTGTTCAAAATATTGGACAAACACTTTGCGTAATTGATTTATTAAAACATTCATTGATAGATTTAAGCTCTGTTCATTGACAGCTATTGGCTGGCTGACAATATTATGTTTGCTTGCAGTTGTCGCTTGTGCATCCAGCAATGACTCTAGCGGCTCTAAAGCATCAGCCAGCGAATGTGATATTTGTGCAGCGGAGGCATCTTTGAACCCAAGCACATCAGAGAGCAGCCGCTGGATCGGAAGCGGCAGCGATTCGACCGATTTTTGTAGTTGCGCATCATTCGAGGCAAAAAGCGACGCAAACAAATTCGCGAGAGGGATCAAGGCTTCGGGCAACTCCTTGGCCTGCAGGCGCTGAAGCAGGCCCGCGGCTTCGCCGTATATCAGGGGCGCCAGCAGAGCCGGAGGGGCTGGGGGCATTGCCTCGAGCACCCGAAGCACGATGGCCCCATCCTGGATCGAAGCCCTTACTTGAAGCTTGGTCTGTTCGGGGAAGGGCAGGCTTCCAGAAGCAACGATCACTTGGCCAGAAGGCAGTTCCAGCCTAGCCCCATTTTCGCCCTGCCCCACCAGCGTAACGGACAATGTTCGCCCAACATGCCGCAGCGCCTGGCCGTATTCGGGACTTGCCGGCGCATTTTCAATTACTAGCAGTGGGCCAGCAGGCCCAAGTGCGGCCGGGGCGGCTCCATCCATCTCGGCCCCTGCCCCAGGCTCTACAGCTGGAAGTGATTCTTGACGACCCCTGCCATTTCGGTGATCGGCGAGACCACGTCAACGCAGCCCAGTTCGAATGCTGCCTTTGGCATGCCATACACCACGCAGCTAGATTCAGCTTCGGCTATAGTGTGGGCGCCTTTCGATTTGAGCTTTTTCATCCCTTGCGCCCCGTCGCTTCCCATGCCTGTCAGGATTATCGCAAGCAGCTGGACATTGTTGCAGGCGTCAAACGCGCTCTGAAACAGCACGTCCACACTTGGGCGGTGCAGGGTATTGGATGGCTCTGGGTTCAATTCGATCATATAGCGGCCCAGTTGATGGCGAAGGTGCATGTGGATGCCGCCAGGAGCGAGATAGATGTGCCCTGGCTGTGGAACGTCCCCATTGGCTGCCTCTTTGACTTCCAGTTGGCAAATACCATTCAACCTTTCGGCAAAAGGCTTGGTAAAGCTGGATGGCATGTGCTGCACTATCAGCATTGGCACTGGCAGGCTCTTTGGCAGGTACGGCAGGAAGTCTTGAAGCGCCTTTGGCCCGCCGGTCGAGCAGCCCAACACTATCAATTCTGCCCTTGGGGAGTTCGGGATAGTGCCTTGCACGCCTTTTGAGGCAAGGGGCTTTGGCGCGGCCTCGGGTTCGCGTGGGGCGGGCGTTGCTGGCTTGGCTGAAGCAGCTGGCGCGGGAGATGTGAGCGCACGCCTATGGGCCCTAAATTTCGGGCTCTGGGACAATTTTCTAACTTTTTCCTGCAATTCATCCTTGATGTTTAGTATGTTTTCATCTCGCCCCTCGAGCTTTTTCTCTTTTGAGATGAAATCAAGGGCACCCAGCTCTAGGGCTTCCAATGTGGCCTTGGCCCCTTCCTGCGTCAGGCTGGAAACCATCAGCACGGGCATGGTGGGATAGTCCTCCATTATTTTTTTGAGGCAGGTAAGCCCGTCCATCCTTGGCATTTCGATGTCCAAAGTGATCAAGTCTGGTTTGTACATCGGAATTTTTTCTAGGGTGTCTATCCCATCGCGGGCGGTGCCAACCACCTTTATGTCGTTGGTCGTCAGCATGCGCTCGATGGACCGCCTCATGAAGGGGCTGTCGTCAACTACCATTACTTTAATCGTTTCAGCCATTGTAATTAATCCTTGTAAGCATTTTGGACAAAATCTATTGCACGGTCAACTTCATCGTCAATTCTGAAAGTCAGGTACTCGATATCCGGAATGGCCTTTGTCACGCCAAAAATCATCTCCTTGAAATTCTCGTCAGAATCTAAGTTGAGGATTAATTTTTGGTCTGCAGGCCCATTCGGCAGCCTAGTCCGGACAAGGAGGTCGCAGTAGTGTATCAAATTGGGCAAAAAATCGCCCGGTTTGGGGTTGTGGTGGTCGCGGATGACATCAATGATGGTTTCGTGGAATTTCCACTGGAAGGCGACCTGGGCCCCGACCACATCATGGGTGATGTTAAGCATCTTCCTCTCTGTCTCCAGCGTATCTTCCCCGGCTTTGACTGCTGCCACCACTGGCATGTATTCCTTGGTGAAGCATCTGTCCAAAGCAATTTTTCCAATATCATGCAGCAGGCCCGCCAAGAAGGCTGTCTCTGCAATGGCGGGCAGTTTCAAATACCCGCAAATCGCCTTTGCAGTCATCCCAACAGCAGTCGAATGCTGCCAGAGAAGCACGACATCTAGAGACTCTCCGACCCTGTAATTGCGGATCACGGCAATGCCTTGGCTGAGGTTGATGATGGCATCCATGCCCAACCTCTGGATGGCCGTTCGCAAATCCGAAGCCAAAGTACCCGAGGCAAGCATCAAGGACGAATTGGCCAGCCTTAGGACGCTGGCGGACAGCGCAGGGTCCATTTCTAGGACACGGTACATATCGTCAATTGTGCTTTGCTCCTTGGTTGCGATCTCACCCACCGCCAAAACGGAAGCAGGAAGGCTCGGCAGCCAGTTGACTCGGCGTTGGATTAAGTCTGGAGTAATCGTTTGCATTAGAATCAGAATCCTGTAATGAGGGCTATGTCTTTTTCGATGCACTCAAATACCGCTTCTGCCTGCTCAGCGAGAGCTTCCTCTTGAATGCCTGCCAAGTCCAAAGCAGTTTTTTTGGGTGCGTTGAAGCTATGGGGCTTTTTAATCCCCTTCCCCATCTCAAGGGCAAAAATATTACCCAGAGAGACATAGGACGCCAAAACAACGCTCTCTGGATCGGCGTTGCCGGGGCTGTGGTGCCAGCGGACGCAATGGGCGATAACAGGGGGAATGTTCCACGATTGCAGAAGTTCTTCAGCGACCATCGCGTGGTCGCACCCGAATGCTTCTAGCTCCGCACTTGAGCATTCTGGCATTTCGCCAGCATAGTACGCCTTGGTGATTTTTTCGTATTGAGCCGGGTATTTCATATCCAGCACAGATTTCCCTATGTCGTGCAGCAGCCCGCCAAGAAACACTTCGTCCTGTTGGGGAAAGCGTAAAATTTTTGCTATGGCGCCACCGGCCAGTGCCGCGACCAGTGAATGCTCCCAGATGATGACCTTGTAGAACCCCATAGCGCTTTTCATGTACAGGTCTTTGGCTATGGAGGCGATCACCGCGCTTTTGAGGTTTTTGAGCCCCAACGCCACAATGGCCTGCGGCAACGTGCGGATTTCTTTCATGGCGCCAAACATGGTTGAATTGGCGATTTTCAGTATCTGGGCTGCAAGGGCCTGGTCAGAGGAAATTAACTTTTGAAGCTCACTCACTGGACATTCGGGGTCGGATGTCAGCCTGAGCACTTGGTCGGCAATGTGCGGGATTGGGGGAAGGCTCCCCAAATCCTCGACCAATTTTTGTGCACTACTTGACATGAGCGACAATTCCCATTGACAAAAAACTAGCCATTCTTGCGATAGCCAGTGGCCATGCTGAAATGGACCAATTCAAACCCAGACGCATAAGCGCTGATAGACTCGCTGTGCCCCACCATCAGATACGTCTTGGGGTAGAGCTGCTCGAGGAAGCCATTGATCACTTTCGTTTTGACTGCATCATCGAAATAGATCAAAACGTTTCGGCAGAATATTATATCGAACGTACCCAAAGAGCGGTACCCAGCGTAATCCACCAGATTGAAGTTTTTGTAGGTGACCATCCTCTTCAGTTCTGGCTTCACCTCGAAAAGGTCGTCGCCTTTTTTGTCGAAATGCTGCTGGAGCCTCAACGGCGTCAGATTCCTCAATGTATAGCTGCCGTATTGGCCTAACTGCGCGAGGCTCATTACCCTCTCGCTGATGTCCGTTGCGATGATTTCTACGGTCAAGCCCCTGAGGACTGTGTCTTTGCCTTCAACGCAAACCATAGCCAAGGTGTATGGCTCTTCTCCTGACGAGCAGGCTGCCGACCAAATCCTGAAGCGGTTGCCCCTGCTGCGGGCGAGGGATGCCACTTCGGGCAGCACGATATTTTGGAACGCCTCAATTTGGGGCGGGTTCCGCCAAAAACTGGTTTCGTTCGTGGTCACCTCGTTGAACAGGCGCTTGAGCTCCTCCGCGCCGCCGCTACCTTGGAGCAGCTTCATATAGTCCCCGTAGGAATGCAGGGACAATTCCGCAACCCGCCTACTCACTCTTGTTTCGAGAAAGTATTTCTTGGCCTCTCGAAAATAGATGCCTGACTTGCTGTACACAAAATCCCTCAGAGCCACAAATTCTTGGGGACTCATTTGCACGCTTGTTCCAGACCCTATCATTGCTCCACCTGTTCTCACGTTCTGTTGCTTGCCAAA
>JAITFL010000078.1 GCA_031281385.1 Holophagales bacterium
AAAGACTGGCAGGCTGAATTTTTCGCCAATTTCCTTGCCAAACTCTTTGGCCCAGTTTATGGCCTCGGGCAAGGAAGTCGGCCTTATGGCAACGAACGGGAACACATCTACGGCCCCTATGCGGGGGTAGGCCCCTTCATGGTTTCGCATGTCAATCTTTTTGATGGCGTTTTCGTAAATGATGTAGCCACCTTCGAATATCGCCTTCTTTTCCCCCATGAATGAGAAGATCGTGCGGTTGCGAGCCTGATCCATGGCCACGTCCATAATCAGCAAGCCTTTAACTTTTTCCAGCTTGCCCCTGACACTCTGAATGAAGTCTGCGTCGCGCCCCTCAGAAATATTTGGCACTACAGAAATAGATTTTGTCATTGTTACCTCCTAAAACAACCCAAGAAAAATGCCGGCGGCGATTGCGGAGCCGATGACACCCGCGACGTTTGGCCCCATCGCATGCTGAAGAAGAAAATTGCCAGGATCCTCCTGCTGGCCAACGATATGCGCCACCCTGGCAGAGTCAGGCACGGCAGAAACCCCGGCGGCTCCAATCAATGGGTTCACTTTTTCCTTGCTGAACACGTTCATGATTTTGGCAAACATCACACCGGATGCTGTAGCGAAACTGAACGCCACGCAACCCATCGCAAAGATTTTTATCGAATCCGGCTTCAAGAAAACAGCCGCGCTTGTTGATGCGCCGACGCCAAAACCAATGAAGATGGTGCAAATGTCGAGCAGAGCCGAAGATGCGGTTTTGGCCAGACGAGTGGTCACGCCAGATTCGCGCAAAAGGTTGCCCAAAAACAGCGGACCCAGCAGGGGCAGCCCGCCTGGGGCCACCAATACGGTGACGATCAACGCCCCAACTGGAAAAGCTACCTTTTCAAACTTGCTGACCTTGCGGCCAGGCGTCATGCGGATCAGGCGCTCTTGCTTTGTCGTAAGCAGCTTCATTATTGGCGGCTGTATGACCGGCACCATAGCCATGTAGCTATATGCGGCAATGGCAATAGGGCCTATGAGGCTGGGGGCCAAGCGGCTGGCGGTGAAAATAGCCGTTGGACCATCCGCGCCCCCGATTATGCCAATGGATGCTGCGCTTTGCGGGCTAAAGCCGAACCAGAGCGACCCAATGAAAGCGGCATAAATGCCAAATTGCGCCGCTGCGCCGAGCAACAAGGATTTCGGATTGCTCAACAGCGCCGAAAAATCTGTCAGGGCGCCAATGCCCAAAAATATCAAAGGCGGCAGAAAACCACTCTTTACACCATAATAGATTAGACCCAGCACACTGTTGCCGCCAGTGTTAAACACGTATTCATGCGTGACTGGGTCAATCATATAAACAGACACACTGTTGAAAATGGAAAGGGGCATCGGCATGTTGCCCACCAAAATGCCGAAAGCGATTGGGCACAGCAACAGCGGTTCGTAGTCTTTGGCAATGGCAAGGTACAAAAAGCCAAAAGCAACGATCACCATTATTATGTTGCCCCAAGTAATGTTGGCAAAGCCGCTGCCACCGACGATTTGATCAAAATAGCCAGTGACGCGGCCGCTTTGCACGTCTTTGGCAAAATAGCCAGCGCTGTACTGGGTGACCCTTCCGAGGCTTATATTATCGGCAATGACTTCCACTGTGCAAATGCCAACGAATTTGCCCTTGGCATCATTGGCATCATATAGGTTGCTCTTGGCGCCCCTTTTGAAATTGGAAGTTTTTATTTCAAGTATTCCCTTACGGATGTAAAAATAATTTTCCGAATTTTCTATCCTGAATTTCACGTAACTAAGGTCTCTTAGATTCTTGATTCCAGCACTAAGCTCTTTATTGGGGATTTCTAGATGGTCACCATCTTCAATCTTAGCCCCTTGGTTTAAAGAATCAACTCGGGCAACGGATTGAAAGTCATCGGCATAAACAACCACAAAAGTTCCAATTTTGTTTCCAAATACATCTTTTATGTCCCCGCGCGATGCCGTGCTGGGCTGCTTTGGATAATCAAATTGCACTTCTTTCCCAAAAAGATCCTTCAGGGCATCACCGTTCGGCATAGACTTAGGGGGCTGAAAATCTTGCCTTAGGCCGTGCCTTTTCCCCTTGTCGAACCTGATGTATATTTCGCCAGGGATAAATGTCACGCCAAAGGTTGGGCGCTCTGCCAGCAGGCAGGAAGCAAATAGTGCGGTAAGAAGCAGCAACAATAATTTCTTCACGGCCAACTCCTTACAGCGTCGTCATTTCGGGCCTAGAGATTTCCACCAGCAGGTCGCCCTCGCCCACATTGTCGCCCTCTCGCACCAAAATCCTGGCGACTGTGCCATTGATTGGGGCGTTCACGGGGCTTTCCATCTTCATGGCTTCCATCACGATCAGCACCTGTCCGGCTTGGACGCTCTGACCTTCTTTGACCCTAACCTGGAATATCGCCCCGGGCATGGGGGCAACAACGCCGCTTTGGCCAGCGGCCATGGGCGCCGGCTTATGCACGACCTTGGTGGCAGCGGGGGCGCCAATGGGGGGTGGGGCCGCAACCGGCGGCGGCGGGAGCGCCGCTCTAATGATAGGCTCTGTTACAAACGCCTTTTTGCGCCCGACAGTCACTATCTCGACGTCATACTCCACTGAATTGACAAGCACTTTGGCCCGCCCGGAGGAAAGCTCTTTCACTTCGGTGCGGTATTCCTTGCCGCCAATGTTCAGTACATGTTCACTCATAGCTATGCTCCAAAAATTATCTTCGAATTGTTAGACGCTGACTGCCTATGCCCTGATAAAGCCTGAGCTCGATTTCTATGGCAGCAGAGATCGCCGCAAGAACCTCTTGGGTAGGAGGGACGAGCGGAGCCTTTGCTGCAACCTTGGGCTCCGCAACTGCCACTGGGGCTTCTGCCTTCTTTGTCTCCGGGGCAGGAGCAGCGTCGTGTCCATGTCCACCTTCCCACTTGACACGCTTTGCCGCCCTGTTGAAGACGTTTATGAACCCGATGGTCAGAACAAGCCCAAAAAAAACAACGCCCATGCCAAGGATAGTAACGAAAAGGGCCTCAAATGTATCCATTTTCTACCTCATAGCGGGATGTTGGTGTGGCGCTTTTCGGGGTTGCTAACGTCCTTGTCCGCCAGCATCTCCAGTGCCTTGATTATTCTGAACCTTGTTGCCGCTGGCTCGATGACGTCATCAATGTAACCCTTGCGGGCGGCGGCGAATGGCGTTGCAAACAGGTTGGCGTACCGCTCTTTCAGCTCGGCGGCCTTTGCAGCAACATCCGATGCGGCGTCCAGCTCTTTCTTGTAGATGATCTCGACTGCGCCATCCGGCCCCATCACGGCGATCTCCGCAGTTGGCCATGCGTAATTGATGTCGCCCCGCAGGTGCTTTGAACTCATCACGCAGTAGGCGCCGCCGTACGCTTTTCGCAAGATGACGGTTATTTTTGGCACCGTCGCCTCGGCAAACGCAAACAGTAGCTTGGCCCCGTTCCTGATGATGCCGCCATACTCCTGAACCGTGCCAGGCATGAACCCAGGCACGTCCTCAAATGTAACCAGAGGAATGTTGAACGCATCGCAGAAGCGGACAAACCTAGCCCCCTTGATAGATGCGGCGTTGTCCAGCACGCCAGCGAGCACCATGGGCTGATTAGCTACGATGCCCACCGGCCGTCCGTTGAACCTAGCAAAGCCCACCACCAAATTGGCCCCGTATGCCTGATGGACCTCCATAAAGTCGCCGTCGTCAATGACGGTGTTTATCACGTCTTTTACGTTGTATGGCTGGTTTGGATTATCTGGCATGATCCCATTGAGTTCTGGGGTTAACCTGTTGGGTGGGTCGTTTGTGGCCGCAATCTCTGGGAGTTCCTGAAAATTTTGTGGCAAAAATGACATCAGCCGCCTGGTCTCTTGCAGCGCCTCTTCCTCGTTCTGCGCCACAAAGTGCGCTACGCCGCTCTTGGAAGCATGGATGTCGGCCCCGCCAAGCTGCTCGGTGGTCACGTCTTCCTTGGTAACCTGCTTGACGACCTTTGGGCCGGTGAGGAACATGTAGCTTGTCCCCCTCGACATCATCACGAAGTCAGTAATGGCCGGGCTATAGACTGCGCCGCCGGCGCATGGGCCCAAGATCAGGCTGATCTGCGGCACAACTCCGCTGGATAGCACGTTGCGAAGAAAAATATCCGAATAGCCCGCCAGCGCATCAACGCCCTCTTGGATGCGCGCTCCGCCGGAATCGTTGAGGCCAATTATCGGAGCGCCCACGTTGACGGCTAAATCCATTATTTTGCATATTTTTTCGGCGTACGCCTTTGAGAGGCTGCCACCGAAAACCGTGAAGTCTTGGCTAAAGACAAAAACAAGGCGCCCATTGATGGTGCCGTGCCCTGTGATGACCCCGTCTGTCAGAGGCTGATCGTTTTCCATGCCGAAATCGGTGCAGCGGTGAGTCACGAATGTGTCAAACTCCTCGAAGCTGCCTTCGTCCAAAAGCTTTTCGATGCGCTCTCTGGCAGTAAGTTTGCCCTGCTCGTGCTGCTTGTTGATTCTTTTTTCGCCGCCGGCGGTATAGGCCCTCTCCCTTAGGTCGGCCAAATCCAGCAACTTGCGTTCCATATTCACGTTTGCCTCCACTGTGTCAATTGGTATTGTTACCTCGTTACTTGTATTTTGATAGATAAGCGCCTAGTTTTGCAATACATAAATAATTCATGCACAGTGGCTTCTTCATCTGAACGGCCCCAAGCAAACCATATCCATTATCGGCTCGCTGTATTCGCGGCTGGCCCCAAGGTCAACTTCAAACTCCGCCGCCCAGTCGTTGGCCGCGTCTTCGTCCACCAGCATTTGCTGGATCACTAAGATATTTTCGTCGCCCTGTTTTGGGTTGGCGTAGGTGTGCCTCAAATTGCGCCCCTCTGGGTTAAGCATGGGCCCTTGGTGGTCTATGGCGTATTGGGCCATAGCTTCTTCTAAGCGCTCGGCTGTCCAGGGCCTGCCCTCCCCATCTTCTGGTTCCCGCCTGGCGAATGCATCCAACGCGTCAAGGGCATCTTCCCATTGCCCACCTGCCCAGCTAGCCAGAAAAGCGAAAATCCTTCCCCTTGCTGCCGCCAAGAATTTTGTCTTGTCCTTGGTCAAATCTTGCGGCGCTATAGCTGGCTCTGCACGGTCGGCTGGCTGATGGCCTTGGCCCTGCATCCCCTCCCAAGCGTCCAACAGACTGGAGTCCACGGCCCTCAACATGGCCTGCAGGTAGCCCTCCATTTCCCTGACTTCGCTTGTTTTGGCCATGTCTGGCACTGTGTGGGCCAAAACCTTGTACGCGCCGTTCAAGTGGCGCAGAAGAAGGCCCTCTATGCGCTGGAGCTCGTAAGACCTTACGTATTCCGAAAAAGTGCTGTAGGTTTCAAGCATCTCTCTGACGATGGACTTTGGGCGAATGTTCTCTTGGCCGACCCAAGGATGGCGGTCTGCAAATTCGTTGAACGTGCCATAGATGAAATCGCGCAGCGGCTTTGGGTATTCCAGTTTTGACAGTTCTTCCATGCGCTGGTCGTACTCCACGCCCTCTGCTTTTAGCTCGGCCACCTTTTTGGCTTTCATGCGGTCGAGCTGTTTTCTAAGGATTGCTTCGGGGTCTTCCAGTATGGATTCAACTAAGGTCAGCAGATCAAGGGCGTAGGTCTCTGAATCTGCATCGAGCAGCGGCAGGGCTTCCAGCAGGTACAGGCTGAGGGCCTGATTCATGCTGAAATCGTCCTGCAGGTCAACATTCACCAATAGCCCATGCCCATCGGCAGAAAACTCTACAATTTGTTTTTTCAAAAGGGCGCGGAAAAGTTGCCATCCCCTGCGCCTATGCGCCGCCTTATCCTTTTCTGTATCGTGGCATTTTGCAATGATCCCCTTCATAGCGGCGCAGCCGTCTCCTTTTCTGGACAGCACGTTGATCAGCATCCCGTGGCTCACGTTGAAGCGGCTCTGGAGCCTTTCTGGCTGGGCTTGGACAAGCCTTTCAAATGTTTTTTCGTCCCAGTGGGCGTACCCTTTTGCCGGTGGCTGGCGCTTGACGTATTTTTTGCCACCGCCAGCGGACTTGGCCGCCAGCTTGAGGTTTTCTATCACGTGCTCGGGGGCCTGGGCCACCACAAAGCCAAAATCGTCAAAGCCCTTGCGCCCTGCCCTGCCGGCGATTTGGTGAAAGTCCCTAGCTGATAGCACTGCCGTCTTTTCGCCGTCGTATTTGCACAATTTAGTAAATAGCACTGTGCGTATGGGCACGTTTATCCCGACCCCCAGCGTGTCCGTGCCGCAGATGACCTTCAGAAGGCCCTTTTGGGCAAGCTGCTCTACCAAGACGCGATATTTTGGCAAGAGCCCAGCGTGGTGCAGGCCGACACCTTGGCGCAAAAACCTCTTTAGCTCGGGTCCATAGGGGCTGCTGAATTTGAATGTGTCAATCATTTTCGCTATCGAAGCTTTTTCGTCGCGGCTGCAAAAATTGAGGCTCATAAAATCCTGTGCGCTAGACGCGGCCTCGGCCTGCGAAAAATGCACAACGTAAATTGGCGCCTTTCCATCGAGGGCCAGTTTTTCGAGCGTCAGCGCCAGCGGAGTTTCGGCGTAGGCGAACTCCAGCGGAACTGGGCGCAGACTGGATTTGATTGTAATGGATGGCCGCCGGGTCAATTTTTCCAGTTCTTGCTCAAAAAAAGCGGTGTCGCCCAAGGTAGCAGACATCAGCAAAAAACGCCCTCTCTCTAGGGTCAGCAAGGGCACTTGCCACGCCACTCCCCTGTCGCGGTCGGCATAATAGTGAAACTCGTCCATCACTATGTCGTGCGCCGCCGCTGACTGGCCATCGCGAAGTGCCATGTTGCAAAGTATTTCTGCTGTGCAGCAGAGGATTGGGGCATCCCCATTTACAGTAGCGTCCCCGGTACACAGGCCAACATTTTGTGGGCCAAACTCCTTGCAGAGGGCCATCCATTTTTCATTGACCAGTGCCTTGATCGGGCATGTATAGACAGACCTTTGCCCCTTTGCGAGGCTCTGGAAATGCAGCGCGAGCGCCACCAGCGATTTGCCCGAACCTGTGGGCGTGTTAAGGATTACGTTTTTGCCCTCAAACAACTCAAGGATAGCTTCTTCTTGGGCTGGATAGAGGGCCAAGTTCAAGCCTTCCACGTACTCTAAGAAGCGGCCCAGCAGCGCGGAGCTACTGAAATCTCCATCTCGCGGGAGCAGGTCGTACAGTGTGTCGGACATCCGTAGCCTAGTGAGCTAAAAGGGCATAAATTGGCTTGCTGGCATTGGGCATCAGTTGCTGCCTTCAGCCATCATCCCAAGGGCATCAAGCATCATGTGGTCTTGTGTATCTTCGCGGTTTGGCGTCACCAGCAGCTTTTCGCCTGTAAAGATGCTATTGGCCCCGGCCAAAAAAGCCAGAGCCTGCATCTCAACGCCCATGCTGGCTCGCCCTGCGCTAAGGCGGATGCGGCTTTTGGGGAAAAGAATACGCGCAGTCGCAATCATGCGGATAAACTCCAGCGGCGGCGGGGACTCGATACCTTCTAGGGGCGTGCCTTGGACAGGAACTAATTGGTTTATCGGTATGCTTTCCGGCGGTGGTTCCATCAGCGAGAGCTCGTGAAGGAAGTGCATCCTGTCCTCGATTTTTTCGCCCATTCCCACGATCCCGCCGCAGCAAACATCCAATCCCGCAGCGCGCACAGCGCGGATGGTATGCAACCTTTCCTCGAAAGTGTGCGTTGAAATGATGGTCTGGTAAAACTCCCTGCTGGAATCTATGTTGTGGTTATAGACAGTGCATCCGGCGGCCTTGAGGCGCTTGGCCTGGCCTTCGTTCAGCATGCCCAGTGTCACGCACACTTCCAGTCCGAGCGCGGCTACGTCCCTGACAATGTCTAGCACTTGCTCAAACGCTTCGCCGTCTCTAACTTCCTTCCAAGAGGCTCCCATGCAATACCTAGTCGAGCCGTTTGCCTGCGCCAGCCTTGCCCCCTCTAGCACTCTTTCCCGCTCTTTAAGCGGCTCTGGCGCAACGCCGGTATTGTATCTGGCGGCCTGCGGGCAATAGGCGCAGTCCTCGGGGCAGGCCCCAGTCTTGATGGAATCCAGAGTGCAAAATTGAATCTTGTTCGGATCCCAATGCTCCCTGTGGATTGATGCGGCCTTAAATATTAGGTCAGGGAAAGGCAGGTCGTGAATTGCCCTGATTTCATGCACTTCAGGCATTTTGCGCCCCGCTTCTGACCGGCTTAAGGCCAAACACCTATTTCCCCCCGCCCTCGTCTCCGCTCTCGGCCACCGCGCCCTTGATACCCGCCAGTTCGTCTTTGGGCAGGCGCCACATCCAGCGGCCAGTCGCCCTGTCAAAAATATCAAAGCAGCACAGCCAGTTGAGAAGGCCGGCCACCATCACGTAGGTGGCGCCGTACTCTTGGGTCAGGTTTCGCACCGGCTCGGCCCCCACGCCACCAAATAGCGTTGCGAAAAGCGCGTAGATTGGTCCAACGCCGATAGTGGCGAATGCACCAAAAGTTGGCAGCCATTCAAACGGGCTAAGTCTTGGCGTGAATACCCCGCCAACAAAACCGTCCACGGCACCGTACTTTAGTTGCAAGAAGCCTATGGCCAAAAAGATGCACCAGACACAAAAAAGTATCTTGGCCCTAGTTTTCTGGCCAAGCAGCCAATAGCCTGCCCCTGGCAAGATAAAGTTTAGCAAAAGCGGCTTCCAGCTGGCTTTCAGCGCCGCCATGCGCCGCAATGGCAAAGTTGGCTTGGTGATCTCTGGCGTCTCAAACATTATTCAAGAATAGCCCCGCTTTGATGTTTTGGAAAGACCCAGCATTTTTCTGTCTATGGCGCCACTTGCAAAACTGTTTCGCGCTCATCGAAGTCACCCCCATGCATCCGCCCATCCATCGAAGCCATGTCCATGTATCAGCCCCTATATAGAGCAGTAAGCGAGGCGAGGACTTGGGGTCTGGGGAGTAGCGTGGGAAGCGCTCGCATGCGAGTGCGACCGAGCGAATCCCCAGTTAGCATTTAATAAGCTTTTCCAAGACCCGGCGGAACCCCTCCAAGGCCGCAGTATGCTCGCCCCGAGCTTAAGCGGCGAATGACCTCGCCGCGTACCCAATCGGCACGATGGAACTGCCGGACGTATGGTTTAGCATCCGGGGCGGGTTCCATGAACCGGCGATGAATGAGCCATATTATTATAAAGGTGTTTGCTCCGAGCACGAAAGATAGAATCAGGAGCTAGAAACAGATTGAACGCCCACGCTGAACGGAGTCTTGCACACAAAAATTAGCTGAGTTTTGCAAGACGCTCAACTGACAATGATAGAATCAACCATGATTCTAATTAGAATTGGGATGGAGGTTTATTGGGAACAATTGTGTGTTTTGCAAGCATCTCGACATGACGAAAACGCGCCAAGACAACCAAAGCACTATCCTCCAAGCCCTGCGGGCTCTTGGGGACGATGCTTCCTTTGTGGCCGTTGGGGGCTACGTGCGCGACCGCATGCTCGAAAGAAGCGTTGGCGATTTGGATTTGGCAACAACTCTGATGCCCGAAATTGTTATCGAAAGGGCCAGAAATTTAGGCATAACGGCCATTCCGACCGGGCTTCGCCACGGCACGGCCACCATTGTCTTGAATGGCGAAAACATAGAAATCACAACGTACCGCGGCGATGGAGAATACCTTGACGGTCGGCATCCATCGTCTGTCAAATTTGGGGCATCGCTGGAAGAAGACTTGGCTAGACGCGACTTCACGATCAACGCGATGGCGCTGCCCATCGAACACTTGGATTCCGACAACTGGCAAAGCCACGTCATAGACCCCTTTGGGGGGCGGCGCGACTTGGACGCAAGGCTCATAAGGGCCGTTGGCGACCCACTGGTGCGCTTCGACGAGGACGGCCTGCGCCCATACCGCGCTTGCAGGTTCGTATCCCAACTGGGCTTTTCTATAGAGCCTGCCACAAGAGAGGCCATCCCCAAAAAAATGGACGTTGCTTCAAAAGTGTCGGCAGAGAGGGTTTTTGTGGAACTCACAAAGCTACTGACCGGAACCAACGCCCCGGCTGGCCTAAGGGAGTTGGCTGAATCTGGCCTATTGGGCCAGTGCCTTCCCGAACTACTCCCCTCCATAGGGTGCGGCCAAAACGACTTTCACGCCTTTGACGTGTGGGTCCACACGTTGGAGGTTGTGAAACATGCCCCCGCTGACCCAGCGATGCGCTGGGCGGCGCTGCTCCACGACATAGGCAAGCCCGGCGCAAAATTCATTGGGCCAGACGGGCGAGTAAGATTCCACGGCCACGAGGCAATAAGCGAACAGTTGGCGCACAACATTCTCGACCGCCTGAAGGCCTCCAACGCGCTACAGGCGGAAGTACTGGCGCTCATAAGGCACCACGGCGCAAGGCCAGACCAGACTTGGGGCGACGCCGCCTGCCGCCGCCTCCTGCACCG
>JAITFL010000094.1 GCA_031281385.1 Holophagales bacterium
CCGGATACTTGGTTTCAACCTTGGCTGGCAGGTACGACTTCGCGTCCAAGAAATAAATAAGCGTGTAGCCATCGTCTGGGTATTCTAGGCTCACCTTATGGGCCTTCCCGTCCGCATAATCCCCAAGCCCCAGATATTCAGCCTTCAGCCCCTTTTCTTTGTAGCCGACAAAGGGGCTGCTGCCCACATGGCTGAAGATTACACTGCTTGGATCGTTCCATCGCCTTTTACGCTCTTTAATATCATACTCAACGGGCTTGCCGCTATTTGCAAAAGGACTGGATCTCCAGCCTCCTTTGGGGCTTGTGACAACAATGCTCTCAACAAACACATTCCCAAGATCGATTTTGGAATGGCGGCAAGTGAAGCCCGGCGCTGATTCAAAAACAATGGATTCTGAGCCAGTGGATTTTGGGATGGTCGCTGTAATCCGAACAGTTTTTACCGATGCCAGTTTGTCCAGCCCTCCCATAGCCTCAAAGTGCTTGGCGAGAATCTGCTCCAAGTTGGGCGCGTCTGGCACTTGCGCCGCTAAGACTGCGGGTAAAAAAAGCACGCAAAGTAGCATCGGCAACCTCACCTTAAGTCGAATTAAATATTATTGTATCATGCTAAAGACGGGATCAACACTGCCCAAATCCTACTTTTTAGCCTTATATATTTCAATTATTTTTTCTACTACTTCGCCAATGCTAAGATTGCTTGAATCCAACTCCACAGCGTCATCGGCTTTTCGAAGCGGGCTCACGGCCCTAGTGGAATCCAGGTGGTCGCGCCTAGCCTGATCCGCCAGAATTTCCTCATACTCTGCGGCTATGCCCTTGGCCTGCAGTTCGAGCACGCGCCTCTTGGCCCTAGCTTCGGGCGTCGCCACCAGAAATATTTTGCACAGCGCCTGCGGGAACACTACAGTACCTATGTCGCGGCCATCTATGACCCATTGGCCAGTGGCCCCCATCTCTCGCTGGATGCCGACAAGGGCCTCTCTGACAGCAGGGTCGGCACTTACGGCGGAGACGTTTTTGGTGACGTCCATGCCACGGATAACACCGGAAACGTCCTCACCGTTCAAAAAGGATAAGTCTCCTCTTTGCTCGTACCCAAATGCTGACAATATTTCGGCTGTCTTGGCTTTGTCCCCAGGCGCGGCCCCGGCCCTCATGAAAGCCAGTGTGGCGGCACGGTACATCGCGCCCGTGTCCATGTGCCCCCAGCGCAGCGCCTCCGCGAGCCGCTTGGCTGTGGTTGATTTGCCCACGCCCGAGGGGCCATCCAGCGTGATCAGGTTGAGCATGGCTCCAATCCGAATGGGCCCAGCAACGCCTGCACGGCGGCTTGCTTAGGCCATTTGTGGGTTAATGTGTGAACTATTCGATTATGCACAGGATTTGGCGAATTTCAACGTTTTCGCCCTGTTTTACGTTGACCTGCCTAACGGTGCCAGCGATGGGGGCGGTTAGTTCGTTTTGCATCTTCATGGCCTCTAAAATGACGACCACTTCCCCGGCCTCTACCTTGTCGCCTTCCTTTTTGAGGATCTTGATTATCAGGCCCGGCATCAGGGCTACAACTGCCCCGGCTGCGGCCCCAGCCTCTGCACTTGCAGCTTTTCGCGCATGGGCGGGGTGCTTGCCCTCTTCCAAACCTTCGGTTTTTATTTCGTAGGCAATGCCGTCCACTTCGGCGCTGGATCCGCTCAGCTTCACCGTGTGCGGCGTACCGCCTATGAGAATCTGTTCATCTTTTGCTTCGTACTGGTACTCAACGCCGTTGAGGATGATCAAGTCCTGGCGGCGTTCAACGTCGTAGTCCACACCCTCTAGCGTCAACTTGAACTTAGACAACATTACCATCCCCTTTCCATGCCGGCGCGGCCGGACACTTTCCACAGAGACTGCGCAGGGGCGGAGCTGGCTGCGGCGGTTGTTTGTTTGGCCGCCTTAGCGTCGGACTGCTGGAACAGCGCCGCCGCAACGGAAGCAACAATTTCGCCTTTCCCGCCCATGCCCTTGGCGCGGTTTTCCAAAAATGGCTTGGCTATTTGAGGGAAGAGGGCATAGCTCAAAACGTCCTCGTCCGATTTTGCCAAATCGCCTATTCCCTTTTTCGCCGACTCCCAGCCGGCGCTCAGCATGTCCGCTGGGCGGCAAGTGATGGGCGGTTCATCCCCTATTGCCTTCTTTTGCACCTTTGGATCCATCGGAGCCGGCGGCTGGCCGTAGTAGCCGCGATAGTATTGCTTCACTTCGTCGGGTATGACTTTGTAGCGCTCTCCAAGCACTACGTTTAGGGTGGCCATGGTGCCAACTATCTGGCTGGAAGGCGTAACCAGCGGTGGGTAGCCCATCTCTGCCCTGACCCTTGGCACTTCGTTCAAAACATCGTAGTACTTGTCCATGGCGTTTTGTTGGCGGAGCTGGCTGACCAAATTGGACAGCATACCGCCTGGCACTTGGTACTCTAGGACGTTGATGTCCACGGCACTGATCCCTGCCTCGAAGCTGGCGTATTTTTTCCTGACCTCGGCCACGCGCCTGGCTATGGATGCCAACTTTGTCAAGTCGTACCCCGTTGCGTACGGCGTGTTGGCCAAGGATGCTACGATTGTCTCTGTGGGCGGCTGGCTGGTGCTCATTGAGAGCGAAGAATTGGCGCAGTCCACCACATCAACGCCAGCCTCTATGGCTTTGAGGTATGCTGCGGTGCCGAAGCCAGATGTGTAGTGGGTATGCAGGCTTATCGGCAAATTGACCTTTGCCTTGATCGCTTTTACTAGCTCATATACAACGTATGGCGAAATGAGCCCAGCCATGTCCTTTATCGCTATTGAGTCGGCCCCCATGTTGGCCAGTTTTATGGCCATCTCCACAAAGAGGTCGTTTGTGTGGACGGGGCTGATGGTGTAACAGATGGTGGCCTGGGCGTGACCCCCTTCCCTTTTCACAATGCGCATCGGCACTTCCATGTTGCGGGTGTCGTTTAGCGCATCGAAGACGCGGAACACGTCCATGCCATTTTTTCTGGAGGCTGTCACGAAGTAGTCAACAATGTCATCGGGGTAATGCTTGTAGCCCACCAAATTTTGCCCGCGCAGCAGCATCTGCAATGGCGTGTTGGGCAGGGCCTTCCGCAGCTTGCGGAGGCGCTCCCACGGGTCTTCCCCCAAGAAGCGCATCGCGGTGTCAAAGGTGGCACCACCCCAAACCTCTAGGCTCCAAAAGCCTATGGAATCAAGGTCTGGACACAGCGGCAACATGTCTTCTACGCGCATACGAGTCGCTAAAAGGGACTGGTGCGCGTCTCTTAGGACGGTTTCAGTGATTTGAACTTTTTGAGGCATCCCTTGGCTCCTAATCCGATGGGTTCACTGCATAGTCTTTGGACTTGAATATCAAGACCAAGGCGCCCGTCTCCGAACCGGACGAATGCGCCGTGTAGGCCTTGACCACCGTGCTTTCGCCCTTTTGCAGCGTCAACGCTGGCCTGTTTTTGTATTGAATAGTTATATCGCCCTCTAGAACGATGTACATCTCATCCTTGGTATGGCTGTGGATGGGATAGCGGCCTTCGATGCGCATTACACTTACAACGTGGTCATTGACGCTTCCCAAGTCCAAAAAAACAAATGGAGAGGTGATCAGCGACGCCAGTTCGGAGATGCTGTGCTTGCTGGACATGGTTTTCCCTTTCTTGACTATTGGTTAAAGGGGCATGGTGCAATGTTTGCGCGGGGGATTGCTGTCGCGCTTGGTCTTAACAGCCTTTAGCGCGGTGATCAGCATGCGCCTAGTGTCAGCAGGCTCTATCACATCATCCACATAGCCGTGCGAGGCGGCCACGTACGGATTGGCAAAGGTTTCTTTATAATGCTTGATCAGTTCTTCTCTCTTGGCGGCTGGGTCTGCAGCGTCGTGTATATCTTTTTTATAGATGATGTTGACGGCGCCGTCGGGACCCATGACGGCGATTTCAGCAGTTGGCCATGCAACGTTATAGTCACCGCGGATGTGCTTGGAGCTCATCACGTCGTAGGCGCCGCCATAGGCCTTGCGGGTGATGACAGTGAGCTTGGGCACGGTTGCCTCGCAGAAGGCGTACAGCAGCTTGGCCCCATGGAGGATGATGCCCCCATGCTCTTGGTTCACGCCTGGCAGGAAGCCTGGCACGTCCTCGAATGTGATGATCGGGATATTGAATGCATCGCAGAAGCGAACAAAGCGCGCGCCCTTGACACTGGCGTTTATGTCTAGCACGCCCGCCAAGGCCATCGGCTGGTTGGCTACGATGCCAACGGACTGCCCGCCAAGACGTGCAAACCCTACAATTATGTTTTGGGCGTACCCGCTGTGTACTTCAAAGAAGTCGCCGCCGTCCACCACCTTATTGATGGCTTCGCGCATGTCGTATGCCTTGCGGGGGTCATCTGGCACTAGCGTGTTCAGGCTTTCGTCGCGGCGGTCAGGATCATCGCCTGTATCCACGGTCGGGGGGTCTTCCATGTTGTTGGACGGGAGATAAGAGAATAACTCGCGCACTGCCTCGAGGCACTCTGCCTCATCTTCGCAAGCAAAGTGGGCAACGCCGGACTTGGATGCGTGGACGTCCGCGCCGCCAAGAGTGTCCATGCTAACTTCCTCGTGGGTTACGGACTTTACAACTTCCGGCCCGGTGATGAACATGTGGGAAGTCTTTTTGACCATGAAGATGAAATCGGTGAGGGCGGGGCTATAAACAGCGCCTCCAGCGCAGGGGCCCATGATCGCGCTTATCTGCGGGATGACACCTGACGAGAGCGAATTTCGCAGGAAGATGTCTGCGTAGGCCCCAAGGGCAACAACGCCTTCCTGTATCCTAGCGCCGCCGCTGTCGTTTAGGCCGATCACTGGATGCCCGTTCTTCATGGCTAGGTCAAGGACTTTGCAAATTTTTTCTGCGTGGGCCTCGCCCAAAGAGCCGCCGAGTACTGTGAAGTCTTGGCTGAATACGCATACTGTTCGGCCATCTATGGTTCCCCAACCCGTCACCACGCTGTCGCCGAGGTTCGCTTTTTTGTCCGATCCTAAGTCTGATGACCTATGCGTGACAAAGGCGCCTATCTCAACAAAGCTGCCCTTGTCCAAAAGCGTTTCTATGCGCTCCCTAGCGGTCATCTTCCCTTTGGCGTGCTGGGCGTCTATGCGCTCCTGCCCACCGCCCATGCGGCTTTCGTCCCTAAGTTTCTTGAGCAAGTCTTTTTTGTCATTAGCACCCATGATGCCTACCCCCAACTGGTTTTGGTTTGTTACGACAACTACACAAGATCATTTTATGCCAAGTTCCATCATTTTTTTGCAACAATTAAATTTCCCGCCGTCAAAATCATGTCCGCACCCCAAATCGGCCCGCCAAATCTTTGTACAGCGCACTGATGTTTTCAATTATTTCAGGCGGCAGAGGAGGGGGCGGGGGCTGTTTGTCCCAATCTTTCAGCGTTTCCAAATAGTCGCGCAGGTACTGCTTGTCAAGGCTGGGCGGGTTTTTGCCAGGCTCGTACCGCTCCATTGGCCAGTACCTGCTGGAATCCGGGGTCAGCACTTCGTCAATCAGTATCAGGCTTCCATCTTCCAACTGGCCGAATTCAAACTTGGTGTCGGCCAAAATGATGTTCCTCTCGGCCGCGAGCTGGCTCCCGCGCACATAGATGGCCAAGCTCAATTCTTTCAGCTTCTCTGCTAGGCCAAGGCCCACGATTTTTGCCATTTGCTCAAAATTTATGTTCTCGTCGTGCCCCTCTTCCTCTTTGGTAGAGGGCGTGAAAATGGGTTCGGGCAGCTTGTGCGCCATGCCCAAGCCCCTTGGCAACGGAATGCCGCAGACAGTACCCTGCTTTTGGTACTCCTTTAAGCCGCTCCCGGCCAAGTAACCGCGCACGATGCATTCGATTGGAATAACCTTGGCCTTTTTGGCCAGAACCGACCTGCCCTCCAACTGGTCTGCATATTCGCGCAGTTCAGGCGGGTAGTCGCCCACATTCGTGGAGATGAGGTGGTTGGGCAGAATGTCCTTTGTGGCCTCGAACCAAAAATTGGCGACCTGAGTCAATATCCGCCCCTTCCCCGGGATGGGTTCTTCCATGACCACGTCGAAGGCGCTCACCCTATCGGTGGCCACGAGGAGCAGGCTGTCCCCCAAGTCATACACGTCCCTGACCTTGCCCCTGCGTACCTTTCCGATGGACAAGCTGGAAGTTTTTAGCGTCTGCATTGCGACCTCCTACACTCCATGATGCACCATCGGCAGGCCGCATTCAAGCAACGTTGTGCCGAGTTGCAGCCAAGCAAGGCTTCTGGCGCAGCATAGTGCTTCTGGCAGTTATCGGTCTATTCGCTGGGCTCGTAAAAAAATTCGTCTTTGGGGCTTTCCCAGCGTCAACCGAGAATCATTGCGAGCCACTTTGGGAAAGGCGGCTACAAGAATAGAGGTACTCCCAGCGCCAACCGAATGTCATTTTTCCAAAGTGAAGCATCGCCATTTATGGCTCCGGCCACGTACACGTCGCCATCATAGACAAAGACAGAATTAGCAGTGCCAGACATACCGTTGCCCTCAAGATTTTGGGCTGCTCCATTTTTCCATAGTGCCGCCTTGCCCCCTTTGACTCCGGAAACATACACGTTGCCCCCATAGACAAAGACAGAATTGGCAGTGCCAGACATACCGTTGCTCTCAAGGTTCTGGGCCGCTCCATTCTTCCAGAGTGCCGCATTGTTCCCGTCCCGTCCAGCCACATATACGTCATCGCCAAAGACAAAAACAGAATTGGCTTGGGCTGTCTTGCTGCCATCGTTGAGGAACTGGATTGCCCCATTTTTCCAAAGCGAGGCACTGTCCCCTTCGGCACCGGCCACATAAACATCGTTGCCACGGACAAAGACAGAGTTGGCTAAAGCCGTCTTGCCGTTATCGCCTAGGAACTGAGTTGCCCCATTTTTCCAAAGAATGGCCTTGCCTCCCCCAGACATCGCCACATATACATCATCGCTCAAAACAAAGACAGATGAAGGCATGGCAACGGAACCTAGTTCGCCGATGAATTGGCGCGCGGAATTCTTCCAAATTACGGGACCCACCAAATCAGAGGATGTGTCGGCACCAGCAATATATACATCTGAGGCAGCGACAAAAATGGAATTGGCATTAGCCTTAGGTGTGTACCCCAAGTGTGAGTACAAATTGCCATTTTGCCAACGGCATGGGACTACACCTCTGCCGTAAAATAGATTGCCTGAAACGTGCACATTTCCGCCGGACACAAACACAGAATTGGCTACACTGCCGATAATAGGATTTCTGGGACCTGGATCACCCCTGTAGTTGGCACCGCAGCCCACAAATGAAACCCCAACCACCAAAGCTGTTGCAGCTAAAAAAGCGGCGGGTTTGCTGGATAAGGACAAATGTTTCCGCTCACCAAATAGGTACCTGAGAATTGTTGCAATTGAATTGTTCATGCTGTCCTTCCTTGTCAGTTTGGGCAACGCCACTTTTATCTGTAATTGTTCTGTTCCTGAAAGAAACAAACGCCATAGATTCGGCATACATCAAACATATGGCAACTGAAACAAAAATGGGCAGAGAAAATGGTTACAAATTTGTCACTTTTGGGGTAATCATATGAATATGCTGACATTTATGATAAAAAAAATACAGTTCAGTTGCCATCACCAGAAAAAATTGTGGTTTTGTAATTTTCCCAACAAATAGACCAACTGGGAAACGTAGCAATTTAGCAAACAGTCGCAACCCAATACGCATTTTTGCCTGAAACTACAATGTTTTGATCATTACAGCCACAAGGGAACTCGGCTTCTATAACCTTCTTGGCTTGTGCGCCACGTGTATGGCCACGGCCCCAAAGCACAAATTTTTCCATGTAACGCCGCTGAACCCTGATTCTTCAAGTTCTTGGGCCAATTTCTGCTGCGTGGGGAAGCGTTTTATGCTCTCTGCCAGATAGGCGTAGGCTTCACTGTCGCCACTCAACAGGCGGCCTATCTTTGGCAAAAGGAACCCGATGTATGCGCCGCAGAGCCACCTGAGCCAAGCCCGCCTTGGATGGCTGAACTCCAGCACCACCAGCTTGCCGCCAGGCTTCAGAACTCTCAAAAATTCTGAGTAAGCCAGCGGGCGCACTTCAATGTTGCGAATGCCATAGCAGATTGTTGCAGCGTCAAAAAGGCCGCTCTTAAACGGCAGGTTGGCCGCGTCTGCGCCGATTAGACCCAGAACCAAGCCAACGCGCCTTTTTTTTTCAATTTTTTGTTTTCCGATATTTAGCATAGGAATCGCAAAATCACCCGCGACCACATTTGCGCCGCGCCCCGTCAAGGCAAGGGTGCTGTCACAGGTTCCAGCCGCCATGTCCAAAATCTTCGCGCCTGGCCTAGCCCCAGCCGCTGCCGCCATCCGCCGCCACCAATAAAAATCCATGCCCAGCGAAAGTACGTGGTTCAATGTGTCGTACCGCCTAGCTATGCGGCCAAACATGGCTTGGACGGCGTTTTTTTCAGGTTCCTGCACCTAGCCGCTCCAATTTCTGCCGTCTTCCTGAACCATGCCCAAGCGTTCCATGACCCTTGTGGCGAATGCGTCGCAGATGTCCTCTATTGTCTTTGGGTGATGGTAAAAAGTCGGTGCCAGCGGCATAACGATGGATCCGGCGTCGTGGGCCCTTAGCATGTTTTCCAAATGTATTCTGTTCAGCGGGGACTCCCTTACGCAAAGAACCAATGGCCGCTTCTCTTTTAGGCAAACGTCCGCGGCCCTGATTATCAGATTGTCGCTAGTCCCAGACGTTATACGCCCCAACGTACCCATCGAGCATGGCACAACGGCCATGCCGCCGTGCCTAGCACTGCCGCTGGAGATTTCGGCACCGAGGTCGTTTTCGTCCAACGTGGATATTTTTTCAAAGTGTCGAACATAGTCGTCCAAGCTGCAACCCACCTCCCCCAAAAAGCACCTTCGCCCGGTCGGGGTGGAGATCAGCATGACTTCGGCCACCGTTGGCTCTTGAGCCATGCGCTTTATCAGTGCATCGGCAAAAGGCGCGCCCGATGCGCCTGTGACGGCCAAAACAAATCGGCGGCTTGCGTCTGTCTTGTGCATGGAATTATTGTCGTTCATGGGATCAGGGCTATTGGGCCGCACTTGCCAAAGTGCTGCAGGGCTTGGTTGGATGGCATCGGCGGCTTGCCTTCCCTTTTGAGCACCAACAATTCTATCGCTCTATTGCCACCGACTGTCAGCCAGGCACCTCCCTTGCCCCATCGGAGTGTGCCAGGATGGTTGTCGGAAGGCGCGATTTCGCCCACGGATATTATTTTTACTGTTGAGCCCTCAATTATGATTTCCGCCCCAGGCCAAGGCTGCAGGGCCCTTATTTGTCGGTGCAAAGTGATTGGGTCTTTGGCCAAGTCCAGCCTTGCCATTTCCTTTTTCAGTTTTGGGGCGTAAGTCGCCAATGCGTTGTCCTGCGGAGATGCGACAGCACCGCAAAGAAGCGTAGGAATATTTGTTATAAGAAGGTCTGCCGCGTCCTGGGCGAGCACGCTGAAAAGCTGGTCGGACGTCTCTTGGCCTGTCAGCCGCATCTTTGTTTGGGCCAGAATTGGCCCCTCGTCTAGGCCTGGCGCAATCTTCATCAATGTGACCCCGGTCTCTTCATCGCCCGCCGCGATTGTGTGATAGACAGGCGAGGCCCCGCGCCACCTAGGCAATAGGGAAAAATGTAGGTTCCACGCACCCAGTCGGCAGCCGTCCAGCATCCAAGCTGGCAAAATGTGACCGTACGCCACCACCACGGCCAAATCAATTTTGAGCTGGCTCCAAATCTCTTTTGCCGCGTCGTCTTTCCAATTTGCGGGCTGGCGCACGTCAAGGCCCAAATCCAGCGCCGCTGATTTTACGGGGGGCATGGCAAGCGCGAGTCCTCGCCCCTTGGGCCTGTCGGGGTTGCAGAATATCGCGCTGACCCCGCAGGAACCTGCCATCGCCCTCAGTGCTGGCACCGCAATTTCGGGGGTACCCAAAAATGCAGTTCTGATTTGCCCCTGGAGTCCGTCCGAGTCACGCCCCACGCCTAGTTCCTCGTCCGCTTTTTGTACTGCCTAAAAAGAAGATCCCTCTTGACCGGGCCCAAATACTCGACAAAGAGGCGCCCCATCAAGTGATCAATTTCGTGCTGCATCGCCCTGGCCAGATAGCCTTCGGCTTCCAGCTCCTCCCAAGACCCATCTGGCTTTCTGTTTTTGACCCAAATTTTGTTGGCGCGCGTAACTGGCTCCTGAATACCAGGGATCGAAAGGCAGCCCTCGGTGTCCGTCTGCTCGCCCTCTGTCTTGACGATTTCTGGGTTTATCAGCACATGTTTGACTGAAGCGCCTTGAGCTGACGACACGTCCACAATCGCCAGCCTTATGTTGATCCCCAACTGCGGCGCCGCGATGCCGGCCCC
>JAITFL010000100.1 GCA_031281385.1 Holophagales bacterium
AACAAGGGCGGATTGATATTAATTCGCTTTCCAAGGTCAGAAAGCTGCTGCAGGAAGAAGGCTTGGCCGATTTGGGGATCAACCCGGTGAATCTTTTGCAGGGCGAAACGGCGGAATCCGTGCGGAAACATTTTGGCTTGGCGGCAAACGTAACTTGGGCCGTAGTCAATTCAAATGAGCAATGCCTTGCTTCTGGACAGGCACTTCCCGCCGCTTTGGAACTTGCCGAAACATTGGCTTCCAAGGGCGTCCGCAGCCCTGTCCGCATCCTGCGCGACTTCCTCAAAACCAGGCCCGACCACTTGGACGCTAGGCTTGAATTGCTCAAACTGCAGCGGCGCGACGCCGACAGGCGCACCAAGGACGCGCTGGGCTTGAACAAAGAAGATTCGGCAGGGCAGCAGGCACCCGTCATGGCTCTTTCCCAAGGCTCCGCGCCCAGCGGTGGAGGCACGTTCACCATGTCGATAAGGATGCCTCAAAGCGGCCAAGGGAGTTCGCCTCCTAACGTGGCTTCTTTATTTGGCTCCAACCCAAAGCCCGCGCCCATACCAAAAGATAAAGTGTTGGATAATATGGAAGACTTGCAGATTTGGGCCGGGTTCGCCGAATCCTTTGACCGCTTGCTGACTGGCGATGATTGGATAGCCGCAGGGTTAGAATTCGATTTGGGAGAATCTGCCACTGAGCTCTGCAGTCCATCGGTCAAGACCCTGTTCAAAAGAAAGATCGCACAAGTCGAGGCCGCGCTGGAGAGGGCCCCAACCAGCGACAAGATTTGGTCGGTCTGGATCCGCATGGCGGACGTAGTTGGGGGGAAAAGCATCATCAGCGTGGCTGACCGCTTGGTACTGCAGCCCGGCGCGGACATGACCTCGCTGCCGAAATTTGTAAGGGAAAAAGTGCTGGAAGAAGCAAGGGACACGGGCAACTGGCCATATATTGCCGAGAATCTTTGGAGCCAATATGAAGCGGAAAAGGCGAACCCGATCCCAACCCCCACAGTGGATGTGCAATCAAGCGATGACCGTATGCGGGATATCATCGCCCAGATCGTAGAAAGAGACTGGACCCAGAGGTGGGATTCGCTGTACGAACCTCTACTGGAGGCTCTTCTCTACATGAACGACATCGGCAGGGCAGATTCAATAATGAACACCATGCGAGAGTGGCTCACCAAGGGGCAGTGGAGCGTGAACCAAATGCAGAAAGCTATCGGACTTGCCAATCGCTGCAACAAGCCTGACGTGGCAAAGCGTTGGACAGACCTAATAGCCGAATATGTGGGCAAATAAGGAAGGGGGCAACATGAAAATTAAGACTTGGACAATAGCGCTTGCGGTATGCGTCATTCCAGTGGCTATCTTTGGCCAGCAGCAGACCCAAATTAATGTTCTGAGAGGGGAGATGTCGTCTTTCATGACCTCCGGCCTATTCTATAGGCAGCTCTCAACTCGTCCGCCAGCATCATTGGTGCTATTCGACACAAAGGACAAAGATTGGGAAAAAGACTTTGCGCAAATTAGGCGGGAAGACCCTTTTGCGGTGTATAACTTGAATTTTGTTTCGTTCACGATAGATCAAGGCGTGGGCGATGAACTTAGGGAAAAAGAAGGATGGCCGAAAGGCGCGCCGCGCTGGGCCATATATGACACAAAGGGGCAGTGCGTGGCCAATGGCGCCACGCTGCCCACGTCCGCGCAGTTGGCGGATGCATGCTCCAGCGCGGGAATCCGCAGCAGAGTAGATATTTATCGCCGATTTTTGAGGGAGCACCCAAACCATGAACAAGCGCGAATGACCTTGCTGACGGAGATGGCCAACGTCGCGGAAAAGCGCACACGCTACGCATTGCAGGTTCCAGAATCCAGCACTATGTCAAACATATCCTTTTCTGCAACTTCTTCTGGAGGAATTGGAGTAAACGTCCAAGGACAGCAGGATCCATCACTGGAACAGATCGAGTCGCTACCGGAACTGACCGCAGAGGCGGATGAAAGAATATGGAGGGATTATTGCATCGAGTTCCAGAAATACTTGGAGGGCGCGATCTGGCAGGTCGAAGAGTCGCCCCTACGGCCTATAGTGAGATTAGATTCAAAGCAGGTTGTTTCTAGCTGGGCCATTTTCAGCCCATTGGCTAGGGCGGCCTACAAAAAGGCCGCCGTCACGGTGGAAGCAGCCTTGGCGCGACAGCCGTCCTCTACTACGATTTGGACGCTTTGGGCCACGCTGAACAAGACGGGTGCAGGCTCCTCCATGAAAGAATTGCTTGAGACTTTAGAACCATCCCCCACCATAGCTCGCACAAATTGGCCCCCCAGCTCGGTCATGGCTGAATACATGAAGTCCTGCCGCCAATCCGGCGACTGGAAGACAATAATGGATCTGGTGAAACCTTCTTGGGATTTGCTGAGCATGTTGGTCAATAGAAGCGGACAACGGGGCGGATCCGATACATCGTCGCAAACACCGCAGGTAACAATGAGGATTGTAGGGCCTGACGGAGTGCAGGTTGAGAGCCATCCATTTCTGAACCAAGGGTTTTGGACTTCCCAAGGGGAGGCATACCTTGAGGCCCTGCTGAGACAGCAACGCCTAGCCGACGCCGAACAGATGATGAAAACATGGGCGTCAAGCCAAGGCTGGACGGGCGCATTCCCGTTGGCGGCAGCCATAGCCGAAAAACTGGGGTATGAGAGCTTGGCAAAGTCTTGGAGAGAGCTGGGGAATCGCAAGCAATAGGAAAAGATTGATAGTCCACCGCTCGCTCAATTAGCAGTGGCCCTGATAAACTAAACTAATGTGTTGGCTGCGGGTCAAATGAGTTGTCCTAATGGAGGTATATCAATGAAGTCGGCCCTCGCCTGTTTGATGCTGGCCCAATCCTTTCTGATCGGCCAGCCCGCCGATGTCCGCCCCGCCCGCCAAGGCGCGGCGGGCAGGTTGCTCCAAAACGGCAACGACTCATACTCATCTGAATCAATCGTTGAGCATTATAGACAAACCCTTAAAGAATCCCAGAGAGGGATGTTCGTCCTGCTGGATTCCGACAATGGCTCGCTGTTGCCAGCTTTCAGAAAACTGCTGCAGGCAGAGGGCCTGGCCGAATTGAAGCTGGGCATCAGGCACATTAGGCTGGGCGTCGAGCGGATAGAGTTGAAGGATTACTTGGTAGGCAAATATTCATGGCGACCAGGCCCAAGGTGGGCCTTCATAGACCCAAACGAAAAATGTCTTGCGCAGGGTACCGTGATCCCAGACGCAAAGGCGTTGGTGGATCAGTTGGATCGAATGGGGGTGCAGAGTCCAGTTAAGCGCATCAGGGACTATGTGCGCCGATACCCTGAAAATATTGATGGCAGGCTGGCTCTACTCAAAATGCTGTGGAGCATAGCCGAGGAGCGCACCGAGGGCGAGCTTGGGCAAAACAACCTTGCTTGGGGGCAGGATTATGGCCGCCAGCAGTTCGCTTCCGGCAATTGGCGGACAATACGCATAAACGAGATGCTGCGCGTGATGAACGCTGACGAAGAGTTATTGCTGCTTTCGCCCGAAAAGGATTTAAAGATTTGGGCTTGGTGGGCGGACGAATTCGACAGGCTGATGGCCAGCGAGCAGTGGCTGGAGTCTGATTTTGCATTTTCATACAGCGATGATTTTTTGGACAGGCACAGCACTATAGTTAAAGACATTTACAAAAAGAGGATAGGCCTAGTGGAAGACGCGCTACGCAAATGGCCAGGCAGCGACAGGATTTGGGGAATATGGCTGCACATGGCATTGGTCTTGGGTGACAGGCCCGCCAAGGCGCTAATGAACACGCTGGCCCCCATGCCTGACACAACCCCTGGCACATGGCCACCGTTTGAAGCAAAGATGGTTTTGGTTCAGCAGGCAAGGCGAAGCGGCGACTGGCGCAGCGTGCGGGATTTGCTGTTGGATTCGTTTACGCAGTTCAGCCAAACCATTTCCAACATTCGGCGCAGGATAAACGCCAGAGATATGTACGACCAAGAAGGCCAGATGTTTCTTGGCTCACAGTTATTCAGGGCGCAGTGGCAGCAGTTGATGGAGCCCCTCATCGAGTCTATGTTGAGGCTGGGCGACGTGGGCGGTGCAGACGGCATCGTCACCCAATTGAAAGAGTATGCCGGGCCGGGCGTGATTTCGGATATGGCGGCGGCGGTGGCGCTTAGATGCGACATGCCCCAACTGGCCGAAAGATGGAAAAATGATTAATGAAAGGGGCCGTCAATGTTTAGAAAGCACTGCCAAAAATGCACAAATTTTTTATTTTTTGCATTCATAATCCACTGCTGTGCGCTGCCGAGCGTTCTATATTCTCAGGCGCAGCGCGGGCCACAGCAACAGGCGCGGCAGGGTTTCAGAAGAAATGAATCGCTTGACCTGATATTGAACATGATACAGGAAAGGCCCCCGGCTTCCATTGTGTCATTGCATACGACATCCGCAAGTTTTGATTTGTCGAACATTTTGCAGCGAGACCCAGCGGTGGCCCTCAACCTTAATCTAGTCGTCCTCGATGCAGAAAGCGGCGCGGGGCTTGAACTCATTGAAAGAGAGGGCTGGCCCAAAGGTGCGCCCAGGTGGGCCATCTTGTCCACCAACGGGAGAGTGTTAAACAGCAGCGACCAAGCCCCCACGCCCGATTCGATCATGGACGCATTTCGGGGCGCGGGGCTAAAAAGCCGCCTAGATGAAATGCGCTCCTTTTTGGCTATTTATCCACATCATGCAGAAGCCACGCTGGCCCTGCTCGGCGAACTGAGGGCCATCGCTCAGGCCAAGACCAGCGCAGCGCTGGGGGTTTCGCAAGGTGCAAGGCAGGGTGGCGCGATGAACCCCCTCCTGCGGCAAGCGGCGGGTGACGTTTCCCTAGAGCCACTGCCGCAGTTGGACACATGGATAGACAGCGAGATATGGGGAGAATATTCAAGAGAGGCCGAAAATGCCTTTCAGGAAGGTATCTGGAAACAGGACACCGAGCAACTGTGGGGCGACAGAGGCGGCGGCATGGGCATGGGCTTTGGAGGGTCGGACGTGCTCTTTCGCGGGGGCGGAACTTCGCTCGTGTCGGATTTCGCCATATATAGCCCTATGATGAAAAGACAATACCAGCGCTGGCTTCCTGACATAGAGCATGCCTTGGCTAGGCGGGCGTCTAGCACCCGCCTATGGAATTTTTGGCTGGCAGTGCAGCGTGTGTCTGGGGGCAGGGACATTTCAGTTTTTAAGGCAACGCTGCCGCCACCCTTGAATGGCGACCCCAACGACATGCCCCCGACATTTGTCCGCTCGCAGTGGATAAGGGACTGCATCAACCGCGGGGATTTGCGGATGGCCGAGATGGCGGCAAAGGAAGAATGGGAAAACCTGTTTGCCTCGCAGAACGCCCCAAGACAGGGCAGGCCAGTGCTAGGGGGCGGAATACCCGGCCGTGGGCCAATTGGAATGAGCGGGTCAGAAAACAGCTTTGATGCAAGGTCGTGGAACACAGCCGCCGAACCATACATAGAAATATTGCTCCGTCAGCAAAAAACGGGTTCCGCAGACGCGATCCTTCAACAGTGGCTGGCCATGCAGGGTTGGCAGGGCGCCGCCCAACGTGCGAGGGCCCTTGCCAACCGCCTGGGCTTTCAGGACTTGGCGGCCAAATGGGGGGCACAGGCTCCACCTACGGCGCCGCAGCCACTTATAGACAGAAGGCCGCTCAGGTAAGTACCGAGCCATTCTTACGCCAATTGCCTGACATTCCGACCATTAACCACTGACCACTCCAAACTGCTATAATAACTTGGAGTACAAATGACACTTGCTTCCGAAATTGCCCGGCGAAGAACATTTGCGATCATTTCGCACCCAGACGCGGGCAAGACCACGTTGACAGAAAAATTGCTGCTATACGGCGGAGCCATTGACAGGGCTGGTTCGGTCAAGGGCAGGGAGCGCGGTGCGATGGCGCAGTCCGACTGGATGAGCATCGAGCAAGAGCGCGGCATCAGCGTCACGTCAGCGGCCATGCAATTTGAATACAAGGGTTTTGCAATCAATCTGCTAGACACGCCAGGGCACCAAGATTTCAGCGAAGACACGTACAGGGCACTCGTGGCGGCGGACAGCGCGGTTATGTTGCTGGACTGCGCCAAGGGAGTGGAGGAGCAGACCAAAAAACTCTTTCGGGTGGCGTCGGACAGGGGGCTGCCCATTTTCACATTCATCAATAAATTGGATCGCCCAGGGCGCGAGCCAGTGGAATTGATTGACGAAGTGGAAGAGCTGTTCGGCCTTTCGGCAGTCCCCATGACTTGGCCGATAGGCAGCGGGCCCGACTTCAAGGGCGTCTATATTCGGGCGACTGGGCAGATACAGGTTTTTGAAAAGACCAAGGCAGGCCAGATGGCAAGGCTTTTGGGGCAGGGAGGGCTGGACGATCCTGAAATCAGGGGGTTGCTCACAAACGATGAGGCATCGCGCCTAAAAGACGATATTGACCTGATGGACACGGTACTGCCCGCCTTTGACAAGAGCGAATTTTTGGCGGGTCGGCAGTCTCCCATGTTTTTTGGCTCGGCCATAAACAATTTTGGCGTATCGGAATTTTTGGA
>JAITFL010000125.1 GCA_031281385.1 Holophagales bacterium
CCCTTGTAGCTGTTCACGTTTTGGCCCAACAGTTCGATTTCGCAATACCCATCGGCTACTAGGCCCCTGATCTCTTTCAAAATATCTTCCACGGGGCGGTGCCTTTCCCCGCCACGCGTGTTGGGGACAACGCAGTACGTGCAGGAATGGTCGCAGCCCTCGATGATCGTCACCAGCGCCTTTGCAGTAGGGGCGCGATGAATTTTATCGGCGGGGAACAAATGGTTGTCTGGATAGGCGGCAACGTCTATTCCGTTGGGCGCGCCTGAAAGGGCGTCAGCGACCAATTTGGGGAGCTGCTTTATCGCCATGGTACCCAACACGAAATCAACGAATGGGGCTCGCTTAAAAATTATCTCTTTTTCCTGCTGGGCAAGGCAGCCCGCCACTCCGATGAGCATTCGGCGGTTGGGGCGGCCAGCCTTGACCTCGCGCAGCCTGCCAAGCTCTGAAAAAACTTTGTCGGCTGCCTTTTCCCTTATCGAGCAGGTGTTGAGCAAAACCAAGTCTGCGTCTTCGAAGGCATTGACAGGAGATAAGCCCGAATCAATCAGTAGGCCAGACATTTTTTCCGTATCGTGGTCGTTCATCTGGCAACCCCACGTGTGGATATGAAACTTGGCCGATTCCATTTTTCTGTGTCTTGCGCCGACTAGCGAAGGTGGGCGGTGAACATCGTTGCCGCCCAAAGCTATTTGAGGTAGAAGGCAACGCCCTGCCAAACCTTTAGGCGGATGCCGTCCTTGGTGGTGGCCGGCTCGAACACCAAGTGCTTTGCCGCCTCTAAGCACTCTTCATGCGCCTTTTGCACCCATTCCGTGTCGCTGCCCGGCAGCCTTTGGATCAAACGGACGTCCAGTGTGTCGCCCAGCTCGTTGATCAGGCAATTCACGACTACCGCCCCCGACGCTTTTTTGACCGAGGGCGTCATCCGCCTCAGGTTCAGGCACTTCGCCGGAATGATGTCTGGTCCAAGGTGTACCAATGCGCCCTCTTTGATTTTGGTAGCGTTGTCCAAGTTGGCCTGAAGCGATTCTATTTCTTTTTCAAGCATTTCCACTTTATTGTTGCTGTCCCACAGGTCTTCTTTGGCTTGGCGGAACTCCTTCAACAGGGAATCGCCCCCCGACTGGTTTTCTTTTAGCGTGGCCTCCAACCTCTCTAGTTTGTCCAGCGCATCATCCCTCTGGGCAGTGATCTCGTCTATCTGGCGAAGCTGCTCCGCCTGCTCCTGCCTCATCAAAAGCGGAACATCATCCAGTCTCAGTTTTAGGGCGTTCCGCTCTTCGGTGAGTTCCTTTACCTGCTTTTTCAGCGAAGCTACTTCAGCGTTGGCCTTGGATGGTTGGGCTGTTGCCTTCTGCGCCTTCTGCTGCGCCATAATGGGCATCAATGCTGCAAAGGCCAATGCAAAATGAGCTATGCGGATTCTACTCATGGCTGACTCCAAAAAACATAGGCGGTTGGGCATCCGTACACTGCCCACCAAATATAATTTTACGCTTTTGTGAGATTAATCCCAAGAAGCCATTCTTCAATCGCGGCATTCAGCAGTTCCGGGCTGTGGCGCGCCAATTCGGACTCTGCGTCCAGCAGTGGCTTTGAGATCACCGAAACGCCGCAGTTCGCCTTTGCGTCCGCGAATAATTGCTCCCCGCCTTCTTTGGCATATTTAGCCAGTACCGGCGGACTCAATGGCGTTTCATTTGCCAAAACGGCTGAAAGTTTGACTCGGCCAAAGCGCTGGATGGCGTCTATGTGATCTGCCAAGCTGAGCCCGTGGCTTTCTCCTGGCTCGGCCACAAGATTCGCCACATACAGCAAGGGAGCTCCGGCCTGCCCTATCGCGGTGCGGATTTCTGAAAGCAAAAGGTTGGGGATGGTGCTTGTGTAAAGGCTCCCTGGGGCAAGTATTATGGCGTCTGCATGCAGGATGGCCAATATCGCCTCTGGAATGGCCTCCGCGTCCTGTGGCTCCAGCCAAAGTTTCTTTAGCGGGGGGCTGCAATGGTTGATGCTGGATTCCCCTTTGTATTTTTTCCCTTTGGCGTCTTCGGCAAAAAGCGTCATTTGGGCAAGGGTGGCAGGATATAGCTTTCCCACCGTCACAAGCACATCCGAGAGCTGCCTGATGGCGGCGACCCAACTCCCGCAGACGTCCGCCATGGCAGACAACATGAGGTTGCCCAAGCTGTGGCCGCCAAGCGGGCCGCTGCTGCTGAACCTATAATCCAGCAAGTCGCCAAGGACAGACTTTTCCGGCCCCAAGGCAGAAAGGCAGTTCCGCAAATCACCCGGGGGTATCACGCCAAGCTCTTCGCGCAGCCTGCCAGAGGAACCACCATCATCCGACACGGCGACTATCCCCGTCATGCGCCATGGCCGGCTTTCCCTTTCGGCGTTTGGCTTCAGGGCCCTCAGCAACGAGGCCAGCCCCGTGCCGCCGCCTATCGCGGCTATTCGCACGGGTGCATCAATGTTTGTGGCCAACGTGGTAATCGCAAATATTCCAAATTATTCCAGCGAGATCACAAAACTGTCGTGTTGCAACAGGCCCTTATAGCTAGGCAAGCTCAAAATCTGCGAACAGGGGGGATCTGCGGCAAGCCTTAAAATCAGGCTCTAGCCTATAGATGTTGAGCAGGGCCGGATCCATTTCTATGGCCTGTTTCAGGCTTTGGGCAGAAAGGTCGAGCTGGTGGGCGCTGGCATGCGCAAGCGCTTTCAAATAGTAGGCATGTGCGCTGGCATTTTTTGTCTTGGCCATTGTTTCGATCCTATCAAGGACTGCTTCAGGCTTTTTGGCGTTCAGCAAAAAAACGGTCTCTTGGATTGGGTCGGCTTCTGGTGGAACGGATTCAAGGTTTTGCTTATGGACAAGGTAGCATCTTGCTACTCTCGCCAAACCAAAATGGCCACTTCCCATCGCCTCTTCGGCAATGGTCCCGAACAACTGATATGCTTCGTCAACCTTTCCCGCGCCCAACATTTCAATGGCGCGGCTCAACTGTTTCTCCAGTGCGCCAGCCTCCCGGGGCGGCTTAGGAATCTTGGGGGGCTCGGGCGATTCCACGATGACTGGCTTGGCAATCTTAGGAGCCTCGTGTTGCTTGACTTGTGGCTCGTGCGGCTTGGACGCTTCTGTTTTCTTGGTGTCCTTGGCAACTTCGGGTGCTTCGTGTTTCTTTGCATCCTTGTTCACCTTGGGGGCTTCGACTTTCTTGGTGGCCTTGTCCACCTTGGGCGCTTCAGGTTTCTTTGCGCTCTTGGCGGCCTTTTCCACCTTGGGCGCTTCAAGTTTCTTGGTGTCCTTGGCTGCTTCGGCCTTCTTGGTAGCCTTGGTGTCCTTGGCTTCCGTGGCCTTCTTCGCTGTCTTGGAGTCCTTGGCCGCTGTCTTGGCCGGCTGGGCTGTCTTGGCTTTTGTTGGCATCAACACCTCGCTGTATAAGCTAAATTAAGGCATAACTCATTCGATTCGAAAAGGCGGCAAAACAAACATCAGGTATTTTTGAAAAGCGCTGATTCCCTGTTGAGGAATTTTGTTGAGAGCAAAGTCAACAATGCAGCAAGGCCCACCGTCATCCAAAAGGCTATCAGGTATTCAAATGCGCTGGCCTGCTGTGCAAACAGTTTGCGGATGACCAAGCTAACATTGAGGATTGGCACATACGTCAAAAAGGTCATTTTTTCTATTCCGGGCATCATAGAAAAAAGCGCAAGAAAGATTATCGGCAAGAATATAGGCATCATCCAAGTTCCCGCCTCTTGGGAGTTCTTTGCCTGTATGCCCACAAAAATTATCAAGTTGGAAAATGTCAGCCCAAGCGGAATCATCAACAGCAATGTCAAAACAATCACGGCAGGGTCGGCGACCGCAGTTAGGCCAGCCAGCGGTGGGGTTGCGACCGCACCATTTACTGCGGCTGCTTCCGCAGCGGCTTCACTGATCTGTCCAACCATAGAACCCATCGAAAAAGCCATAGCGGCTATGTTTATCGCCGAGTTGACGATACCCATAAAAAAGATGTAGCACAATTTTCCCCAAACTATCTCGTGGCGCGGAAGCCCAGTGGCCAGCAAGGTTATCAGCGTCCCGCGCTCCCTCTCGCCCGCTGTCACATAAATACCCAACTGCATGGAGCCCGCGAAAAGCATGAGCATCAACATGTATGGCAGCATAGTCCCAAGCTGCTTCGCCAGCATCATTTCTTGGCCGCCGACCTGCCTAGATTCGATTTCGGTCGGCGAGGCCAATTGGGGAGAGGCGCCCAGCTTTTTCAGCCTTTCCTGAATTATTGTTTTGTCCATCTCTTGAATGGCCTCTTCTAGCCTCTGCATCCCAACGCGCCCCGATTTCTCCACTCGGTTATACAGCACGTCAATAGCAACGGTCTTATGTTCTACAATGTCTTGGGCGGCGCTGGGTTCGAGGGTGACTAGCATCTCCAGCTTTTCGTCCTTGATCGCCTGCTTGGCGTCGTACTCGGGGAGCGGCACTAGCTCGAAATCAAGGGGTTTGGATTTAATCAACTGCTCGATTGCCCCCGAAGGGTCTATCAGGGCGATCCGCGTCTGGGAAGAACGCGCCTGCTGCTCTTCCCTTTTCACCATCTTGCCTATGAAGCCAAAGAGTATAGGGTAGAGAATAATCGGCAATAACAATGTGACAAACAAGGTTTTGCGATCTTTGGAAAGTTCCAAAACCTCTTTTTTGAACACCAGCCAAACGCCCCTCATACATTGCCTCCGCTCGCAGCCAGCTTGAAGAATACTTCATCCAGCGTGCCGACGCCGAACTGTGCCAGTATTTCCTTTGGTGGGGCATCCCCATGAAGTTTCCCGTCGAAGATTATCCCAATTCTGTCGCATATTTGTTCGGCCATGGGCATGACATGGGTGCTGACTATCACCGCACGATCCTCGCCCTTCATGATTTTTATCAGGTCAAGGACAGTTTTTGCGGTCAGCACGTCCAGCCCAGTCGTGGGTTCGTCAAAAAGAATCGCCTTTGGGTCGTGCAGCAGGGCCCTGGCAATAGAAACTTTCTGCTTTTGCCCCGATGAAAAGGATTCCATCTTCACGTCCAAGAAATCTGATAAACCAAGCGTTTCTAGCAAATAGGTTCCGCGCCTCTCGGCCACTTGGGGTTCTACGCCTTGAAATTCGCCAAAAATCTTTAATAGCTCGCGGGGCGAAAAACGCCCATAGACCCCTAAGTCGGTAGAAAGGAAGCCTATGTTTCTGCGGACTTTTTCAGATGATTTTTTTGTGTCGTGGCCGAAAACTTCGATTGAACCTTGTTGTGGCTCCATGAGGCCCGCTATCATCCTAAGCGTCGTTGACTTCCCAGCACCATTTGGCCCCAACAGGCCGTATATTTCGCCGGGTTTGACATGAAAAGTGATCCCCTTCACCGCATCAATCGTCTTTTTCTTGCGCGTCTTTTTGTCCTTGACCACAAAGGTCTTATGGACATCCGCAACATGTATCACAGCGCCTCCTGACAACGGTGCATGGCAGTTTTTCTGGAATGGCGAGGGCAAAGGCTCTTAGAGGCCCTTGGCCGGCAATCCCCAATGGAGTGCAATGATTGCAACGCCCACTACAAAACAGTATATCACAAATCCTCCCAAGCGCGGTTTCGATGTGAAGCGATCCAGCAGGCCCAGCGCAAAATACCCAGAAACGCCCGCCGCGCAAATGCCAACGATGCTCAAAAGAATGGGGTTTGATGCCCCCGAAAACCAAGCCGCTTGGCCCACGCCATCATTTTTGAGCATGTCCTTGACCAAGTGACCGCCCTCGACAATGGCTGCGGCCGCAATGGTAGGAATGCCCAGCAGAAAGCTGAACCTTGTAGATTCCGATAAATTGATGCCCCTGAAAACGCCGACTGAAATGGTGGAGCCGCTTCTGGACAGGCCAAAGCCGCCTCCCAGCCCTTGGATCCCACCGATGCAGAGCGCGTCCAAAATGTTCATTTCGGCCATAGCCCTTCCCTGCCTCCGCTTTGCCAGATAGTTTGCCCCCCAGAGCATAGCGGCTGTGACTACAAGGAACACACCGTACAGCCAGGCATGGCCTTTGGCGGCTTCTTTGAATGGCTTTGTTGACATCGCCAATATGCCAGTGGGACTCATCGCTATAAACAGCAACCAAGCCAGCCTGGCCCCTTCTGGGTTCCTGCCTATCAACCCCATAACAACCTTGACAAGTTCGTGCCTGAAATACACCATCAGCGCCACAAGCGTGCCAGCATGCATGAGCACGTCAAACGCCAAGGGCAGACTTTCGCCCAAAAGCACATTTTCCGCGATGGTAAGGTGGGCCGTACTGGAAATGGGCAGAAATTCTGTAAGCCCCTGAACTATGCCCAGCAGCGCAGCCACGATAAAATCCACTGTCATTCCCCCACAAAAGTAATTGATTCAAAAAACGGAAAGCGCATCTAGCCGCAAAGGACAGTGCCGCCGTTCACGTTTAATATTTCGCCTGTGATTGCAGAACTCCAGTCGCTCAACAAAAAGGCGATGGGCCCGGCGATGTCGTCGGCCACAGGTATTCGCCCCAAGGGGAACAAGCCTTCAATCGCTTTTCTCGTGTCAGGGTTCTGGCGCAGAGCCGGAGCCGACAAATCTGTGTCCACCCAACCTGGCGCTACGCAATTGACGCGGATTCCGTATGGACCAAGCTCTGCCGCCATGCTCTTCGTCAGCGATATTATTGCCCCCTTGCTGGCGGCGTAGGCCCCATAGCCCGCTTCCCCCCGCTGGCCTGCAGTGCTTGCAATAAGCACGATGCTGCCGTTGCCCGCCTTTGTGAGTACGGGAACAAGCTCGGCGTGCCATCTGAAAAGGCCCATCAAGTTGGTCTCCATGACCTTCTCCAGATTGTCTTCGTTAGGCAAATCCAAAGGGGTGGGGAGCCAAACTCCAGCGTTCCCGACAAAGGCGTCTATGCCGCCCCACTGCGCGACAAGGGCGTCAACCACCTTTTTGGCGTCTTCCCTGCTGCACTGGTCGGCTTGGAAAAAAATCGCTTCGTTTCCGCTGCACCTTGTTTTTTTTGCCAATTCCTCTGCCGCCCTTGCTTGGGAATGAAACGTAAAGGCCACTTTTGCCCCAAGGTCGGACATCAGGCGCACAGCGGACTCGCCGATCCCGCGGCTTCCGCCTGTTATCAGCACCCGCTTGTTTGAAAGAAATTTATCCATCGGTCACTGGCCTGTTTGGACAACGCCTTGTTGGTAGTCAAGCTGGCTGCCGCGCAGGCTGTGCGGAACCAAGTAAACAAACAAGGCGAGCAAGGACGCGGCGACAATGGCAGGGCGCCTAGCCTTGGGGTGCAGCGCCAACAGGCAAGCGGCAAGCCACCCTAGAAACATCAGCAGCGTCTTGTTGTCGGTGAGGTCCGAACCAAAAGGCCACCCCGTCCAATACGCCCCGAATGCCGCCTTTTGCACTAAGGGCCCCAGCAGCAATCCGCCGATGGCTATCATCGCAAGCGCCACCCAAGGCAGCAATTTTTCATCCCTTCCAAATGCGGCGCCTATGCCAGCCCTTGTGCCCACTAACATGCCAGCCAGCATCGCCAAGATGTGTGAAAGCAGCAGCGGCGCGGACACTGGCCCTTTGAACCTCAAAACAACCGTTTCTTCTTCGCCATCCGGGATTGCCGCGCTGGCCATTTCGATGCGATATTCCACTTTTCCAGCGGCGTCTTGGGGGGGAATTTCTGCGGTCAATACATTTTTGCCGCCTGAAACTTCAGGGCCGAAAAACACAACCGTGAAAGGCTCATCTACTGGGTACCGCCTCCAAAGGAGCCTTGCCTGGACGCCTGGGTCTGGGATCGTAACCTTGGCCGGGCGCGTGTTTTCAGCACTGCGGGGCAGACGAAAATTTATCTGCTGGCCGCCGATGTTGGCGCTGCTTCTAAATGGATAAGTCGGGCCCGCTCGTCGCTGATATACAGCCGCCGCCAGCATCACCAGCACGGTAAACAGCCAGAGCCAAGCACTGGTTTTAAATTTAACGATGTTTTTTTTTGCTGTTTCGCTCAATTATCACCCAAAAACAGAAAGGTCAAAAGACCATCAGCGCCTCGGCTGGGTCATGGCTTCTGGGCTCAGTATCTCTTCTATTTGGGCTTCGGCCAGCCAGCCTTTTTCGCGCAATATTTCGCGCACCGGCTTGCCAGTTTCCAGCGAAATTTTAGCGGCCTCGGTCGCCTTTTTGTAGCCGATGGCCGGCAGAGTGGCAGTGACGATTCCAATGCTGTGCTCGACCATTTCTCGGCAGTGGTCTTCATTCGCGCTTATCCCCTTGATGCACCTGTCCGTTAGCGTGTTCACGGCCGCAGCCATCATTCGGACGCTCTCCATCAGGCTCAGCGCCATGATCGGCTCCATGACGTTCAGTTGCAGTTGCCCGGCTTCGGCGGCAAAGGTGAGGGCCAGATCGTTGCCGATGACCCTGAAAGCAACTTGGTTGACGACTTCTGGAATGACCGGGTTCACTTTGCCGGGCATGATGCTGCTCCCTGGCTGGCGTGGCGGCAGGTTTATTTCTCGCAACCCACACCGAGGGCCGCTGGAGAGCAGGCGCAAATCGTTGCACATCTTGCTCAGTTTAACGGCCACGCGCTTCAGCGTACCCGAAAACATAACAAAGTCACCCGTGTCGCACGTAGCCTCTATCAAGTTTTCGGCAGATTGCACATTTAGGCCAGTAACTTTGCGCATCTCTTCGACACATAGCTTGGAATAGCGCGGATCGGCGCAGATACCGGTGCCAATGGCCGTCCCGCCCATGTTGACAGAAAGAAGCAGCCGCGACGATTCCCGCAGTCTGTCAATGTCTTCTCGTATAGCGACGGCGAATGCCTCAAACTCTTGGCCCATCGTCATGGGAACCGCGTCTTGAAGCTGGGTGCGGCCCATTTTGATGATTGATTTGAACTCTCTGCTTTTTTCCAGCAGCGCCGCCCTAAGTTTTTCCAGCGCTTCTAGCAGTCCGCCCAGCATGAGGACTGTCGCTATTTTTATCGCTGTCGGGTACACATCGTTTGTGCTCTGCCCCATGTTCACGTCGTCGTTGGGGTGGCACTGCGCGTAATCGCCGCGTTTCTTCCCCATTATTTCAAGGGCCCTGTTTGCAATCACTTCGTTTGCGTTCATGTTGGTTGACGTGCCTGCCCCGCCCTGAACCATGTCTATAGGGAAATGGTCGTGCCAGCGCCCATCAATGATCTCGGCGCAGGCTAAGTCAATTGCCTTGGCAACGCTTTCATCCAACAGCCCAAGCTTGAAATTTGCCCTCGCCGAAGCCTGCTTCACCATCGCCAAAGAGCGCACAAATGCGGGGAAGTGGGATAGCAATATTCCAGAGATAGGAAAATTGTCTATCGCCCTTAGCGTCTGGATTCCATATAGGGCCGCATCGGGAACTTCGAGGGGGCCAATGAGATCGTGCTCGACGCGGGTCGGCCCCGAATCGTGCGACCGGAAGGCCCCTGGGCGCCTAGACAAAAATTGGGTGGCCAGCATTTGCGAAATATGCATAAGCACGTTCACGGCAGCACCGCCATTTTTTGCAAGGGCGGCGTGGAGCTGCTCCCTCTCTATTTCGATTATTGACGATGGCTCCACCACGCAAGCGGATGCCGTGTGCGAACCAGTGCGGATCAATGACGCCTCGCCCGTGTAGCCGCCTTTGCGAAGCACCAGCAGTTTTTCAGTCCCCTCGCCGACGTCTCTGGTGACCTCGACTGCGCCATTTGCAACGACAAAGCATGAGCGGCGCGGCTCGCCCTGCTTAAATAACCAACTGCCGGCTGAAAATGCCTTTTCTTTGGCTATGCCGGCCACAAGGTCTAAATCTGCGTCTGAAAGGTCGGCGAATACGCCGCATCCACGAAGCAGCTCATTTATTGATGCCATTTTTCACCTCATTTTTTTTGGCCGAAGCCAATCGAAAACAAATCAGTCGCGCCCAAGCGCTAAACATCCGAATCCATGCTGGCAATGCGCCATAGCCAGCTATCCTTGGTCAATTGTCTTGTCGGAGCCGCCAGGCTGCACGGCCCCGCCAGTCACCACCCACGTGAGTGCCTCGTCGAGGGACATGCTCAGGGGCTGTATGTCGGACTCATCCAACATAATCACAAAGCCAGATGTAGGGTTGGGCGTAGAAGGGACATACACGGCCACTCGGCGGCTGTCCTCGGGGGCGGCCCAAGGGCATCCCCTGTGCGAAACAAACCCAACGGCTTTGGAGCCAGGGTGCGGCCAAGGCACCAAAACAACTTCTTTGAAGCTTCCGCCTTTGCCGCTCTGCAACGCATTCATCACCTGTTTCGTGGCACCGTAAATTGATTTGACGCCAGGGACGCTCATCATCAAAGTGTCCATCCAACCCAATACCCGCCGCCCCAGAAAATACTGGATCAGCGACCCGATGGCGAAAAGCATGACGCCCATCGCCACAATGGAAAACAGCGCCTGCTGCCAAAGATTGGGCTCTGGCAAGTTGACGGCCTTAGCCGCCCAAGACAGCGGCGCTCGAAAGATGCTAATTAGGATTTGAAAAATTATTTTGAGGAACCAGATTGTTACGCCTAGTGGCAGAATGGTCATAAACCCTGCGATAAGCCTTTTGCGAATAAGTGCGCTAGTTCTCATCGTCGCTTCCCGTCAGCCGCCCGTCGCCGCTAATTAGTTTTGCCCCCAGCTTGCGCCAGAAAAACCTGAAATAGCTCACCGCGCTCCAGACAGTCAGAATCATGGCCGCCCACATCAGGATCAGGCCCATCCCTGCAAAAAAGCCCCAGGTTGGAGGCCCCCCCGAGAGAGACCCGCTGAAAAACTGCCCTGCGGTCCACTTATCGAAAATGCTGAAATCGGTGAGCATAAAAATCCACCTGTCCAAAACAGGGCCAAACAGCAGGCATGATATTGCCGCTATTTGAATCCCAAGCTTCCATTTGCCCCAACGGTCGGCGGCTATGGTGATGCCCTCTTCGCTGGCAATGCCCCTAAGCCCCGTTATCGCTATTTCCCTTGCCAAAATGATGAACGCCATCCAAGCGGGAGTGAGATTGAGCTCCACCAAGCTCAGCAGGGCGCCAGAAATCAGCAGCTTGTCCGCAAGCGGATCCAATAGCTTTCCCAAAATCGTCACTTGGCGCAGCTTTCGGGCAAAATAGCCGTCATAGAAATCGGTGATGCACGCAACCCAAAACACTACAGAGCCAATGATTTCATGGAATGGCACACGCGTCATCAAGACCACCACGAGGGCAGGCCCCATCAATATTCTGATTGCGGTCCAAGTATTAGGAATGTTCATCACTACCACTATTCTACATCAAAACTTGGTTGCGTTCCCCTTTAGTAGCATCGTCTGCCATTCCGAATCTTCCATTACCTCGAACCCCTCTGTTTCATCGGGATAGAACATTTGGCACTCCCTGGAGACCTTGACGGGTACACCGGCAGAAACTAGGCCGCGCAGCACTTTTGCCCCGGCGGGGTCGCGTAGAAGTACCCCCCCCTCGAAGGCAATCCCCACCCATGGAATCTGTTTGTCGGCCCGCCTCAATATCTCCAGCAGCAGCCTGCGCCCCATGTTTGGATCGCCAGCCCCAATGGAGCCGCTCAGTATCAATACAGGCTGCGTTCTAAGCGGCTTGTAGTCTGCGGGAATGACTTGCGCGGGCGGCGTCAGTTTTGGCCTGTTTATCGCCTTAACGTCAATGGTCACAAGCTGTCCGGACGAACTCAATTCCACGGCCCGCCCATGCTTATCTAACAGCTTGATTACATTGTGTTTATGCATTTCGTCGTCAAGCAAAATGCGAATCGCGCTCGCCGGGTTGGCGTCCATGACGCGCTGGACTTCTTGGAGCGCCTGTGAAACCGTCAGGTCGAATAACTCAATTGTTACGACATCCATGAATTCCGCTCCACACCTTCTATCACAGCCATAGAACGCGGCCACCAAGCGATCGGGCGGGGTTCCTTTCGAAACGCGCCACCCGCAAAAAGCCACATCTTGTCAATTGTAGCAAATGGCAGCGAATCGGCAAAATTGAGGCATTTGCAAAACTAAGCCAATTTTTGACTGCGAGGTCATTAATGGTGTGGCGGACGGCTGGGGCCGATTGAACACGCGGCGAGGTCATTCGCCGCTTAAGCTCGGAACTGACATCTTCCGGCCAGTTTCGCCCCGCACCGGGGCTTGGAAAAACTTCCCGAATGCTAACTGGGGGTCCGCTCGGTCCCACTCGCTACCCCCCAGACCCCCCGCGCCTTCGATTATCGTGCGGGTAGTTTTACAAATGGGTCTGTGGTTTAAACTATTT
>JAITFL010000128.1 GCA_031281385.1 Holophagales bacterium
TGGATCCCAAAGGAAATCCACCTGCTGCCCAACACCGCCGGATGCTTCACTAGGGAAGAGACCCTGCGCGTGGCAAGGCTGGCCAGAGAGGCCCTAGACAACCCTTGGATCAAAGTCGAAGTGCTGGGCGACCAAAAGAGCCTGTACCCCGACGGCGAAGAGACCCTGCTGGCCTGCGCCGAACTGATAAAAGAAGGCTTCATCGTTTTGCCCTACATCAACTCAGATCCCATCCTAGCCAAAAAGCTCTGCGACCTTGGCGTCCACGCCATAATGCCGCTGGGCAGCGCAATAGGGTCGGGGCTAGGGGTGCAGAACCCATACGTGCTGATGATCATCAGAGAAATATGCGAAAGCTACAAACTGCCGATGATTGTAGATGCCGGAGTGGGTACCGCCAGTGACGCCGCGATAGCCATGGAATTTGGCGCGGACGCAGTGCTTCTCAACACAGCCGTGGCCGAGGCCGGCCAGCCCGCCCTCATGGCCGAAGCCATGTATCTGGCAGTCAGGGCAGGGCGCCTGGCCTATGAATCGGGCCGCATGCCAAAGCGCGTCTATGCCTCTGCCAGCAGCCCATTTAGTGGAGTGGTGGGTTCTAATCCCAGTTCCAAATAGGATCAGCATGGTTAATTGACCTGATTGTAGGTTGAATTGCTAAACGAGCGCAAATTGTTTCCATCTTTTCGTGGACACCGCTGATGAGGTGGTCTGCGCCATCTATTTTTCTCATCTATTAGTCGAACTCGCTGCGGCTCGCCCTGTTCCCGATTCATGGGTTAGGCTAAAATGTGGTGGCGGCGATGGCGGACGACGGAGCAGCCAGCCAGATTCCTCTCCCAGCTGCAACCGTTGCCGCACTTCCTCATTGTCGCTAGCAGCGTCAAACCAGTGTTCCCGCCACAGGTTGCTTTTGGTCAGCCTGTCCTCTAGCGTGTTCAATTGATCCTCTAGCAGCCGCAACGCAGCATTGGCTTCGCCTATCCCTTTTGTAATACACGGGTAGCCACCATCCAAAGTGATCCTAAACGGGCCAGCGCTAACTTGTGGTGGCCAATCCCAATTGCGGCAGAGGCGGGCAACCATGGCCACGCACAGCCACGCCTCGCGCACAGAATCCATCATGCCGCACACTTGCTCCTCGACGGCCTCGGCTGCCGCCATCCTCTCAATGGCCTCGGCTTTGGCCACTTCGGCTTTGGCCTTGAACAGAATGTCCTCTAGCCACTTAAAGTTTGGTTTCTCGATTAGCGACATGCATCACCCCCTCAACAATTTGCCACTCCCCGCCTAACGGCGGCTCACTACACTCACGGTGCAGTCTAGGCACTCCGTGCCATTCCCAAAGGGAATTGCTATGAGCATGTAGTTCCCAATCGTATTGAGTCACTCGCAAAACGTCAGGAGCAGACGTGCCGCGGAGTTTTGCAAGAAGCTCAAAAGTCTAAATTGTGTAATCACCGGGTATGTCCCAAAAATCATTCCCGGGTTCTTTGTCAGCAGGCCATTCGGAAGGCACGTGCTTAACAAGGGAGATGAGCTTCAATTCAGCGTCTTCGTGGCCATTCTGGGCGGCAAGGATAAACCACCTGATGGCCATAGCAATGTCTAGGGGAACGCCATCTCCCGAAAGGCACATTTCGCCTAGCATGAACAGTGCATCCATGTGTTTTTGTTTTGCAGCTTTGAGTAACCATTCGATGGCCTTGGCCCTGTCTCGTGGTACACCACGGCCCATGTAGTACATTTTGCCAATGCTCCATTGTGCCCCCGGTTGGCCCTGCTCCGCAGACATGAGGAACCACTTGAACGACTCGTGTATGTTGATCGTGACGCCATCGCCATAAAAATACATCATGGCAAGCCTGCACTGCGCATCCGCATGTCCCTGCTCTGCGGCCTGGATGAACCATTGGGCGGCTGTCGCCGAATCTTTGGGCATGTCCACGCCGTGAAAGTAAATGTTGCCAAGAGAATACTGTGCTTTGGCCCAGCCACGCTTCGCGGGCTTGTTGAACCATTTGACGGCCTCTGCGCCATCCTTGGGTACGCCATTGCCATCCCGATACAAGCAGCCAGCCGCATATTGCGCATCTACCGAGTTCTGCTTTGCGGCCCTGATGAACCATTTGGCGGCAACGGTCCTGTCCATGGGGACGCTGGTGCCACCATAGTACAGGTTGCCGACCAGATATTGCGCATCAGCCATGCCGCGCTCAGCGGCCCTAGTGAAGTACTTGACAGCGAGTGCTTTGTTTTTGGCGACATTACGGCCAAAGCAAAACATCTCGCCAAGCTTGAATAAGGCATTAGGGTTGCCGTTTTTGGCGGCATTGAAAATGGAATTGATATTTTGTTGTGTCAGTACTTCGTTAGTCATTTTTCACCCCCAAAAAATTATAACATGGCACTTTTTGGGGTTGGCCCGCCTGCCATATCTCCAATAAAATCAGTTATTTGAGCATTTTTGCTAAACTCTCTTCGCGCTTATCGGAGCCATGTCCAAAGCATCTGCCCGCACATCGAAGCCATGCCCATGTATCAGCCCCAAAATAGGGCAGTAGGCGAGGCGAGTACCCGGGGTCTGAGGAGCGAGCTGGGCAGCGCGAGAACGACGCTGAACTAGCTGAAAACACCTATGGCAGCACTGGCGGCTAATGTGTCGCAGAGACCAACGGAGGATGTCTCGCGTATCCGGAGCGCAAGCGCAGGATACCGAGAACCTGCGAGCGATGCAACAAGCGAGTTCCCCAGTTAAACATTAGGGCGGGCTCCATGAACCGGCACTGAACGAGGCAGATTACAAGAGTGTCCGCACCGAGCACGGAAGATACGCGCCGGGCAAATAATCCAACCGGGTGCCATTCTGCCCGATGAGGCCGTCTGGCGAATGACCTCGCCGCGTACTCAATTGGCATAAATATCATCGCGGCGCAGCCGCATCAATATCGCCGCGCAGCTGCCCCTAACCCCTGAAACCTACCCCCTACCCCCAGCGTTCCCCAAAAAATCTTCTTGAAAGTGCTTGACACCCCCCAAGCATGGTATTATTAATTTGTTCCTTTTCATGGATGCGCCACCAACCCATGAACAAATGAGCCACCCGAAAACGCAGATGACAGGCGAAATAGACACAAAAGGTACCAAGGCGAAATGCCAAAGCGGACAGGCCAAGTCGGCCAGCAAACAAAGTTCTGCGTTTACAGGTAGCCAAGTTTCCCCAATTTTCGCTAAAAATTCGGGGGGGGGGGGGTAAAATCCCTATTATCAGCTAGTTACGCGTCATCCATAAAGACAATAATTCAATAGTCAACCCTCGCACCGCACAGCGCGGTGCATTTTTTTTTGGAGCAAAACATGAAACTCAAGGTTTCCCCCATAGCCTTAGCCGCATTGATGTGCGCACTGCCGGCTTGTGCTTCGCCAATGCCAGAAGAACCAGCGGCAAAAACTGCTCTTATCAGCGTAGCCCAAGATCAAGATAAGGAAAGTCGGCCTAAGATAGCTATACTGGATTTACCCCTAGCACGTGATGTCCAAGGCTCTACGTCGCCCGCGTCATCGCTTGTCGATGCGTTACTGAATTTGCCCATATCACGTGATGTCCAAGGGCTGAACGAGGCTAGGACTGCAAAACTGCTGGCCACAATGTTCATTACGGAATTCGTGAACCAAGGGAGGCAGCAAGTTCGGGTCATTGAGCGCGCCCAGTTTGAAAAGGTTATGGCAGAACAAAATTTGGGGCAAAGCGGCATGCTTGACACCGACACCGCCGCAAAAATTGGGAAGATCCTTGGTGTAAAATATTTGGTCACAGGCCAAATCACCCGCTTCGCCACTAAACAAGGTGGGTTTTCTACAGGGAGTCTCTTGCCAGCGGCACTTGCCCTTACCGGAGTCGGGGGGTCCTTGACCAATAATCGAATCGTCACAGGAGCGCTTACCGACGTGAACCTTAAAAATTCCGCGTTTACGGCAAGGCTCGACATGAGGGTAATTGAGGTAGAAACCGGCGAAATCATCGGTGCGGAATACGAAGAGGGGGAATCCAAAAAAATGGGGGTCAAAATCATGGGTGCAGGGACAGAGGCCTCTTTTGACGACACCGTAGTCGGCAAAGTGTTTGAACCCATCGTGAAAAAAATTACACCAAAGCTCATCCAAAAAATCGTGGACAACTAGAATCATTCCTCTTCATTTTTCAAGCCACCCAAGTGCTGGCGGCGTTTAAGGCTGCATTAAGGCCCCCAAATGCCGCCTCACTATTGGGTCTTCCCTCGGATTACTTCTTAGACGGGCGGCTGATGTTTGGGAGATGGCTCCGAGCGTGGATTTGGAAGCTGGAACAACGCCACCACGTCCAACATTCCGCATCCAACTCGCCTAAGAAATGACGCGGAAGCTGCCCTCATCAATGCTTAGCCCTAGCCCCTGATCCCTGAAACCTAGCCCCTAATTTTCGAGGCTCACTAGATAGTGTCGTCAATAGATTTTGGCCCACATCATGATGCAACGGATGTGCACGGCCGCCAAGTATGAAGCCGTGTTCTTGGCGTACCTTGTCGCGATCCCTCGCCACCGCTTCAGC